>JAEXYZ010000017.1 GCA_023405135.1 Bacillota bacterium | reverse complement strand
TTATACAGGGTCAAAGCCACCAAAAAAGACCACGTCTTACATCTGTTTGTGTCATTACCATTATGAACCGAAGGTACTTATTTTCATGCTTGGGTTGGGTGTAAAAAACTCATGAAGGTTTTTTATGTTGAAACGCAATTTCGTTTTTTACAATACGATTTGAAAATTAAAGTTTATATTCAAATGAACATATTGTTTGGAAGGAGTGATTGAGTATGTCAGAAGTAATTCGAAAGTCATTTAAATTACTAGATGCCATTAAACCTACAGCAGAGAAAGTAGAGTGGAGTGCGACAGAAATAAGCAGAGAGTTAGATATTCCTGTTCAAACCGTACATCGATTGCTATCTTCCTTAGAAGAAAGCGGGATTGTCTTTAAAAACAAAGAAACGAAGAAATTTAGAGTTGGCTTAAATTTATTACAGATGGGACTATCCGTTCGCAACAATCTACTCGTGCGTAATAGTGCGATCCCGACAATGAAGTTACTAGCGAAAGACTTACAGCAAAGTGTTTATTTAACTGTTCCTGAAGGTCATGAAGGGGTCTATGTGGATTGTATAAGCTATCTTCCTTGGTTAAAGGAGGCAGAACCTATTGGATTGCGTGTGCCAATGAATCAAGGCTCTGCTCAAAAAGTGATACTGGCCTTTTCATCGATTAAATCGCAGAAATTTATTTTACACTCTTTAAAAGAACAAGGTTTAATTACAGATATAAAAAGGCTTCAAGAGGAGCTTCGAACAATTAAAAAGCAACATTATGCAATGTCCTCTGGAGAAATAACAAAAGGAACTGTCAGTATTTCATGTCCAATTTTCTCTTGGGAAGATGAAGTGGTGGCCTCCATTACACTAAACGGAACAGTTGAAAGCTTTAGCAAGTCGAGTCTACAACATTTAATAGAGCAAACAAAACAAGCTTCAATTACTATTTCTAAAGAGCTTGGCTGGGTTTCTTCAGTTTCGAAGGTTTTTTAGAACATTTGTAAATCAAATATATTCATTCAAAATGTGGAGCGGCTAACTGCACTCCACATTTTTTACGTCTTCCATTTAAATAGTGACTTTTAAAAAAATAACTATTTTGATTTTACTATCATGACAGTAGAAGAATTGGAAGAGTCGAATAAAATAAATAAAGCAATAAAAAATCGATAGTAGCACTAAATGATGTCGGTAATGGAATTGCTATCGGAAAGGAACAGAACCTTCCTTATCATCAAAACTACTTAATCTACAAAATTGAAGGACTTGGTGAAAGTGATATAATAGAATATATAATAGTTTTAAGTAGTTATGAGTATGAATTTGATGAGGATGACACGATTGTGATTGCTGCTTTAAGTTCAATGGCAGCTACTATACACAAAATATATGCTCAATCACGATTTATATTAAATAATAAACAAACGATAGAACAATTAAAAGAAGAAATAAATAGAACAAATAATAATGGATTATAAAAGGGGGGATGTTTTATGACAAAAGAAAATACTACTATGGTAAAAGTAAATGTTGGTGGTGTAAATGTTGATCATATAATAAAAAGTGCAGAAAAATTTGTAAATACAACCCCAGCTTCAAAGGAAGAAATAAAATATCAAAGAGGGAAAAATATAGTGATTAAGCCACGTCGAACTCACCGGCACTTATTTACGTCATCTAGATAAAATTTAGACCGATGTAAACTTATACTTTTTTATTAAAAATTCTTCTTAAAAAAATTTTTTATTCCTGCCAGGATATTTTATATTATCAGGTTTTGTATTAATGAATTCAGCAACCATTTTTAATATAAGCTTTTCTAATTTATTAACTTGGCCATTTTTCAATAGTGAACTCCTCTCCATTATTAATGTTCATATTAATTGTATATAGAATTTAGACAATTAATACATTTCAAAGCTTAAATTTCGAGCAAACAAGGCAAATATGAAATGATAAGTAGCTTTGAAACTGATAAATTTTTAAATCAATAATAAAAGAGGTCATTACATTATTAAGTAATACCTCTTTTATTATGCTGTCTACATAAATTTTAAGAATTTAAATTATAAAGAAAGGTCGTAATATCAATGAACACAGCAGAAATGATTGTTCAGCAAGCAGGAAATGTACTAAAGTGTATGAAAGATTTAAAACGGTTAGCGCATAAAAAAGGAAAACAACGTTCCGACCTTTTTGGACGTTTTTATGCTAACAAACATTCATTTCAAGTCTACACAAATATCGATTCTTCCATAAAGGAGTCAAAGGAAGTTCAATTGTTTTTAGAAAAATTACGCGAGTTTAGTAATGCATTCGAACCAATTCGCTACGATTTTGACGGGGAAGTAGACGAGGCTAAAATGGAGTCTTTTTATCCGGAAGTACTTGAAGCATATAACGGAATGGTAACTGTGCTCGGTTTTGAAAAAGAAATAGTTAATGTAAAAAGATTTTAAAAAAGGTGGGAAGTAATTGTTTTAAAACAGCTACTTCCCACCTTTTTATTTTACATAATCGTAAGTAAGTTCTTCTGATTTTTCATTAACCTTTACATGTAAATCATGATCATTGAAAAACCATAAGTCATCTTTCTCAATATAGAAGTGTATGCCCTCTACGAAAGTTTCGGCTCCGATATCGTGGGGTTCATCTTGCGTCATACCAAGAGAAAAGGCTTCATGGAATGGTGAAGATCCACCGTATCTAGCATAAAAACGAATTGATTTTCCTTGTACAACTTCCATCTCTTTTTTAAACCATTGAAAAGCTTCATTTGAAATCATGATCTTCATGTCGCTTACATCCTTTCAGAAGTTGTCTATTTTGAGATCTATATCCATTTAACTTTCGGTTCTGTACCAGCTTTAATACGTTTAATATTTGCGCGGTGACGATAAAAAATAAATAATGCTAATAAGGTAATTAATATTAATAATGCGTAATCACCTGTAATTACGGCGTAAATAACACTGTAAATAATGCTGATAATCGATACAATCATCGATGATAAACTAACAATTTTCGTGATTTTTAAAGAAATAAAGAATCCGACAATTAATACGATAAATAACGGCCATGCGTATCCTAGTATAACACCACCGGAAGTTGCAACTGCCTTACCTCCACGGAAGTTCGCAAAAATCGGGAACATATGACCGATAACAGCGATTGCCCCTAATATTAAAGGGTGAATGATAGAGTCTGAAAAGTACGGAATGATCGGAAGTAAAGTTGCTGCCGTTCCCTTTAAAATATCAAGTATTGTTACGGCAAGGCCAGCTTTTTTTCCTAATACACGGAATGAGTTTGTCCCACCTAAGTTTCCACTACCATGCTCTCGTATATCTGTTTTATAAAACATCTTGCCAATCCAAAGACCAGATGGAATTGACCCGATTAAATAAGCACAAAGTACAATAATTGCATTAGTCATATCTTGGTCCTTTCACAAATTAATAGTTGGTACTAGTATGTAGCAATAACAATTTTACACTTTTTTGAGCCTATACGAAAGTATAATTTGAAGCATAAAAAAAGTCATTACATCTATCATAACAGAAATTTTTTTCGACAATATGAATGAAGATGAAGGAAAAAGCAAAAATTATCGTGAATAATTGTACATTAAGAACTTTTTCTTATTTACTCAATTGTTAAATTGTAGGTACAATAAGGTTCAATGTAAAGTTTGTTTGTGCAACTTGACTTGAGTTTGATACAATAGATAAGCTTATCCTGACATGCGAAATATTGACAGAAAAACATATTGTCAGTACGATTAAAACAGAAACAGAACGGACGTTTGTATTTTGGAGGGGATTTGATTTGGCAATTAACCAGCCAGGAATCGCATACGATGATGATGCGATTCAAGTATTAGAAGGATTAGAAGCGGTTCGAAAACGACCAGGGATGTATATTGGTTCCACGGATAGTCGAGGCCTTCATCATTTAGTTTACGAAATAGTTGATAACGCTGTTGATGAAGCTCTTGCTGGATTTGGTTCTCATATCATCGTCAAAATTCATGAAGATGGCTCATTAAGTGTTCGAGATTTTGGACGCGGAATGCCAACTGGAATGCATAAAATGGGGAAACCAACACCAGAAGTTATATTTACAATACTTCATGCTGGTGGGAAATTTGGACAAGGCGGATATAAAACAAGTGGTGGTCTACACGGTGTAGGTTCATCCGTTGTTAATGCCCTTTCCAAATTTTTAGAAGTAACGATTTATCGAGATGGACAAGTATTCCGTCAACGTTTTGAAAACGGTGGGAAACCAGTTACGACTTTAGAAATTTTAGGCACAACAAAAGAAACTGGAACGCATGTTCACTTCCTACCAGATCACGAAATATTCTCTGTTACGAAATTTAATTACGATACGTTAGCAGAACGTTTACGTGAATCAGCCTTTTTATTAAAAGGGTTAAAAATCGAGTTAATCGATGAGCGCGGAGAAGGTAGAACGGAAGTATATCACTACGAAAACGGTATTGAAGCATTCGTTACATATTTAAACGAAGAGAAAGATGTTTTGCATCCTGTCAAATATGTAGAAGGTACACAAGATGAAATTGAAGTAGAATTTGCATTTCAATTTAATGATGGGTACTCAGAAACTATTTTGTCTTTCGTCAATAATGTGCGTACTCGGGATGGTGGAACACATGAAACTGGTGCAAAATCAGCAATGACTCGTGTGTTCAATGAATATGCTCGAAAAGTAGGATTACTCAAAGAAAAAGATAAAAACTTAGAAGGAACAGATATTCGTGAAGGGCTAGCAGCAATCGTTTCCGTACGTATTCCAGAGCACCTTCTTCAATTTGAGGGGCAAACGAAAAGTAAGCTTGGTACGACAGAAGCCCGTTCTGCTGTTGAAGCGGTTGTTTCTGAACAGCTTTTATATGTGCTAGAGGAAAATGCTGAGTTATCTGCTTCATTAGTTCGTAAAGCCATTCGTGCTCAACAGGCTAGAGAAGCTGCTCGTAAAGCACGTGAAGATGCTCGTAATGGTAAAAAGAATAAAAAATCAAGTACGATTTTATCTGGGAAATTGACACCAGCTCAATCAAGAAACGCGGCAAAAAATGAACTTTACTTAGTAGAGGGTGACTCTGCAGGCGGTTCAGCAAAACAAGGGCGTGATCGTACATTCCAGGCGATTTTACCTTTGCGCGGGAAAGTAATTAATACGGAAAAAGCAAAGCTATCCGATATTATGAAAAATGAAGAAATTTCCACTATCATCCATACAATCGGCGCAGGAGTAGGTGCTGATTTTACAATAGAAGATGCGGCGTATGACAAAGTGATTATAATGACCGATGCCGATACAGATGGTGCCCATATCCAAGTATTACTGTTAACATTCTTTTATAAATATATGCGTCCTTTAATTGATGCTGGAAAAGTATATATTGCACTGCCACCGCTTTATAAAGTTTCTAAAGGAGCAGGCAAAAAAGAAGTAATTGAATATGCTTGGACAGAAAAAGAATTACAAGCGGCAATTAACAAAGTTGGAAAAGGCTATATTATTCAACGTTATAAAGGTTTAGGGGAAATGAATGCTGACCAATTGTGGGATACAACGATGAACCCTGAAACAAGAACTTTAATTCGTGTAACAATTGATGATGCAGCACGAGCAGAACGCCGTGTGACAACATTAATGGGCGATAAAGTAGAACCACGTCGTAAGTGGATTGAATCAAATGTTGACTTTGGAATGGAAGATGATTTGAATATTTTAGATAGCGAATTCATCCAACATGAGGAGGAACTAGAAGTATGACGGCAACCGAACGTTTTCAAGAATTACCACTAGAGGAAGTGATGGGCGATCGGTTCGGTCGTTATAGTAAATACATCATTCAAGATCGTGCATTGCCAGATGCAAGAGACGGGCTTAAACCGGTTCAAAGACGTATTTTATTTGCAATGTTTAATGAAGGGAATACGAACGATAAACCGTTCCGTAAATCAGCTAAAACTGTCGGTAATGTAATCGGTAATTACCATCCGCACGGTGATTCTTCAGTATATGATGCGATGGTCCGCATGAGTCAAGATTGGAAATCTCGCCATATGCTCATCGAAATGCACGGAAATAACGGTTCTGTTGATGGTGACCCGCCTGCTGCAATGCGTTATACGGAAGCACGCCTATCAGCAATTGCAGCTGAGATGTTACGTGATATTACGAAAAGAACTGTTGAATTCGTTCCTAACTTCGATGATCAAGATATGGAGCCGACTGTTTTACCGGCAAGATTTCCAAACTTACTTGTAAACGGTTCAACGGGAATATCTGCTGGATATGCAACAGATATTCCTCCACATAATTTAGAAGAAGCACTAGATGCTGTCTTAATGCGTCTAGATAATCGGAACTGCTCTGTAGATGAATTAATGACTGTATTAAAAGGACCTGATTTCCCAACAGGTGGCATTATTCAAGGGATAGACGGTATTAAAAAAGCTTATGAAACGGGAAAAGGAAAGATTATCGTCCGTGCTAAGGCAACTGTTGAACCGATTAAAGGCGGTAAGGAACAAATTGTTATTACAGAGCTTCCTTATGAAGTGAATAAAGCGAATTTAGTTAAAAAAATCGATGAACAACGTGTTGATAAACGGTTAGAAGGGATTGCGGATATCCGTGATGAATCTGACCGTACTGGACTGCGAATTGTGATTGAACTTAAAAAAGATATTCAAGGACAAGGAATCTTAAATTATCTTTATAAAACTACTGAATTACAAATCAATTACAATTTTAATATGATTGCGATTCACAATCGTCGCCCAACGTTAATGACATTACCGTTAATGTTAGATGCGTATATAGATCACCAAAAAGAAGTCGTAACAAAACGCTCAAAATATGATCTTCAAAAAGCAAAAGATCGCTTACATATTGTAGAAGGGTTAATAAAAGCAATCTCGATTTTAGATGAAGTCATTTCTACAATTCGTTCGTCAAAAGATAAACGAGATGCAAAAATTAACTTAGAAGCCAAATTTGGTTTTACTGAAATACAATCTGAAGCGATCGTTAGTTTGCAACTTTATCGATTAACAAATACAGATATTACGGACTTACAAGCAGAACAAGATGAACTTGAAAAATCAATTGCAAAATTAAATAATATTTTGGAAAATGAAAAACAATTAATTAAAGTAATTAAATCCGAGTTGCTTGAAATGCGCAAAAAATTCGCAGAGCCACGTCGTTCTTCAATTGAAGCTGAAATTGAGGAAATTAAACTAACACTGGATGTATTAGTGCCTAGTGAAGAAGTAGTTGTAACGGTGACAAAAGACGGCTATGTTAAACGTACAAGCATCCGTTCACATTCTGCCTCAAATGGACAAGATTTCGCCATGAAGGATTCTGACTATTTATTGTACGAGCAAACATTAAATACGCAGCATCATTTATTGCTATTTACAAACAAAGGCAACTATATTTATCAGCCTGTACATGAATTACCGGATATTCGTTGGAAAGATCTTGGCCAACATATTTCAAGTATCGTTCCGATTGATAAAGACGAGGAAATTATCGAAGCGATTGGAATCGAACAATTCGAAAAAGAAGACGTGTTTGTATTAACGGCAACGAAAGAAGGACAAATTAAACGCTCTTTACTTTCCGATTACGCTGTTACACGCTATTCAAAACCAATTAAGACGATGAATGTGAAAGACAACGATGAAATGATTTATGCAGCTTTAGTGTCATCAAATAATGAATTGTTATTAACAAGCTATTATAGCTACAGTATCCGATTCGATATCGAAGAAGTGCCTGTTACTGGTGTGAAAACTGGTGGTGTTAAAGCGATCAATTTAAAAGATGGCGATTTCTTATGTGCCGTAAATATATTAAACCGAGATGGTGAACAAGATGTAATCGTAGTAACCCATCGAGGGGCAGTAAAACGAATGGCTATAGCCGAAATCGAGAAAAGCAGTAGGGCAAAACGGGGAGTTGTTATTTTAAAAGAACTAAAATCAAATCCACATCGTATTTTTGCGGTAAAAGCAGTTGAAGCTGACGATTCGATACTACTGGAAACTGAAAAACAAGTTCAAGAAATAATAGAAGTAAAAACTCTTTCAAAAGCTGATCGTTACTCAAATGGATCTTTAAAAATAGACGTTTCAAACGACGGTGAATTAGCACTTGTAAAAGTCGTATCAAAAACGGAACCTGAAAACAAATAACGTATTTAAGATATGTAAAAGCAATTTATGTTTTTACATATCTTTTTTATATTTTGGTTTCAGAAAATAAAAAAGATTGTTGCAATAGATTATGAAACATAATAATATTACATTATTTGACCTACTAATTTAAGGAGTAACTTACATGATTTATCAAAATCGTACTAAAGGAATTGTACTTGTATTGATTGCCGCTTTATTTTGGGGGCTTTCAGGAACTGTTTCTCAATATCTATTTCAAGACTTAAATATTAGTACAGAATGGCTTACAACAGTTCGTTTACTGTCTTCTGGTATATTACTTACATTAATCGCTTATAAACGTGAAGGAACACGTATTTTTGATATATGGAGACATAAAGCAGATATAGTAGGTTTTTCAATCTTTGGGATTATCGGAATGATAGGGGTGCAATATACATATTTAGCTGCTATTAAACATGGAAATGCAGCAACTGCAACTATTTTACAATATTTAGGTCCTGTTTTCGTAACGAGCTACTTTGTTTTAATAGCAAAACGACTGCCAACAAAAAAAGAAGTAGCAGCAGTTGCTTTAGCTTTATTCGGAACTTTTTTACTTGTCACACATGGAAATATCAATACGCTATCGATTTCCTTAGAAGGGTTCATTTGGGGAATTCTTTCAGCATTTGGACTTGCTTTCTATACGATTCAGCCTGTCAATCTTTTAAAAAGATGGGGATCAACCATTGTCGTTGGTTGGGGAATGATTATTGGGGGAGTTGTTTTTAGTTTTGTACGTCCGCCTTGGCAATTTGAAGGACAATGGTATTTTTCAACGAATTTTGCCTTCTTATTTATTATTATATGTGGTACAGTATTGGCCTTTTATGGTTATTTAGAAAGTTTAAAATATTTAACCGCCTCTGAAACGAGCTTATTAGCCTGTGCTGAGCCATTATCTGCTGCTATTTCTGCAGTACTATTTCTTGGTGTATCCTTCGGTTGGGTGGATTGGCTTGGTTCAGGTTTTATTTTAATGACCATTGTTTTGTTATCTAGAAAAAAGGGGAAAGCTTAATATTAAAAAACCCACAAGCCTAAAAACTTGTGGGTTAATCATTTTAGTGAGAAACATCGTGTACTGAAATACCAGTTTGAGCTTTAACGTCAACTTCACGATATTTCGCAGCATCCGATTCTTTAGATAATAATGTACCAATCCAACCACCGATGAATCCAAGTGGAACTGAAACGATTGCAGGATTTGTTAAGAAAATTAATGGTTCTCCAACAAAGATTGCTTTACCAGCTTCTGGATTCCATACGTTTGGAGAGATAGCTACAAGAACTAATGCTGAAATTAAACCTGTTAGCATTGCTGTTACTGCTCCAGCTGTATTGAAACGCTTCCAATAAATTGTGTAAATAATTACTGGTAAGTTTGAAGATGCAGCGATACAGAATGCTAATGATACTAAGAATGCTACGTTTAATGTTTGAGCACCTAAAGCTAAAAGGATAGATACTACAGAGATAATGATTGAACCTGTACGAGCCGCTAGAACTTGTTCTTTTTCAGTAATTTTACCTTTTTTAATGATTTCAGCATAAATATCATGCGATAGGGCAGAAGCACCTGAAAGTACAAGCCCTGCTACTACTGCTAAAATTGTTGCAAAGGCAACCGCACAAACGAATGAGAATAAAACATCTCCACCTAGAGCTTGTGCAAGAAGAGGGGCAGCCATGTTACCAGCAGCATTTGCAGCAACAATATTCTCTTTACCAACAAAAGCAGCAGCACCGAAACCTAAGAAAATAGTTAATACATAGAACAAACCTACAATCCATGTAGCCCAGATTACTGACGAACGAGCTGTTTGTGCATCTTTAACTGTAAAGAAGCGCATTAAAATGTGTGGTAATCCAGCCGTACCTAATACTAATGCGATTAACATTGAGATTGTATCGATACCATTTGTATATTTTAAACCTGGATTTAAGTATGCTTGTCCAGCATCTGTTGCAGTTGCCATATGTGAGAACATCGTTAAAATATTGAAATTAAATTCCGCTAATACTAAGAATGAAATAATAACTGTACCAAGCATTAATAAACAAGCTTTAATAATTTGTACCCAAGATGTTGCAGTCATACCACCGAATAATACGTATATTGTCATCATGAAACCTACAAGTAGTACTGCAATCCAGTAATCGATACCTAATAACAATTGAATAAGTGCACCTGCACCAACAAGTTGTGCAATCATGTAGAATAAAACGATTACGATTGTACTTAAAGCTGCTGTCCCACGTACTTTTTTCGCATCGAAACGAGCAGAAATCATATCCGCTAATGTAAATTTACCAAGGTTACGTAATGGTTCTGCAACGATGTATAATACCACTAAATAAGCAACTAAATAACCAATAGAGAAGAAGAACCCATCAAAACCCGTTAATGCAATAGATCCTGCAATACCTAAGAAAGAGGCAGCTGATAAGTAATCCCCAGAAATAGCAAGTCCGTTTTGCCAGCCCTTTAAACCTCCACCTGCAGTGTAGAAATCACTTGCTGTACTTGTTCTTTTAGAAGCCCACCATGTGATCGCCAAAGTTAAACCTACGATAAGTAAGAACATTATAATTGCTATTGGACTCATTAATTAACACCTCTTTCATACTCATCGATAATCGCTTTTGCCTCTTTATCGAATGAATTGGCTTTTGAAACATAAAGGTGAGCTAGTCCCCAAGTCATAATGAATAGCCCCGCAGAGTAGACCCATACCCAAGTAATTTCACCAATTGCTTTTTGGTGCAAAATTTGAGTATACGATGTCAGAATAGGAAGTAACATGTAAGCAACAAGGAAAATAACTGTTAATGTCCATAAGAACGAGTTTTTCTTTTTTGATAACTGTTTGTACGATTCCATCTCTGCGATTTTGTCATAATCAATCCCCGGTTTTTGATTATTCCCCATAAACATACCCCCATTTTTTGTTTATATTTACTGCTTTATGTTTGTAAAATTCTACTTAATAGATTTTACAATTTTCATTCTATTTAATAGTTCACAAGATTGCAATATTTTTTTATAAAATTATGCAAAAAAAATTCTAGAATTTTTGATATTAACGAGAAAATTCGATGCATGTTATAGAAAAATAAAGAATCATTTATAATTACTTTTGCCTAGAAACGTTGGTATAAAGCCGTTTTTTGAACACTTGACAAATGAAATATGTGATTAAATGAGAAAAAACAGTATTTTTCGATAAATATTTTTTTGCAAATAATTACCGTTATTTATACGGTGAAAATAGGGAAAATAGAAATGATAAGGAGAAATATTAACAGATTGAAATAATAATTTTCAACAAAAAAAGAGAAATCTAATGATTAATTAGACTTCTCCAAAATCGTTTTACTAGTGCGAAACATCTGATACTGAAACACCAGTATTAGCTTTCACACGAATTTCTTGATAAATTTCTTGTGATTTTTTCGCTTCCACTTTATGTTGTGTAAGGACTGTACCTAAATAACCTGCAATAAATCCTAATGGTATTGTAATAATTGCAGGTACTGATAATTTCAATAAAGGGTCACCAACTAATATAGCAGCTCCTTCAACTGGACTCCAAACGTTTGGACCCATCGCACCTAGAACTAAACAAGAAACTAAACCAGTAACAATTGCAGCAACCGCACCATTGGAATTGAATTTTTTCCAATAGATTGTGTAAAGAATTACTGGCAAGTTTGCAGATGCACCGATACAAAATGCAAAAGAAACTAAAAATGAAACATTTAGACTTTGTGCAAATAAAGCTAAAATAATAGAAACACAAGCAATTGAGATTGATCCAATCCTAGCAGCAATTACTTGTTGCTTTTCTGTTAATTTACCGTCTTTTAGAATTTCTCCATAAATATCATGTGAAATGGCAGATGCTCCTGTTAAAACTAACCCAGATACTACAGCTAAAATAGTTGCAAAGGCAACTGCAGCAATAAATGATAATAGAATATTTCCACCTAAAAATTCAGCTAACAGTGGGGCAGCAGTATTACCAGCAGCATTTTCTAATTTGATTGCATCGATTCCAACAAAATGCATTGCTCCAAAACCAAGGAAAATTGTTAATGAGAAAAAGATAGCAGTAATCCATGTAGTCCAAGAAATTGAAGCTCGAGCTGTTTTTGCATCTTTCACTGTAAAGAATCGCATTAAAATATGTGGTAAACCAGAAGTCCCTAATACAAGGGCCATCATCATTGATACGGAATCAAGTGAAGATGTGTATTTTATTCCTGGTACTAAAAATTGATCACCATGTTCAGATGAAATAGTATCGAACATTTTCATTAAGCTAAAGTTAAATTTTGAGAACACTAAAAAGGCAAGTAGGGTAGTACCAAATAATAATAATCCAGCCTTAATAATTTGTACCCAGGAAGTTGCTGTCATGCCACCGAATAACACATAAGTAGTCATCATAACACCAACAATTAATACAGCCATCCAATACTCTATGCCGAATAATAGTTTTATAAGTGCACCAGCACCAACTAATTGAGCAATCATATAGAGAATTACAATAATGATTGTACCTGTTGCAGCAACTCCACGAATTCTTTTTTCATTAAAACGAGCAGTTAACATATCCGCTAATGTATAGCGTCCTAAATTTCTCATTGGTTCTGCAATTACATATAAAAGAACTAGATTTGCTACTATATAACCAACTGAGAAGAAGAATCCATCAAAACCTGTTAATGCAATTGCTCCTGAAACCCCTAAAAAGGCTGCAGCTGATAAATAATCCCCGGCAATTGCAAATCCGTTTTGCCATCCTTTAAGTCCACCACCAGCTGTGTAGAAATCACTTGCCGAAGAAGTTCTCTTTGCAGCGATATATGTAACGATCAGCGTTAATCCAACAATCCCTAAGAAAAATCCAATTGTAACTAAATTCATTACCTGCCACCGCCTTTTTCATATTCAGCTAGAACTTCCGCTGCAATTTTATCGAATTTTGGTGCCATTTTTGTGTAAAGCATACATAACACAACTGTCATGATAAATAGGCCAGCAGCATAAACCCATACACCTGTGATGTTACCAATCCATTTCTGTTGTAATACAGGTGTGAATGCTAAAATCGGTAAAAGGATATAAAATGTTAAGAATGTTGCTGTAACACCGAATAAAAAGGTATTCTTTTTCTTAACAAATGCATTGAATGATTCCATTTGATCGATCTTTTTGTAGTCAATTTCCTTAAAATTAATATTATTTACTACTGGTTTTACTTCCTTTTCTACTGGTTTGTTTAAAGTTCCCACGTTTCCCATGAAATTTCCCCCTTATGAAATATTATTCTACTTAAAACGTTTTATTTCTTTTCCACCCCCGTTATAAGACCATATTTTAGTGGAGAGTATTATATATTTCAATACTATTTTTTCAAATAAATTCCTTGACAGGGAATTTCGATTTTTGGAGAAATCCTAGAATTATCAAGGATTAAGTAGAAAAAACTTACATAAATTAGAAGAGCTTTTTCTTCAACAGTCATCTCATTAATATAGTAATAACAGATTAAATACTTAAAGCAGAAAATCTGCAACATCTTTTAGAAATATAGTGATTTCATTTTATAATTCATTGATTGTAAATGATTTACATTTTAACGAATTGTCTGTTATAGAACAAAGGGTAATGATAATTTTTTGATATTAAAGAAAATTTAAATTTTTCACTTGACGAGTAATTTTTAATTGTCGATAGAGGGATAAAATATGAAACTGAGTTCAATTTAGGAGGAGATAGATTGACAAGGAATAACGAAGCTAAAGTAGGTTGTTGGAGATTATATACTATTAAAATGTATATAGAGAGTTAAATGAGATTAATTTTTGAAAAAGAAAATCCATATGAAGAAGTCGATATTCAAGAACTTCGTTTACATATGCAAAATCTGCAAAATGAAGTTACTACTTTGTTAAAACAATTGAAACACCAAGAACAATCGTCGCAACTTTCGATTAAAAATAAAGTTTCAACGGAAAGTGTTACATTAATACAATCTTTATTATTACTCATAACCTAGGAGGTGAAGTCTTACTTTTTCAAGTAAGACGATTTATTGACCGCATTAAATTTAACCATTTTTATACTATTATTAGCGTTAACTGGATTTTTTGTGGCGACGGAATTTGCGATTGTTAAGGTAAGACAATCAAGAATAGATCAATTAGTTGCAGAAGGGAAAAAGGGTGCTCTTGCTGCTAAACATGTTACAACACATTTAGATGAATATTTATCTGCCTGTCAATTAGGGATTACAGTTACTGCCCTTGGTATCGGTATGGTTGGTGAATCTACATTCGAGTTTATCTTACATCCAGCGTTTGAAACTATTGGCATTCCAAGTGATTATATTCACTTCTTTACAATTGGGGCTGCTTTTGCCATTGCAACTTTCTTACACGTAGTCGTTGGAGAATTAGCGCCAAAAACTGCAGCAATTCAAAAATCAGAATCCATTACGCTTTTGTTTGCAAAACCAATTATGGTTTTCTATAAGATTTTATATCCATTTATTTGGTTCTTAAATGGATCTGCCCGAATACTAGTCGGACTTTTTGGTATGAAAACAGCTTCTGAACATGAACTTTCACATACAGAAGAAGAGTTACGATCGCTATTAACCGAAAGCTATAAAAGTGGTGAAATTAATCATAACGAATTAAAGTTTGTTAACAATGTATTTGAGTTCGATGATCGAATTGCTCGTGAAATCATGGTTCCACGTACAGAAATTGTGGGATTTGAAAGAAATGCTTCATTTAGTGAAGTATTAACAACCATTCAAGAAGAACGTTATACACGTTATCCTTTGTTTGAAGAATCTCGAGATAACATTATTGGATTTATTAATATTAAGGATTTTCTAACACAAGGAATGAGTAATCGAATTACTGAAGAAAATTTTAGTTTAGATAAATTTATTAATCCCGTTATTAAAACTATTGAAAGTATACCAATCCAAAATTTATTAACGAAGATGCAAAAAGAACGTACGCATATTGCGATTCTTATTGACGAATACGGTGGAACATCAGGTCTTGTAACAGTTGAAGATATTTTAGAAGAATTAGTCGGTGAAATTCGCGACGAATTTGATGATGATGAAATTGCCGATATTCGCAAAGTAAAGGAAGGTCATTACATTATTCATGCAAAAGTTCTGTTAGAAGATGTAGCTAATCTATTAAATATAGAGCTTGAAAACCCTGATGTGGATACAATTGGTGGATGGTACTTTACACAAGATATAGATTTAAGCGAAGAAAATATAATCGAGCATGAGGGTTATACTTTCTCAATTTACCAAAAAGAAGATCATCATTTACATTTTATTGAAGTGAAACAAAATGTTAATTTAAATGCATAGTATTTTTAAAAGAGCATTTCTCATATAGAAGAAATGCTCTTTTACTTTTCATACTGATACATACAGTTATTACAATTTTCCGAATATTATTTCAAAAAACAGGGGAAGGACTAAATAAATGAAAGCGGGAAGGAACACTCGTTATAAATAAAATCTCAAATAACTTAAAAACATCCATATATTAATGAAACAGTAATCAAAAATGAAGAAATACTTGAAGGTTATGAAGAACTATTAAAATTGTAACTAGTAAGCAAAATATAGGAAAAATAGGTAGAAAATAAAAACAATAACCATAAATTCGGAGGGTTTCGGAAAATGATAACAAATTTATTAAGGTTTTTGTTAGATAAATAATAAAAGACTTAAATAAACGATTAACTAATCGGTTTACTAAATGATTTCGAATTCTAATTTATTTTTAATTTCATTAAAAGTGTCTAAAACTTTTTGGAATTTCACATTTTGTCTCACTATTATAAGTATACTTTTGAAACGATACGCAACTTCCTATAATTTATATTATGTAAACTAGAAAAATTTCAAATAGACCAATAACTAATCACTTATCTTCCCATAATAATTTTTAAATATTTTCAAATTGCAATGATTTAAGAAATTATTCAATTAATTTTAATTGAGGATTCCTGATTAATTTAGCGAGCACTCTTTTAAATCTTATATTGTTTAACCATTTAACAAGTGCATTTGCTTCATAATTAGTGTAAATTCTTTTCCATTTTCTAAAGCCCAATATTCTGTATTCTTTTCTTCATCAAAAATCCACTCTATATAGTCCCACTGAACACAGTTTATCTACCTACTTTGGATGAACAAGAAATATCTTGAATAAAATTCGTCACCAAAGTCGTTTTTAATAAAGAAACTTATTTCCAAGTTCTTTAAATCTTATTTAAGTAATAATGTTTAAATTCTCGACCTAAATTATCTAACTTCCGAATACTTGATAACCATGCTTTTTATAAAAGTCCAATGCTTGGAAACTCAAGGTATGAAATCACATTCTTTTTCAAAAGCTGTTTTCTCAATTTCTTTAATAAACTTCCATACCCTAATTTTCTTATTTCCTCATCGATCATAAATATACGAATCTCTAACCAATTCCAACATATTTCATTAAGGATTCCTCCACGAACAATTCCATCATCATCCCTAAGAAATAGACAGATTTCTTCATATATACCACCTAAATCTTTTGGAAAATACTGAAGATTAATTCGATAAAGTTCATCGTCAATATACTGTTTACCTCTCTTATTTAATTCTTTACTAATATGAAGTATCATTGTAAATTTCTCATATTAATTTTTTTATTTCAAAAATCTTACAATAAATTTATTATAACTTTTTCTCTAAACGCCACTCTGAATTTTTAGTAAATATTTATGATAGATGTTATTGCAGAAAATGACCCTTTCCATGAAGAAAGACGCTTTCCTTATTTCAGAAACAGAAAAGCGCTTTTAACAGAACAATAACTATAAAAGATAATAGTAATCATCTTCAATTTTGATACCTTTGCTACCTATAACGTCTCTTTATTTTGTTTTGACTTATTGTTAGGAGCAAACCAACCGATTAAAGCAATACCTACTAATACTCCATAGAAAATCAGGGTCCATAAAGTACTGTGGGGGAAATGAGGATCCAAGATACCGATATCTTCGTGGGCAAGAGTAATTATTGCCAGTTTTACACCAACCCAGGCAACAATCGCATATGCTGTCGTTTCCAATGCCGGTCGTTTATCAAGTAGTTGCACAAACCAAGTTGCTGCAAATTTGATCAATATAAGTCCAGCAATACCTCCAAGAACAACAACAATAAATTTCCCTCCATCCATTCCACCAAAATCGCCAAGAGGGGAATCCGGAAGACCAAGGGCAAGAGCAACAGCAGCTAGAATTGAATCAACTGCAAAAGCGAGATCTGCTAATGCAATCTTGCCTACTGTTGCACCAAAACCTTTGCCAGCAGATTCTTTTTCGTCGTCCTTATGGATATTTTTGTTGTCTTTCCCGAACTTCGCCTTAATGACATGCTTTAACCCCAGATAAAGAAGATAGGCTGCTCCTATTGCTTGTATCTGCCAGACATTTGCGATAAAGGAAATTGCAAAAAGCGCAGCAAATCTGAAAACAAAAGCCAAAAGTATTCCGTAATTTATAGCTCTTTTTTTCTGCTCTTCGGGTAAATGCTTGGCAATAACCGCAAGTACTAGGGCATTGTCAGCGGATAATAACCCTTCTAACCCTATTAGAATTAGCAATGTCCAGGCATACTCTAACCATAGTGACTCCATTTATTAATCCCCAATCTATAAATATAATTATGTGTAAAAGTCTCTACAATTATAGAATTTCCTAATTAACAACGAGGTATTCTTAGGGAATATAGTAAAGAATATTTAACCAATTAAGGATTATTTGTATTTTATAAATTACCCCTTCAACTTAATTGCCACTATTGTTTTAATGTAATCCTTCACAAGACCATACTAGTAATAACCATAAGCTTCAATTTTCACGAGATTCTTCTCCCATTAAATAGCTCTTTAATGGAAAAAGCACCTTCCTTATTCAAGGAAAGCACCCCTTTCTGGAATAAGGAATTAGATGTATTTGTACAAAAATTTTATAGGATTTCTGAATCCTAAACTTCCAGCCAATGTTATAGATAATTTATTATAACTTTTACTGATAGCACAGGAAGTTTATTTACCAAAACAATCTTGTTATTTTTCTTCCTCAAAAAAATTATTTTCTTGTTTAATTTGCTCTATTCGTTTTTTCCCCACTCATACACAAACGTTCTGCCTTTAACCTTCACCTCTAATATCACACAGTCATTGAAAAAAGCTTTTCACGATTTAGTTATAATCGTGCTCTTTAGTCATTCGTAAGTCGAGATTTCATCACAGAGAATGAAAAGCAGCCGGATAAATTATAATGAACTTCATATCATCTATAAGGATGTACTAAAATTGCAGACATGTCCCCTACTCGGTTTTTGTTACACTATCTACGTCATGTACTACGACGTTGTTATTGCAACAAAAGAGTGTAGAAATAGCAACCCCAGAGAAAAAACTATATGTTCGATTTGTAATTAACTCACCTCTTCCCTCCATAAAAAAGGCATTTCTTCTTCCTAAAGAGTTCCCTCCATTAGTAGAAGTATATTTCCCAACTCATAAAGAAAGAGCACAATTCCCTATAATTGCGCCCATTTTGCTGGAAAAATTAGTTTATTATATTTTAAGGGCTTTGTCTCGTGTAAAAAACACCGGGAGATAATCTACAATTTCAAGCTAAATACGCTCTTATCCTATCTTACATCCAAAAATTTTATAAATCCATTTTTGGTGGTTCTTCAAACCATCCTTTAGACATCATTAGCTTAATACCGTTCAGCTGATATTGATATATGTCTTTAGCAAATATTACATTTTTAGTCTGTAGATCTTTACGTAAACTAAAGCCCGCGCTGAAGCCACCGCCTCCAAGGGAAAATGCACTCAACAGGTAGTTACAGAACATCATTAACTTTTCTGAAAAAGGAGCTATTGTTGAGTTTATAACGGTTCCTCCAGGTGTTGCAGGTGGTTGGATACTATCTTCAAGAAGAATGTTAGAAGACTCGCGTAAAATTTCCTTGGAAAGCTCTATCCCTTGAATAAAATACTTTTTTACATCTTCGTCTATAGAAGTTTGGATGAAACCATTTAACAGTTGCATACCAGTAATATTTGTTTCAATTGTACGATATAGATTGCCAAACTCAACAGTATTTAATGTACGCTTGTTTCCAAAAATATTAGATCCTTTTGAATAATCTTCATCCGATATATAATTGGTTGATGTTGGCATGGAGACATAAGTCGGGCGTGTATAGAGGTTATTATCAAGCAAATACTGTGTGAAATGACCATAAAAGGTTTCTGTTATTTCAGACATATCCCTGTAAAGTTTTATAATGTCTTGACGGTAAGACATCGTTAAGTGGAGTACGTACATCCCCATACTTATTTCTTTTAGTACTCGGCAAAACATAATGTCAAAACCATTCTCCCATAACTTTGGCGCTTCTAAATTAACATCCTTTTTAGTAAAACCATCTGGAACTGCCGCCCCCTCATTTTCAAGGGTAGTTTTCATTTCAATAATCATTGGATGAAGCTGATTCCATAGCTCAGACATGAGATCCTTTGCTCGTTGATCATCCGATTTCACAATAAAATATTCCAATATCCGTAAAATCATTGATTTTTTTTGATATGTCATCCATAATGCTCCAAGTTCAGAGGAACTCATTTTAGGTTTTTCAATCATTAGATTATACACTCCTAAATTCCGTGTGTTTTTTCACTGAAAATAGTATCTGTATTTGTATGAAGGTTATACATTTACCTACAAATAATAGGAAAAGTGATGTTATTCATAACCATTCAAAAGCATTTGCTAATTTTACAGTATAATTTTAAATTTAAGGAGCATTTCAGAATGGATTGAACAACTGTCTAATCCCTAAAAACTAGGATACTGGTTAGAATAATTTAATATATAACCCTATTATCCCAAACCCGATTAAAGTAAAGGCAATTATTTTTAATGGAGACGATTTTAATAATGCTGGATATAATATTTCTGATACTGTGACCATTAAAATTATTCCTATCGTTATGCTAATTAAGAACGCAGAGAAATATTGGTGGTTAAATCCTAATACCCCCCCAATAAAAACACCTAGGAGGACTGGACTGGATATAATTAAGGTGATTAAAAATCCAAGGAAAACATTTATACCCGCCATAATTAAAGGGGTAAATAAAATAATTCCTTCGGGGATACTATGGAATAAGAGTGTTTGTAATAGGGAAATTGTAAATTCCTTTTCTTGACTAGCCCCTAGAGTAATTCCCATCGGTAAATTATGAACCGCGAAACTAATTAATAATAATAAACCTGATCGAATATATATATTTGAAGTTTTTTTAAACACTTGAATATAGTGCAATACATTATGTAATAATCCGAATAAAATCATCCCTACAGTAAATCCAACTATAGTAATTAACCATCCTCCCAATTCAATCGCTTCTGGAAAAATTTCAATACTAATTAAGCCCAAAATAATCCCAGCACAAATGCCATAAACAAGATCGATTTTCTGTTGTAATCCTTTAAATAACCAAGCAATTGTTCCACCGATTAATATTCCTAAAGAAGTGCATAGAAACCCGAATAGCCACATTTCACATTAACACCTTTCAGTAATTATAATTAGTGATATGGCTTATCCAGGAAATTTATGAAAACTTCTAAAGTCTAACGCCTTACCTCCAAAAACAAATTTCCTAGATTATATCAAACCTAATTATTGGTGGTTTAGAAGTTAGTTTAATCACAAACTAACTCAAATGCTCTACTTAAGATTAATTAAAAAGAAAGTATTTTAATCAAAGTTTGATCAAAATACTTTCTTTACCTATACCTTAAGGATATAATTTTATTGTTTTTACTAAAACATCCGTTGGTTTGGCAAAAAACTTTATATACTGATACGAAACACAATACGATAATTATTGGCTATATTTTCTCGATGAACAAGAGTACCTTATCTTTTCCCAATTACGTAAAGTAGCAGAAGATTTTTGCTTTGTTGGACATCTCTCCGATAGTGGAAGATCAACTTCATACAATTTAGACAACTATTCTAGATTTTTTCTATTTTTAATCTCCTTTTGAACCTTTCGCAGTGCCTTTTTCGAACCTCTCTCCAGATCATGCTGCAGCTTTCTATCTTGAAAATTGGTAAATAAGGTGTTTTTATCATACCCTTCAGGATATAATTGACTTGCTTTAATGTCTAATTGAATCCGCTTAATATTTACTTCCAATACTTCACCTTTATAAAACAGTTTAATGTTATTAAATTTATCTCTCGGTTCAAAGACGATTGCATAATCATCCTGGCTGATTAATTTTACCCGGTCACCTATTTCATATTGATATGCCTCTAATGGCTGATTCACTTCATGTACCGGTTTTTTTATTTTGTTTTCATTTATTACTTCCAAGTTATAATTTTTATTTTCTATATACAATTGAGCCCGCTTCAAAACATTTTCACGGATATTCATCCTGCTTGAAATCCAAAGTGCATTACTGTCTCCTGATTTCCCTATTAATAACTTATACATCGGCTTCAATTCGGCACTATTAAATAACATGGCCGCATTCATAAAATCATCGTGCATTTCAGAATACCGTTTAATTTCTCCATAATGAGTTGTTGCAATTGTAATACATCCCATATGATAAAACTCTTCCAAAATTGCGATTGCTAAGGCAGCACCTTCATTCGGCTCCGTTCCACTTCCAATTTCATCGAATAAAAGCAGAGTATTATTATTAGCATTATTCATGATCTCTGAAATATTCTTCATATGGGAGGAAAAAGTACTTAGGGCGTTCTCTATGCTTTGATTATCCCCAATATCAACAAACACGTGATCAAAGATGGCAATTTCAGTCCCTTGTTTGGCCGTAATATGAAACCCTGACATGACAGCTAAAGTAAGAATTCCAATGGTTTTTAATACGACGGTTTTCCCACCCGCATTAGGACCTGTAATAATCAAGCTTCTATAATCTTCACCGATTTCAAAATCCAACGGGACAATGTTGCCTTCTAATAATGGATGTTTACTATTAATTAATTTTATATATCCATAATTATTGATTTTCGGTTCAATTGCGTCGGTACTTTTACTATATTTGGCTTTCGCAAAAATCATGTCGTACTGACTGATGCATTCAATATTAATACCTATTTCATGAAGCGATTCATGAATTGCACCGGTTAACGTTGCTAATATTTGATATTCCTCTACGGATTCTTCTGATTTCAAACTCACTAATTCCACATTAAGCTTCGAGACAGCCTCAGGTTCAATAAATACTGTAGATCCTTTAGAGGATGTTTCAATAATCGTTCCAGCTACATCATTCTTAAAGGATGCTTTAATTGGAATCGTAAAACGATCATCTTTCTTACTGATATAAAATTCTTGGATATATTCTTTATTGGCTCCATTTTTCAAAAACTTATTCAAACGTTCTTCGATTTTCTGTTCTGTTTTCTCTATCTGGTTCCTAATTCGTTTTAACTCTTTACTAGCTCCAGAATCAACTCGATTTCCTCTAATTGCAAATAGGATATCCTCTTCGATATCTCGAAAATCAGTTATAGAAAGTGCATAGGAGTAAAGTACAGGCGCAAAAAATTCTTTATCCGCCATAAACTTTTTAATTTTTCTACAGCCTCTTAAAAAATCAGAAATGGCTAGTAACTCTGCTGGTGTTAATACCATGCCCTTTTCTATTTTTTCAATATGGCTAGTTATATTGGTAATGCCGGTTAATGGCAAGTGCTTTTCAGCGTCCAATAACTCTCTCGCCTCACTCGTTTCATTTAAACGATTACGAACGACATTTATATTCGAGCTTGGCTGTAATCTTTCTATTAACTCTTTACCTAAACTGCTAACACAATGGTTTTTAACTTTATCTTTTAATTCGTGGTAGTGTAATTTTTCAAAGGTCATATTATTCATTTTATCTTCCTCATTCCAAATAAAATAAGCCCGCTAAAGCCTTCCCTACCTTCCAATTTAGACAACCAAATTGGACAGAAAGCTTCCGCGGGCATAACCTTGCTACAAAACAAGGTCATATCTCGAATAGGCATGAATAAATAAGACCTAAATAAATTAAACATGACAGGATAGAATCCACCCTCAAAGCTTAATGTCTTACATTCTACACTAAACGAATATATGGAAATAGAAGCAGTCTGATAGCAGGTATTCAAAAATGTTAAAGAAACATGTTTGAAAAAAGGCATTCTTAATAAACTGGCATTGACCAGAAAATAAGCACCTTATTCAACTAATAACAATTAGTTGATACCTACTACCGACATAATTCACCACACCTTTTTGTAATATGGAAATAATGTACCATGGAAAAACAGTTTCGTCAAACAGCATTGAGAATTAAATAATAAGACTGAACCCTATTTGAGGTAGCGCTAGGAAACCGTACTAACAAAATAAAATTGCAGGTATAAATAAACTTGGAGTTGCAACTTTACTTGAGTAATGGCCATAATAGTCTTATGTTGACAGGATTGGTAATCAAATTATTTTTAATTAATTTCTTTCTTAAATAAATGTTCAATTTGTAACTCAGCCTATGGTTTCATTGAAGCAAGTCTGCCCTTTTTGAAAAACCATATACAAAATAGACGCGTAAAATAAAATGTAAGACATAATGTTATCCAAGAATAATACCACTCCCAGTTGACATACTTGATGAGATTAGTATGTTTTTCCATAATGACTTCAAGGATAGTCAAAATGGAACTATATACAACATAATATCCCCATTGGATAAGCGTACTCCGACCATTTGGATACCATACATTAAAAATTGCACATACTATTGGAAAAAAAAAGTACTCAAAAGTGAAGCTCGTCCGATTAATTGAAGGGAATAATCGCACTGGATATTCAATCAATACCAACTCTACAACCACTAATCCAAAAAGAAAAGTAATAACCTGTTTGAACAAAAAAGCCACTACTGCAAGCCGAATTTTATTTTTCGGTATGAAGAAAAGAAGTCCTATTCCCACAACGTATGCCGATAATAAGATCCACCATTCAATTCTCATTTAATCTCAGCTGCTCCGTTTGAAATAATGATTTATCCTTAAAGAACCAATTACAGCATACTTGACTAATAAAAAAGAGAAAGCCAATGTACATCCACATCCCATACCAAGTTAAGAATCCATATTCTAATAAATCTGTATATCTCTCGATTACATTATCAAACAAAGTGACGATAAAGACCCAAACAAAAAAGTAGCCAAATCTAGACCAGAAACTCCATTCTACTCTTTTATGGACATAATATATGGAAAATAATACGGGATAAAATAAATAACTGATTGTAATTGCGAGATCAGTCGCTTTTGGGAACTCCCGGACTGGAGCACTTAACAAACCATAATTAAAACTAAACATATTACAAAGCCAGGTGATTGATTGAAAAATCGAAAATGCCATGAATCCTTTTCGCAGGTCTTTGCGTGGAATAAACAAAATAAAGCCAACAAAGCCAAACAGCCACATTGCTACCAGAATTAAACGCTCCATCAGCATGTTTTAGAAACTCTCCATTCCGGTAAGGTGATTAAAAGTTTTTACTAACAATAAAAGTATCAACAATTTCCTCAAATCATATTCAGTACTGTCTTAATACGCTTTTAACATTTCAGGGTCTAACAATTTTTATATAAAAAAGCATAGATCCTTTACTCTGGAAAAGAACTCAATTGTTTAATAAAATAATCCTAATTTCTTTTTAATAAAAGTCTCGTTGTTACGCATCACCTATAAAATATCTATCCAGATTTTTAGTGTTGTACCTAAAATTAAAACAGCTAAAATAGCTTGTAATAGATTTGTATTCATTTTTTTACTAACTTTAGTACCAAATGGTGCTGCGATTAATCCAGCAATTATCACAATAATAGCTGGAAGATACTCCACTTGATCTGTTGTTATTTTACCGAGTGATCCAGCTATAGATGAGATAAGCGTAATTGCTAGGCTTGATGCAATTGTCATTCGTGTAGGAATACGTAGAATTAATAACATAATTGGAATTAATAAAAATCCCCCACCAGCCCCAACGATACCAGAACCAATTCCAACAATGAATGCTAAACTAGCTGCAAGCGGCCTATTATAGCTCACTTTATCAAATTGGATATCATCAAGTTGTTTTTTAGGAATAATCATCATAATTGCAGCTAGTAATGCTAAAATCCCGTATACAATGTTTATTTGAGCTTCCGATAATTGTTGAGATCCGAAACTACCTATAAATGTACCAATTAAGACGGATATACCCATAGTGATAATTAACGATTTATTTAAATATCCCCCATTCCGAAACCCTATAACACCTGCTAGGGATACAAATAAAACATCTAGAGCACTAATACCCGAAACTTCATGTGCAGTTAGAGCCTGAAATCCAAACAGTGGTGGAATCATCAACAGCATGGGGTATTTTACAATCGCACCACCAATTCCGAGCATTCCAGAAAGAAAAGACCCGATAAAACCGATTGCGAACAAAAGTAACATATGGAAAATATCCATGTTGTTTTCCTTCTTTCAAATAGACTGTATCAGCTACTACTGAATCCCAGTGGAAAAAGTGAGTCGAAAAACAACTTACTTTTAAGCTTTTTTAATGAAGAACTTTATTACATTTGCTTCTTCTTTTTGATCCACAATCGTATGTCCCGCAGCGTTTGCCCAAGCAGGCATATCCGCTAAAGATCCTCTATCGGTAGCATGAACTTCCAAAATTTCGCCTGAATGTAAAGTGTCCATTTCTTTTTTTGTTCGTACAATTGGCATTGGACATGACATTCCTTTTACATCTAGTATTTTTATAGATTCCATTTTAAATTCTCCTTTTAAAGGATCCATACTATCCCCTAATTGTATTTATTTGCATGTAATAATAACGTTAATATTCATAAACTTATGTTTACCGTACCGCGCATCGATTTGGACCGATTTCCATTTCAGTTTGTTCATCATTGCTAGGGTTGATTTTACCCATGTTTACTTGACGAATTTGTTGATACGAATTTGGTTGTGGTGGTAAATTATCTGTTACTATATGACGAAATTCATCTTCATCGTGTATGTTTAGTCCATGATTTTCTAAAAATAGATCACCTAAACTTTTTGCAACTGTTCCGTCTTCATTCAGCTCATCGATGATCATAAAATGTGCAGGTAAAACAATTAAGTCTTCTGTTAATTCACGATAACGGCGGTATAGAGTTTTTCGAAGATCACCTACCCAATCTTCTGCAAGTCCTGCTAAGTCTGGCCGTCCAATTGAATCGATGAATAAAATATCCCCTGTTAATAAATACTTTCTATCAACGATAAATGACGTTGAACCAATTGTATGTCCTGGTGAGTAAAGGGCATCCACCTCAATTTGAGAAGCACCAATTTTCACTATTAAACCATCTTCAAGTGGTGTGTAATCGAATACTACTTCTTCTGCATCTTTTGGTGGTAAGTAATAAGCAGCCCCTGTTGCTTGTGCAAGTTGACGTCCTCCTGAAATATGGTCAGCGTGTAAATGTGTATCAAAAACATACTTAATTTCTACATTTTTCTCTTTTGCGAAGTTTATAAAAACGTCTGTAAAACGAACTGCATCAACAATGGCAGCTTCTCCTTCTGAGATCACCATATATGAAAGACAACCTTTCCCAAGACGAACAAATTGGTAAAGTTCACCGCCTCCAGTTAAGTTCCCTACTTTAATTGGTTCAAGATATGAACTCCAAGAATCCATACCACCTTCGAGATAGAACACATCTCGTCCTTCTTCCGAAATCATTTCTGCGATCATTAGCGAAGAACCTTCTTTTGCACAAACAACTAACACATCTCTATCTGTTGGAAGTTTTGCTAAGATTTCTTCAACACCGTCTAATAAATCAAAATAAGGAACATTTAAATAATCAAAGTTATGTCCTTCAATTTTCCAGTCTTCATATGCATCACGATTTCGTACATCTAAAATAAATAACTTTTGATTTTCAATAACTTTACGCGCTACTTGTGCTGCTGTCATTTTAATGAATGCCATATCAAATTACCCCCGTAGGTATTAATTATTGTTTTTTAAGTGGAAGGGCATATCCCTTCCACTAGTTTCTAAACTATCTAGTTAGAATGTTAGAGTTGGTGCTGCATCTTTCGCAAATTCAAGGAATGTTACAGCGCCTCCAACTTCAATACCATCAATAAAATCCTCTTTCGCTAAACCCATTACGTCCATCGTCATTTGACATCCGATAAATTTCACACCCATTTCCTGTGCCATTTCGACTAGTTGTGGAATGCTTGGTACATTCGCTTTTGCAAACCCTTCTGCAAAATGTTCACGACCTGCTGGCATTGGTAACTGATGCATTGCTTGTTTATGAATTAAGTTCAGCCCTTCAAAAGTAAAAAAGATGGCTACCTCTTTTTCAGTTGCGGCTGCTGCCGTTGCGATATTAAATACCTTATAAGCGTCAAATAAACCACCGTTGCTCGCGATAATAGCTACTTTGTTAGACATAATAAAATTCCTCCAATTAATTTAATTTTTATATTTTTTTAGATAAATCCCCATGCCAATAACTGATTCCTGGTAAAACGTTAAACACTTTCTTGAATCCTTTTTCCGATAGTTTACGTGCAGCTAAATCACTGCGTGTTCCTGTACGACAAATTACATAGATTTCTTTCTCCCTATCTAATTCTTCTAGGCGCTCTTCTAACTCACCTATTGGAATAGACAACGAGCCGGCAATATGACCAAATGCATACTCAGCTTCTTCACGAACATCAAGAATAATTCCACCATTAGCAGCACGGTCGATTATTTCTTCATTTGTAATCGTATTTTTAAAATTCTTTTCTGAATCAATATCATCACCACTTTTACGGATGTAATGATGTAATACACCATCTTCTTCCGTAGTGCCAATATATTGGTGACCCGTACTTTCAGCCCATGCCTTTAAGTCAGCAACTGAACCCTTGTCTGTAGCTTGCACTTCTAAGATTTGACCTTCATTTACATCGTTCATTGCTTTTTTTGTTTTGACGATTGGCATAGGGCAAGCAAGACCTTTTGCATCTAGTTTTACATCTGCTTTTAATGACATTGTAAAGACCTCCATTATACCCCGATAGGTATTATTCTATTTAAAAAAAATCAATCTACTTTCCCTTCCCAAGCAAGCATGCCACCAACCATATTTGTTACATCAAAACCTTGATCTTGTAAATATTGTGTTGCCTTGCCGCTACGAGCACCAGAACGACAAATCACAATATATGGCTTGTTCTTATCAAGTTCATGCGTAAGGAATTCAAGTAATCTAAGTGGTATATGCGTAATACTGGGAATATGACCTGCCTGTACTTCATCCACCTCACGAACATCGATTAAATTTAACAGTTCACCATTTTCTAAACGTTGTTGAACTTCTTTTGCTGTAATTTCTTTCATTTTATTTTACCTATCCTCTCCATGCACTCATGCCGCCACGAACATTTGTGACGTTTTCATATCCTAATTTCTTTAATTGTTTACAAGCTTGCGTACTGCGCATTCCACTTTGACAAATCACGATAATTTCCTTGTCTTTTGGAAGTTTTGTAAAATCGGATCCTAAAGGGATGTTTTTGAACTGACGAATATTATGTGAATTATATTCACCTGGTGTTCGAACATCCACAAAAACTTTATTTTTATCATTTAAGATATCTTTTAGAGTAGCCGTTGTGATTGTTTTTGTTCCTTTTACTGGCTTCATACGCCAAATAATAAAAATAACTGCTAGTACAATTAGCAACCAAACTTCCATTTCTCTTCCCTCCTTATACCGGTATGGGTATATTTTTATTTAAAATAAAAAGTCGATAATAGTTAACGACTTTTAACAAACAGATTCACAGCTTCTTGAATAGATTGATTCACAGCTTGTTCGTCACCTTCTGCTTCCCGGATACATTCAAGTAGATTTTGACTTACAATTAAACCTATAGTACGATCGACGCCAGAACGAACAGCAGAAAGTTGAGTGATGACGGCTTTACAATCTTTTCCTTCATCCATCATTTTTACTATACCGCGAAGCTGACCTTCTATTCTTTTAATACGATTTTTAACTTTATCGTCATATGAATTCAAAGTACTCCCTCCTTATCAGTAGTTTTTGCTGATATCCTCATGATATACCCACACGGGTATAATGTCAACAAAAAAGAAAAATGCAATATTATGAATTTGGCAATCTAAAGAGTATTCAAATAGATAAGTATGGACAAAAAATAATATAGCACTGCACACGAACTTCTATGAAAATGTAATTTTAGACGAATTATCAATCCCACATAGGTATTCAGGTATCCTCAGAAAGTAAGCGTTAACAGAAAAACCCAAAAATTTAATGATGCTTTTTATACATCTATAGTCTATATATTATCATTTTCTAGGTACTTTCACTTTGTTAAAGAAGATTAGATATACCTCTGGTTCCATAGGGTGATCGACCTTTCTTTATTTCTACTAAAAAATAATAGTACAAACCATCCTTGGTTTGTACTACTAATGTTAGTATTTTCTGCACTCAGTAGAATGGCCAGAAAAGCGGAACTAATATAACACATACAATGAGTTGAATAATAATGAAAGGGATACCACATTTAATGTAGTCCATAAATCTATAATTACCTGGAGCATATATCATTGTATTTGGAGGTGTTCCAATTGGTGAAGCATAGGCAGCAGAAGCACCAACACAAACCGCCATTAAAATCGCTCGTGGGTCCGCACCCATACTTGTAGCGATTACTAAACCAATAGGAGCCATTAATGCAGCAGCAGCCGTATTGGACATTATTGATGTTAAGAAAGTTGTTAATAAAAATAACAATGCGGTGATAAGATATGGACTAGTACTTTCACCTGCAAAGCCAATGACTGTATCTGCAATAATTTGTGCAGCTCCTGTTTCTGATAAAGCAGTAGCCATTGGCATCATAGCAGCTACTAAAATAATAGTCGACATATCAAGTGATTTATAGGCTTGCTTTTCCGTCATCGTACGGGTTAACACTATTAATAATGCACCGATTATGGAAACAACATGTAATGGAATTCCAATTTGTTTTTCGAACACCATAAAAATAACAGTAACAATTAAAATACCAATGGCAACGAATTGCTTAAGTGTACTTTCGTTTTTAGTATTTTCTAATTCGATTTTTTCTTCCTGTACATCGGCAGCCACATTTTCTCGATTAGGTATGAGCTTGTAGCCAATCGTCATCATATAAATAATTCCAATAATGGCTAGTGGAATCCCAACTTTTGCAAATTCAAAAAATCCAAATGTAACAATTCCTTCGTTTTCCATTACACCTTGAACGGCTAAATTACTATTTGTCCCAACTAACGTAATCAAACCGCCTAAAGCTGTGGCATAAGCTAAAGGCATTAACAGCTTCGCGCGATTAAAACCTAATTGGTCTGCAATTAAAATAACAATGGGCATTAATACTGCAGTTGTACTAGTATTTGATAAAAATGCAGATAACCCAGTTCCGATAATCATTATTGCGAGTAATAATTGTTTTTCAGTTTTTGCAAATTTCGTAATCAAACTACTAATTCGTTTTGCTGCACCTGTTTCAAACAATGCTGCCCCAATTACAAACATCCCTGTAATTAAAATAACAATATTATTTGTAAACCCTGAAAACAGCATGTCTGCATCAATGATTCCAAAAAGAAATAAAAGAAATGCGGACAAAAGAGCAGTTGCCGCAACAGGAATGACTTCTGTGACAAATAAAATCCCTGCCAATAGTAATATCAATAAAGTAATCGTTGCTGCCGTCATAAATCTTATCCCCTTCCCCTAAAGTGAATTAGTTACCCCATTTTGAAAGTACTCGATCAACAAATGTTGTACATATTCCTATGTAATTTTTAGGATTTAAATATTCGCGTACTTGCTCCGCTGTTAAATGTTTCGTTATTTGTTCGTTCTCTAAAGCAACATCTACAAGAGGACGTTTCGATTCGAACGCTTTCATTGACATTTCATAAACATAATCATGAGCTACTTGACGACCAACAAATTCCCCAAGTTTTAGCATTAAGTTTTCAGACACAATTAGACCCTGAAGTAGATTTAAATTACGTTCCATATTTTCTTCGTGAACAATCATGCCTTCAAGTACACCTTGCATTTGTTCTAATCCCCCGCTTGTTAAAATACAGATTTGAGGGATATAAGACCACTCTGTTAGCCAGAAAGTCATATCACGTTCATGTTCTTGAATCATCCCATCTAAAGCAAGACTTGCATTTCGTTGAACAATACGCGTTAAGCCCACAACATACTCACAGACCATCGGATTACGTTTATGTGGCATAGTGCTACTTCCAACTTTCCCCATAGCAAACCCTTCTTCAACTTCTCCTAGTTCCGAGCGTTGCAGGTTGATAATTTCATTTGCAATTTTGCCGATTGTTCCAGAAATCATAGCCACGATCGAAGCAAATTCTGCAAATCCATCTCGTGCAACGTGCCAAGTGATTGTCGGTTGACCTAAGCCAAGAATCTGGCAATATTTCTGTTGAACTTGCAATCCATGTTCACTAATGGATGCTAATGTACCCGCAGCACCGGCAAATTGACCAAGTAAATAACGTTTTTCACCATCTTTTAGACGTTCTATATGGCGTCCTATTTCATCTGCCCAAATGGCAATTTTATATCCAAGTGTTACAGGTAAAGCATGCTGGCCGTGGGTACGTCCAGGCATAATTGTTTCCTTATATTGTTCTGCCAATGATAGACATGTAGTTAAAAACTTTTCCAATTGTGAAATAAGAATTTGTTGTGCGTCTTTCATTTGCAACACCACTGCAGTATCCATGATATCTTGTGTTGTTGCCCCCCAGTGTACATAACCGCCAGCATCACCATCACATAGTTTTTCAAGTTCACGGATAAGTGTAATCAGCGGGTGAGAAGTATCTACTATCCCCTTCTGGATTGTTTTCATATCTAAATTTTCATATTTTGCTTTTTTCACAATTTCAATTGCAGCTTCTTTTGGAATCAAGCCAATTTCAGCTTCTGCTTTTGCTAGTGCAGCTTCAGCATCCAACCATTTTTGAAGCAAAGATGCATCTGAAAAAACATTACTCATTTCTTCCGAGACATAAATTCCTTTATAAAGCTCTGAATCAATTACAAATGAACCCATAATTTAAAACCTCCTATTAAATAGGAAAACGATTTCCTAACTAGTTAAAAATAAAACTCTTTAATAACAAAATTACTTATCAAGAGATTTAGGAAAACGTTTTCTTTTTTTATCAGATTAATGGATTGAAAAATGACTGTCAATATAATTTTGAAAATTCACTACATTAGATCGAAGGGAGTTGGTAATCTCATGGCGTATTCGTTATAATTTCTATAAGACTATAAAGTTTAGGTGATTTGAATTGGCTACACTAAAAGATGTTGCAAAACTAGCTGGTGTTCATCCATCCGTCGTATCTAGGGTTTTGAATAATAATGACACACTAAATATTAAACCTGAAACACGCCAACGGATTATAGATGCTGTTAGAGAATCTAACTACGAACCAAACCAAGCTGCCCGTAATTTAAAAAATAAAGAAACAAAAATGATAGCCATTATTATTCCTGATTTTTCCAACCCCGTATACGCGGAAATAATTAAAGGTGCAGAAAGAGAAGCGGCTAATAAGGGATATACGTTGATTGTTTCAACCCTTCAACAAGAGAAAAAAAATATGATTCAACAATTGCTCAGTCTTCAATCAAAAGTAGATGGATTGCTTATTGGTAGTATTACAAATGAGCAAGAAACAATCAGAACTTTGAATAAGTTTAAAAAACCTTTTGTTATGTTTAATCGTGAAGTTCAAGGTGTAAATAATAGCGTGCTTCTTGATGATCTAACAGGTAGCCGAATAGCTACAGAATATTTAATTGAGTTGGGACATAAAAAAATAGCGCATATTGCAGGTCCACTTTTTACGAGTACGGGTTTAACACGTTTAAAAGGTTATCGAGAAAGTTTAAATAAGTACGATTTAGAATATCAAACACATTTTGTACAAGAAAGCGATTATTCATTACAGGGTGGATTTGCTGCAACAAAACGTTTACTACAAGATCAAACGGGTTGTACAGCTATATTTGCATCTAATATTTTGATTGCATTGGGTGTACTTGAAGCATTGCATAGTGAAGGATTTCGAGTACCTGAGGATATCTCTGTAGTTGGGTTTCATGATGTCTTCTTTGCAAATACAATTCACCCTCCGTTAACAACTGTTGAGCTTCCATTGTCTAAATTAGGTGAAGTTGCGGTGGAAAAATTAATTTCAATATTAAAGGGTGAACAGGCAATTGTAGAGGAAAAGACGATAATAGCCGGGGGAAAATTAATTGAACGATCCAGTGTGAAAAGAATAAATTATTGAATTTTACTGATTAACGGAGCGTTTACAGTGTGCACTAATAGGCTGAATTTGGTATGTAGTTTATTTATGGAGAAAAAATACAATTAAATAAGATTTAACCTTAAAATCTCCATGTTTTTTGATGCATGGCATTATACGCCAAAAAGATCCAAAAAATAAAGAGGAGAGCACTTCTCTTTATTGAAGAATTGTTCTCCTACAACTATAAATTCTAAAAGATTCAATTTATCAACTTAACATTAAAAGTATTTTTCAACTTTTTTATCAATGGATTAGAAACTTATATAAATTAAATTGATTAATTATATCTAACACAGCAAAAAGAGGCTATCTACTTTTGACAGCCCCCTTTCCCCTTTTGCATAATTAAGCTAGTATCTCCAATATGAAAAGACTTTTAATCTATGAAAATACTGCAATTTTACGTGCAATAGATTCTGTTAAACGAGATGTTACTTTCGGAACAGCCCATTTAATAATTGGTGTCAACACCGCACCTGATAATCCGCCTGCATGGACTTCTACAGTACAAGTCATCGTTGTTTTACCATCAATATCGTCTGCAGTAAAGTGTCCACTTCCTGTAAAATTATCAGATAACCCTTTCAGTTCAAATTTAATATTTGAAGGTTCATTCCATTCGGTAATATCTACCTGCGCTTGTATTGTTTTTTTAATACCTTTCACACTACCTTCAAATGTCCAAATAGATTGTTTTTCATTTATTATTTCATGTTCTTTATAGGCTGGTACTGTTGTTGCCCATTTTTCAAGATCACTGACATAATCCCAAACTGCTTGTACATCTATTGGAATTTCTACTGTATGTGTTCCCGTTGCCATTATGATCCCCACTTCCACTACATATGAATTTTAAATTTACAATGCTACAAATAATTATTACATAAAAAGCAAGAAACTTACATCACTATTTTCATAAATTTCCCCTTGTTCCTCCAATAATATTATAGAACCAATATTTTCTAAATCGAAGAATTATAATATTAGTCTAGTCTACATAATGTTTTTTAAAATCTGGATGGATTGAAAATTTGCGGCGTAAATTCACGAGGTTTTTCCCAAAACTTTCTTCCAAAAGTTCTTTATGTTTCTTCATAATTTCCATGAGATACAAATCGTGTATCATAACTTCTGTAATTGGCATTACTAAACCTACATGCATAGTCCATGCTGCACGGCTATCTTTACTCAATGAGACAATGCCTGCTACTACTTCTGAATCATCTCCACTAAAAACAATCCATCTTCCACCATATTCTTCTGTAATTTCATGCCCCATATAATGGAGGTATACATTTGCAAAATCAGAGATAATTTCCCCATAAGCAATAATTGTTACATTGACCCCTCTTTTGGCTGCTTGTCTTAGTTCAGTCTCCAATTCCTTAAATTCTTCACTCCAAATCTCTAAAAGAATTCTTTTTTTAGCAGATAATATACTTTCTTTTACCTTTTCGATTATTTCATTACGCCCCGTTATATTCCAAATATTACTACGGTCATTTACAGAACGTTCAAACACTGCCAATGATTTTTCAGCTAGTTCAAAATTTTCCTCTGCTTTCTTTCGACGGCTTTTAATTAGTTCTTTTGCGGGAACAGGGGTATATTGTGGTGTGTTTCCTGGACTAACTAGAATATCTCCTCGAATCACCAAATTATCCAGAACTTCATATATTTTTGAACGTGGAACACCTGAATTTTTTGCAACAGCATAGCCGGTCAGTGGTGATTCCTCCAACAAAGTAAGATATGCTTTCGCCTCATATTCGGTAAAATTTAGATCTTTTAATATTTCTAAAATATTTTCTTTCATAAGCCCTCCTAATCATCCTTACTCACTACCTTATAATTGGTATTTTAGCAAAATCAGTTGATTTTCTCCAAAAGCATCTGATATACTTTCGAAAGTAGTTACCTAAGTAGTCACTATTAAAAACATGAAGGGGAAATAGTATGGATAACTTACTAATATATATATCAATTGCTGCTATGATGGTAATAATACCAGGGGTAGATACTATGCTCCTAGTAAAAAATACACTTAACTATGGTCCAAAGGCTGGACGTTATACTGTTCTCGGAATGGTAACAGGACTATCTTTTTGGACGCTAATAGCTATACTTGGATTATCTGTTGTAATCGCAAAGTCTGTGATACTGTTTAGTACAATCAAATATTTGGGAGCCGCTTACCTAATTTATTTAGGAATCAAAAGTTTTTTTGCTAAAAGTACATTTTCACTAGAAGAAATTCAAGCACATGCAAATACACCTATGGAAACCTCAAATCGGCATAATAAAAATTCCTTTACGCAAGCATTACTTAGTAATATTCTTAATCCGAAAACGGTTCTAGTTTATATAACAATCATGCCGCAATTTATTAATTTAAATGAAAATGTAAACAAGCAATTAATTGTATTAGCCCTAATATTAACTGTACTCGCTGCATTGTGGTTTTTATTTTTGGTTTATCTAATTGATTACGCAAAAAAGTGGTTGAACAATTCCAGATTCCAGAAAGCATTTCAAAAATCAACTGGTCTCATTTTAATAGGCTTTGGTATAAAAACAGGCCTCTGATTGATTAACAATATAATTAGATTCTTTCCGTTCAAAAATGAACGGTTTTTTTATTTACTATCATTTGTTGCCTATTCACATAACTTTTGGCCATATGCTTTAAAGAAACCACATACAATTCACTCCTCTACCATTTATTACCCATTGTTCAAATTAAAAAAAGAGCATTCCCATTAATAGAATGCCACTTAATATAATTTTACCGTTTTCTAGTAAATCAACGGTTTTCACTTAAACTTCAAAAAATAGGAAGGCTCCGAAGGTAGGACTCGAACCTACGACCAATCGGTTAACAGCCGATTGCTCTACCACTGAGCTACTTCGGAAAATATATTATAAACTATTCTCTAAACTGGAACTTACAACTGTTTTCGTTGTTTAACTAAATTAAACTTATATTATTTTATAGAAATCGTTCTTGTTTCGGTTCTAAATTTTTCATCAAAAACCCCCGAATAGGGTACCTTATAAGAAGTACCCTATTTAGGGGTGCCATTTAAATAGCTTCTATAAAATCTTGATTTTAGAACACTATTTCCTTATCGATTCTCACGGTTGTTATTGTCATTATTGTTTTGATTACGGTTGCGATCAAAGTTTACTTCTTGAGCGAACTCTTCAAGATTATTATTGTCATTATTGTTTTGATTGCGGTTATTGTTATTCGCCATTTTATATCTCACCTCCACCCTATTATTTTGAGTTGTATTGTTTTTTTTATTCAAAAAATCTTCCGCTTCTTAAAAAATGATTGCACCTTACTAAAAAACAAATATTTGTCCCCCTACTATATTCCCTTAATTACTTTTCCGGAGATTCATACTTTTTATACAAAATTTTTCTCCTCAAATGGGAAGTATTGGATATAGACTGCTGGGATTCTTGATCCGATCAGTAAACTGTTTGTCCTGCATGAAGATCTGTTTTGACATTGATACCCCGTATAACAAGTGAAGATATGAATGACACAGACGTGTTTACCGGTCAATTAACAACATAAAGGTGGAGATATGAATAGATCCAGTTGTTGAACTGGAAGTCGTAAAATGTAAAGTCAGGTTCAAAGTAAAAAAAATGCTCTATAAAACAGTAGGAAGATTGAATAATCCATTTCTGTTAAACTCATTTAATTATTTTATTGCTATAGCTTATACATAAAAAAGGTGATAGAATATACGATATTCATCTAGAAGGAGCACAAGTATGGAAAAAAAAATATCATTTTCTACCTATGCCATCATTGGCACAATGCTGTTTGGAATGTTCTTTGGTGCAGGGAATTTAATTTTCCCAATCCAAATGGGACAACTTGCTGGAACTAATTTTTGGCCAGCATTAATTGGCTTCCTGATCACCGCAATCGGGCTGCCATTTATGGGGATTTTAGCCTTTGGTTTATCGGGGAGTAGTGGATTACGAGATTTAGCAAGTCGTGTCCATCCTTTATTTGGAGTCATATTTGCCGTGGCACTTTACCTAACCATTGGACCATTTTTTGCAATTCCACGGACAGCAACGGTCCCTTTTGTAGTCGGTTTTGAACCGTATATCAATCCAGTACATAGCAGTTTATACCTCGGGTTATTTAGCCTTGTATTTTTTGCAATTGTCTATTATTTTTCTCTAAATCCAGCAAAAATTATCGATTATATCGGCAAATATTTAACTCCTGCATTTTTAGTATTTTTATTCATGTTAATTGTCATTGCCATTGTCAAACCAATGGGTCATTTCGATATTCCAACTGGTGACTATAGCGACCTGGCATTTATAACGGGCTTTAAAGAAGGGTATAACACGATGGATGCTCTTGCGTCTCTCGCCTTCGGTATCGTGGTTATAAAAGCAATTAAGGGACAAGGTATCACTAATCCAAAAGAGATTGCGAAAGCTACTTGGAAATCAGGTATTTTTGCCATGATACTAATGATGCTGATTTACGGACTCATTACCTATATGGGTGCTTCAAGCGTATCAACTATCGGAACATATGATAATGGCGGCTTAATCTTTGCTGCAGTGGCTCAGCATTATTTCGGATCATTCGGCGCCATTTTATTAGCGATTATTATCGTACTCGCCTGTTTAAAAACGAGCATTGGACTTATTACGTCTTGCAGTGAGTTTTTTAATCATATTTATCCGAAAATAAGTTATAAATTATTTGTTCTAATACTCTGTTTTCTGTCATTTTTTATTGCCAACTTCGGTCTAAACAATATTATTCAATATGCAGTACCCGTATTAATGTTACTGTATCCTTTAGCTATAGTTTTAATCTTATTAGCCCTTTGTTCATCTTTCTTTAAACTTAAGCAGAGTGTATACGCCACAGCAATGTTTTTCACTTTTTGTGTAAGCTTCTTCGATGGCTACAGCACGTTAGTGGATACTTTACCTGGCGCGTCATTACCTCTATTCGAATCCATTAAGTTATTTTTCATGAATAATTTACCACTTTACGATATTGGGCTTGGCTGGATCATACCAGCTCTACTTGGAACATTTATCGGTTATTTATGGCCAACTAGGGCTAAAAAGACTGTTGTTCAATAATGCTAGTTGTAGACCAGCTTAGGATATTCCCCTAAGCTGGTTTTTTCTCTTCTAACCTCAGTAATTAAATTCTTTGTGTAAAAAAACTCATTTACTAGAAATAGAGTTCACCACTAGTAAGTTACTTCGACTAAATGCTCATAACCCCCTCACTGAGTGCTTTTCCTTACCGCGATTTAAAGCCCATTGAAGATTGTAAAGGCTATGTTCTATTATGTATTCTTGGAATAAAGTTTGATTAAAAATGTCCGTGAATAGCCATTTTTTACGGTAAATTAAAAGACCCTCTTTAAAAAGGAAATTGATAAAAGAGAGTCTTATTCAGCAGATTTAAGTTTGATTAATATAAAATGTTTTATTTACTTCCTAATATTATTCGATAATCTCGCTCGAATCGAATAACAATTAGCATGTACAATCACTTTTTCAATTTCTTTAATAAAAACTAGATATTCCATAACACCAGTTCTTTTTTATTTGCCACATTGTTCTATTCCCTTCCTAGATTCTTTTGACAAGGAGGTTTTAAAAATTTAACTTCTATCAAATGCTTTTGGTGGTGATTCCAGCCATCCTTTATCAATTAAGATATTTGCAGCATCATCAACAAATAAGCCATTGTTAATTAGTGCTCTTCCATATAACGCGCTTATATCTCTTCTTCCATTAACCGCAATTGAATTTCCCATTGTTCTTATCTTTATAGAAAACATGTCAAATTTATGGAATAACATTATTTTATCTGAAAAAGGAGAAATAGTGGATGTTGTAACTAAATGGTCTATATATGAAGGTGCTTGTAAGTTTTCAATATGGAGCTTTTCAGTAAATTGCTTCACCGCCTTATCAGTCATTTCTAAACCTCGTTTAAACAAAGTCTTTATCTTTTCATCTTTAACGGTCTGATAAAATCCTAATAACAACGCTTTACTTGTTGTATTATTTTCAATGTTATCGTAAAGGTGAATAATTTCCAATGCATGTAGTGGTCTAACATCTCCAAACCAACCATTTAGATAGCTTTGATTAGTTATAAAATCGTTTTTTTCAGGTGTTGGAATAATTGGAGGTTTTACAATTAATTTCTTGTCAAATAAAACATTATTTATTTGTCCTAATAGAATTGTGGTACATTGACTTGCATAAGCGAAAAATTCTCTTATATCCTCCCTCATGACCAATGGAATTGCTACTGCGTAAATGCTCATGCCCGCCTTAGCTGCATATTTTAAATAGTGAACATAAAATTCATCTTTGTATAAACGTGGAGCATCTAGATTTACATCCTCTTTAGTTATTCCTAACGGTATATGGAAATTTTCATTTTTAAAAAACTTTTCAATTCTCTGTAAAAAGTCCTTAGTTAATGCTAAGCCATTTTCCAATAACGACTTAATCTGTTGATCCTCACAATGTTGAAGAAAATAAGTTATAATTTGGCTTGACATACTGTTTCCCATATAAGTAGTCCAAAGTTTACCCATTTCAGTAACCGTAAAAGGTTGAGATTCATCTAATTCTTGTGTACTTAAATTAAGTGGCTTCATAACATTCATTGGATTTAATATTTTATCGGCTTGTTCCATAAAACTACCTCCTATTTTAATAAGTAAGAATAATATTCCCTCGATTAGAAAATTGTATGTATGAATGAACGACCTGTACAATACATCAAATAAAAAATGATACTTTATCCTTTCAAATATTCATTCAATACTAGATTTCCCCTTAGATTTATTTGCTTAATTCTTAATCTTATCTTTATTTAGGTTTAAGTATATTAATTTCCAAGTAACCAAGTTATACTAGAATATACCCTTAAATTAAAAAAGGGGGCTGGGACATAACTAGCTTCAAATAAAGAGAAAGGTGAATTTGAGTTCCCTCAAATTCACCTTTCTCTCTTTTTTCACATTAGTTCTTCTGTTCCCTTAGTTAATGGCCGTGAATTTTCTTAAATTCACGGCCATTAACGCAAGACCCATTTCATTTTCAACCTTCGATTTTCCTCGCACAGAAAATCGAGTGAAACGCAAATTAGCCTTCAAGAATC
>JAEXYZ010000014.1 GCA_023405135.1 Bacillota bacterium | reverse complement strand
ACAGGTCTAATTGTAAATAAATCCCAAATGGATGGAGCCACCTTTGATTGGGTATTTACCTTTTTGGCTCTTAATAGGAAAAATAATTAAACTGAAAATTCTAACACTATTTATGCAACACTAGTGAAATTTTAAGTATTTAATAATTAACCTTATATATCCTTACCCATAATAAATAGCCCATTCCTATCAATCCAACCTCCCTTGATTCGTTTCATCTAGTTACTAGTTCGAAATTCTCTTAAATTAACCAAACAAAGATGTTTGTCCCCCTACCCATCCAAGCTGTAGGATTCTCCTCTTAATTTTTGTTAAGTATCTAACTACAATTTCAAATTATTAAGTTGCCAATATTATTGATTGTTTTATAATTAAACAAAAGGAAATTATTAGAAAAAATCCTATCAAAAACAATAACATAGAAGGTGAAATTAATTGAAGAAAAGGAACTTTTTTGAACGTGTAGTATATGCTTTGAAAGATACAGAAAACTTAAAAACTCCCATTTTAGTGAAGGATGCAAATGAGCATGAACTAAAACTAAAAGAATTACAAGTACAACTGGATCAAACAAAAGACCTTCAATTACAAACGAAACTTTTAAATGAAATCCAACTTTTTAATCTTGGTATAAAAGGTGAAGAATCCGTTCTATTTGAACTTCAAAATTCATTTCTACCTATACATATTATTCATGACTTAAAAATAGATAACGGAGAACATAAAGCACAACTAGATTTTGTTGTTTTAACAAGGAAGTTTATACTTATTATTGAGGTGAAAAATTACTACGGCAATATCTTAGTGAATGAGAAAGATGAATTCATCCGTCGTGTCTATAAAAACAATCGACTGGTTTTTCAAGAAGGATTTTATAGTCCAATTCGTCAAGTGGAGAGACAAACAGCAATTTTTAATAATTTATTAAAAGAACGTGAAATAATTAACCAAACACCTATTAAAAATGTAGTTGTTTTTACAAATCCAAAAACAATACTTGATATAGACAAAGCAAGCAATGAGGTTAAAAAAAGAGTCATGCGGGCGGATCAACTAGTTAAATTTATTTCAGATGCATTAAAAGAAAATTCACCTGTACATTATTTAGATAACCGCTTGAGCGAATTAAGTAAGAATATACTTTCTCTTCACCAGCCTACTAGTAATATTCAAACGGAAGATCTAGTCGAGACTAAATTACTTGAAGAAACGATTGCACAAGAAGTAGAAGAGGAAAATAGCGAGGTTGCTACTACAGTAGAAGATAAGAATCAGCAATTAGAAGATGCTTTACGTGAATTTCGAAAACAAGAGGCAGCTAAAACAAATGTAAAGGCATTTTATATATTTACAAATCAAACATTAGAAGATTTAATAGCTAAGAAACCTGTAACAATGGAAGAATTAAAAACGATCCGTGGAATCGGTGAGCAGAAAATTCAAAGTTTCGGTAAAGAAATTTTAGCTATTATTCTTCAATATAAATGAATTATTATCAAGCTGTATAAAATCAGTGGAAGATTCGTTACAAGTCGATTAAAATAAAGGAATTTATGAAGTAAATTGTAATGGATGAAAAATTGGTTGGGTTAGATTAGAGAAAATATAACTTAATATAAAATTAAATCTTTTTGATATTAGAAAAAGTACGGGACAACTTTTAACTCGTCTAACAATCTTTTAAAAATCGATTAGTTTGGGTTAAATAATGATATTACAATAGAAAAACTGCTTACTTATTAAAAAATAGTTGGCAGTTTTTAAAAACCATACGCCAATATTTATTGGATACATGGACAAAAATTGAGAAAGAATTTAATAGGGTATTAAAACCGAGTAAAGGAAGGCAAAAGGTTCCTATACGAGTGAAAAAGGAAATCAACTTCGGTGTTGAAAGTGCAATAGTTAGTCCAATATCCAAAGAACATTTTATGAAAAAAAAAAACATATGGCAAAAAAAAGGGAACTGGTTTAATTTTGGTTACCTGTTCCCTTTTTTAAAAAATTGAAATACAAATAAATGTAAATTTTGTTATTAATACAAATTAATTCAATCTATACAACGCTAGTGTGTACATGATTTAAAACAGGGACATTTGTTCACGTTCCCCTAGTCGCTCTAGACTTTCTGGTGCATGATCTTGGAAGAAGGCTGTTTGGATTTGTTTTTCTTTTGTCATAACTTGTTTTGAAGAGCCAGCTAAATGACGTAATCGACAACTATAGATGATTGGGAAGTAATCTCCTAAGAATTTGCCTTCTGCATGTGCTGTTAAGGCGATGACTTGGAACCCTAATTGTTCTGCGATGAAAAAAACTGGACTTAATACATGATCACTTGATGCTTTGCCAAATGGATTGTCCAATATGACGGTACGATGACGTTTCGCATTTGATTGAATATGCTGGCTTTTTTCTGCGATGAAATTCAAAATCCCTAAAAATAACGCCATATTTTTACTCCATTTTTCGCCTCCTGACCATTGATTGGATTGCTCCCATGAATAGTAATTTTTCGAAATATAGTTATCACTTTCAACCTTTAAACATTTGACCTTAATAGTTTGATTCCCAATTACTTCTCGAAGTAATGGAACCGTTTGTAATGATTTTTCTAAAAACTGGCGAATTTTGATTGAATCTTCTATTCCGTTTTCATCCATGTAATGTCTTTGTTCGATTTGGGTTAAAATCCAATTGATATATTCTCGAATTCTTTCTTTTCCTTCATCTTCATCCCAATCAGGTACTTCGATTTTGTAAATGGTACGCCATTCGTCCCCCACTTTGACGCGAGTTCTTCTTGGAATTTCCAATAAATCTTCTCTTACTTTTCGTAAATGAAGGTGAATATACATCATCACACGTTGTTGTTCTTCATCATACCCGCGAATTGAAGATTCCGCAAATTGATTCGTACGATCAATCTGTTCTTCTAACAATTGATGATGATTTAAAACCTCTGAATAAGTTGATTTTGTATCAATACCATCCAGTGCGATTTTCCTCATTTTTGGATCTGTTAATTCATGGCAAAACTTTTTGAATTGTTCTTTTGATTTTCCTAAATAAATATACTCATTGTCAACTTGTTGTTTGTTGTCATCGAGTCCACGTATAACCTTTTCAATGATTGAGATACGGCTATAGTTAAATGCTTGAATTTCCTCATCTGTCAATTGACCAGCATTTAAGTGCGGATCATTTAGTTTGTGTAACTTTTCATTTTTCTCAAAAATAAGTTTTCCCTTTAGACAATTTCCTTTTACTTGCTCTGCGTTTTGTTGTTGTTGCTGTAAAAAAAGATGTCGTTTTGTTAACTGTGTTTGTTCTGCATCAAGTGTAGCTTCCACAGTATTTATGTCTTCTTCAAAGGAAATCAGCTCTTGATTAGAGAATGTATTTTCATACTGTTGAATAAGTTGTTTGATTTTACTTTCTTGAACAGCACATTCAGTATGCTTATTTTGTAGACGAGCTTTCTCATCATTTAAGTTGCGTTCTAATTCTCGAATAGTAAGTTGTAATGAATGGATCTTTTCTTCCCCGTTTACAGGAAATACAAGTTTTTCATCAAAGTTATCAAATTCCATGAGGAGGTTTTTTTTCGATCCTTCTAAATCATTTATCCGTTTCTTACTACTTTCCCTTCTCGCTTCCCATTCGCCCCTTGTTTTTTGCACTTGCTTTAATTGATCAAGGGTGTTCGTTCTCAGCTCTTTTAAGGTATTCATATTCGCTGTGGAATTGATTGGTCGAGTTGATTTCACTGCTTCATATATCTCATTTTTTTCTACTTCGAACTTTAATTGATAATTTAAAGATGATAGCTCCTCTCCATCCTCCAAAATGTCATCTAACACTTCCTGAAGCTGCCCCTTTAATTGACCTTCTTTTTGTTTATATTCTTTTAATTGTTTTTTATAAAGAACTATTTGAGATTCTTGCTGTTGTACCTCCTTTTTCAAACGTATATAGTCGTTAGCTAGTGGTATCCGTTTTTCTTGTAAGTTTTGCAATTTTTCTTTTATATCACTTAACAGCTGTTCTTTAATATCTAAATCTTTTTTTATTTCATGAATTCGTTCATCAAGTTTTTGATTTTCTAATTGTAAGTTTTCCAATTCATGGGATAGACCCGTAATTTCAAAGTTTAAAGCATTGTATTGATCAATTGGAAATTCGTTTATGAATTGGTGGAAAGACTGTTTGGTACGCTCCCAAAGTTGAATGGTCTTTTCGATTTCTACACGTTCCATCGTCTTTTCTTCCGCATTTTGCGAAATTGTTGCTTTCCATTCATTAAAACTTTGCTCATTAAAATTGTTTTTCCATATAGCAGGCTCAACTACTTCATTTAACGACAGATCACCTTTAGCGTATCGAGCTGCATCATGGACCGTTAGTACAAAAATAGGATATGTTAAATGATGTTGGACTGATTGCAGCTTCTCGATTAATGCATCTTTTTCATGCTCTGTTGTAATTAACGACGTTGCCCAAAAAGGATAGTCGGTGTTGGATGCGTCTATTTCAACGGATTGAATATAGTCAATTCCTGTTTTCAAATAGCTAAATTGATTCCATTGGTGCATTTGTTTTTCTACATAAGGATCTGCAAAGAAGTTTTCTTGGTTAGCGTAATCATCTACATATCGTTTTGCAATGCGTTCCTTTATTAAGGATTCTTCTTTTTTTCCCTGAAGGATTGCAAGGCGCTCTTCAATTTGTTGTTCGATGGAAGATTTTTTTTCGTAAACTGATTGTAAAAAACTCCATTGATGTAATGTTTCGGCAAGCTGTTTGATTAATCGTTCATGAGCCTTATCAAACTGAAGTTTACGTTCTATTTTCTTCGTTTGTTCAAGTTGTTTTTGACGAATTTCTTCATTCTTTGATTTAACTTGTAACTCCATTTCTTGTTTTTCAATATTGAGCTGCTTTATTTGTTGATGTAAGGTGATTTTTTCATCATCTAACCGATTTTGTTCATCAATCCATTGCGAAAGTAATTCTTCAATCGACTCTTCTTCATGAGATACTAGTTGTAATTTTAGGGATTTCATCTGATTCGATTTTTCTTCCACTTTCGTTTCTGCTTGAACTTGTTTGGATTGAATATTTTGTATTTCGCTAGATATAACGTTTAATTTTTCTTGAACTTCATCTCGCACTTCTTCATTTTGTTTTTTCGATAAAGTCGTACTTTTTATTTGTTTTTCGAATTTTTCTTTTAGCTCTAAGAATAAATAATGAAGTTGACCATTGATGTCATCGAGTTTTAAATGAAGTTGCTCAACAGTTTCCTCCTGGTCTAATGTTTCTAATTCTTTTTCAACAAATTGTAGATTTTCTGATTCATTTTTCAATTCTAAATTTATTTGTGCCAATTTCAATGAATAGTATTCTTGTTGACTGTTATGACGTTTAAATTCTAGTTGGTCCACTAACTTTTGAATATCATTTTCTTCTTTTCGCAGGTTGATTAAAGTTTCTTTTTCTTTATGAATGTCCAAGGAAGCTCTTTTTTGTTCCAGACGTTGTTGTTCAGTTTGCCATTCTTGAAAAGACTGTTCTAATTGCTGTAGCTGTTGGTCCACTTGATGAAGTTCTTCTAAAAGCAACTGATAGTAACCTTTAGCTAATTTTCTTGCTTGAAAATAAGTTACTTCTTTCTCGTCCACTTTTTTAAATTGTTCAACATAGACAGCAAGTTCTTGCTGAAGAAGTTTATTTTCTTGTATTTTTTCTTTTAATTCTTTATATTTTTTAAATTGTTCGCGATGGTTTTCAAACATATCTGCAAACGTATCTTTTTTATATCCTGCAATTCCTTTTTCAACTGAAGGTATTAACAAACGGTCGATTAACTCATTTGTTTTCTTACAATTTTCAAAGAATTCTTCAATGCCGCCTTCTGATCCGTTTATTTGCACAATACTTTCCCATTCGTTTCCAATAATATGGTATTGATTTTCGATAAATTCGCGAAATGATTTAATGGATTGGGAAAATGTTTTTGCTTTTGTGCTAAACTGACTGGTCATGTAGGAGTAGTAATCCGACATCTCACCACGACTACTTGGACGCTTCCCATTTCCTTCAGGCTGTGTAAAGGGGATTAGATCAATTGAATGGGCATCATTTTCGCCATATTCATAAACATATCGAAGCGAATCAATTCCATTTAATTTTCTATAAAGGGTTACAGCTGTTACAACATAACGTCGCGGCTTTTCATTCAAGAGCCACTCAATTGCAATATGTGCCGCTCCTTCATCTAAATTCAACGTATCTTTCACTTTTCGTTCTGCGATGTCTGTATGTGGAATAATGGCCTGTAAAACGGTTTGGATAAATACCGTTTTCCCACCGCCATTTTCTAATAAGACGGCTCCATTATGACCATCAAATAAGAACAGCTCATCGTGGTATCTTTTTTGCCCTTGTTCATATACAACATTTGTTAAACGGATTTTGCTAATAGCTGGCATGTCTTTTGCTCCTTTCTATTAAATCAATCAGCCCTTTTCTCATTAAGACTTCAAATGTTATTCACTTTTTTGTTCTTCTTCAAAAGCATATAAAAATTCTAGTATTCCACGATTAAATTCACGTTCCATAAAATATCTTCCCACAATAACTTTTGTTTTTTCAGTTATAGTGATTTCCCCATTTCCAATATTTTCGACAATATGATAGGTGATTAAAAATCTTCGAACGGTATCTAAAAAACTTAAACGACTTAGCGTATTACCTGTTTGTTTATTCGCTGTCTCTTTAACATCATCTAATGCATCCCATTTTTCAATAATGGCTGTCCATCGATATGAAAACTGTTTTTCAAGTTGTTCCAATTTTTCTACATCGTGTTCTTTCAAACTATCAATACGCTTATTCACTTCATTTAACCATTCATCCAGGGTAATGAAGTTTAACGTTGGCTCTGTAGATTGGTAACTATCATAGAAACATCCAATGAGGACAATTGAACAAAAATACAATAGGTATAGATCGACATTCGTCGCCTTCGAACTTAGATGCATTTTTTTTAGTTGTTCATTGGTCACATGAAATGGAGATAGTTTCGTTTTTGGAACAAGGTATAACTCTTGTCCAACAGAAAGACAGACTGCGTCATTCATTTCAACAAAATGGTCAGTGAGTGATCTGATTGCTTCTTCTACTTTGTAAGCTCGAGCAAGGTCACCTGAAGCGATTCCTTTTTGAGCAAGCTCTGAATATAATGAAAATGCTTTTAAAACTTGGTCTTGTTCATATCGCAAACTGCTTTTCCCCCTTATGTATGTGAATTTTCTTTTAGATAGAAAGTCATATTTTGAATTTCAAACCGTTCATTGACTTTGATAATCTCTCGAACTTCTTCAATGACTAATCTTTTGTTATTTAATAATTCTAAGGCGTTACTAAGAAGATGCAGCGCACCCTCTTCTTCTTCACTTTCCTTCTCTTGGAATAGAGGACTTCGCTGATGACAGAGAATAATAAAATCATAGAAGGCACGGTTATTTAACCACGGGTGTTGTCTGGTTTGTAACTGGTCAATCCATTCGGAAAGTAACCATTCATTCCTACCTTCAAAAATTCCCATCATATCGTTCATCATTTCACCATAAAGGTTTCTTTTTATATTTGCATATTTCGCAATAGCTTCTTCTTCATCTATCGTGTCAAATATTGCATTGTTACTACTTTGGTCATCTTCTGACCAAGATTGAGGAGCGAATATTGAAAGTAATGACCATGTTTCGTTCTTTTCAATTGATAAAAAAGGTGCTAGTACGCCTTTCATTGATTCAAGTGGTAATGGAGTACTTATAATTCTTGACACGATATCTTGGTCAATATTAAATGTATCCACACCGATATAGTATAGCGATTCCTCTGCAGCCTCTAACGCATGTTTTTTTAATACAAAGCTTTGATTTAGTAAATCACGATGCTGACTATGTACGATACTTAACTCTTTTTCAATTTGTAGCAACAATTCATATGCTTCTTTTTCTTTTTCTGGGTTTGGTTGATAATAGTAATTGTTTCTTGTTTCTGAAACAAATTGCTGTAATTCTTGAAATTCTTCATTTTCTAAACTTAGACGGAAATTGCGATCTTCAATGACTTCCATAAATCGCTTTTGCGTTTCAATTGATACAATACTTCTTTTAATCTCATGCTCGAGTTTTACCATTCGTTCGTGAATTGTTTCGACATCCATTCTCATTTCGTTAATTTGTCTTAAAGCACCTACAAACTCCCCTTTTTCAAGTAGTTTTCGTAGCATTAACTGATGAATAGATAGCTGAAACTCTTGAAAATACTCTTTCGTTGCAAATACAAGCTCTAACCCATCATCATCAAGGGTATAATATTGTCGATTATTTTTAACATCAAAATCTGTTGCTTTTATATATGAATAATCAATTTGGTCGTTTTGTTGAGTTTCCCAATTAAAAAAAGATTGTATTTTCTTTTTTCCTGTACCTGGTCGAAACGTACTGAGGATAATTCGCGCAATCTCTTCCAACTGTTTTTCATCTAAATCATATGTACCTTTAGTGAATTTCTGCAAGAATTGGATAAGTTCAGAAATTCCACTCTTTTTTTCTCTCATCAGTTTCATTTCAAAGAAAAACAGTAGTGTAAACAAACCGAGACTTTTCATATCAATTTCTTTGCCGTTTTGATCAGTTCGATTTTTTCTTCCCAATTCTTGTAAAGGCTCAAAAAGAAAAACTCTTCTGACCCGTTCTTTATAATCTTTAGCTATTGTTTCGATAAAAGACTGGTCCAATCCGATTCACTCCAGATCTGTTTTAATTCATTTGATGATAGCATTTCTTGAGGAAAGTAAGTATCATTGGTTAAAATTTTAAGAAGTTCACTTTTTTCATGTTCGTCAAAATAAGATAAAAAGTGTACATTAGCTGCTTCATTTTTCGTCTGTTTCGTTCTAATTGGTATTGGTCGCTTCTTTAATATGGATTGATAAAAATAAAGTGCAGGAATGGCATCGATTTTTTGAGTGAGCAAATGCCAGATTTTAATTCCTTCCCAATCTACATCACCAAAATAAAAGAATATATGCTTTGCAGTTGGAATAGGTAGTTGCTTTTTGAAATGTTCAATACTTTTTGTAATTTTATATCCTTGTCCATAGATCAATGTTGTAAATTGAGTATCTGTTATTTTTCCAATTAGTCCATCAAATGTCGTTTTATTTTCTACGATGAGATGATACTGAGTATTATTGTTTATGTGAAGAGGATTTATTGCAAAACTTAATGGATCATGTACAGGGATAATCTTCAATTGATTCCAAATTTTCAAACTTTCAAGTAGTTTTTGTCCATTGTTTTCTTGAATCCATTTTTCATCACCTACAAGTGCGAGACTACGTTCAGGAGCGGGAACTTCTTCTTCTGGAAAGCCATTCTTTTGTAAGTAAGCATTAATTTTCTCTATGTAAGGCTTGTCCTCTTGCCACTTTTGAGGTAAAGCGCTAAAGTAAGCATCAAGTTTTAATGACGGATGGATGGAAAGACTAAATTTTTCAATTTCCTTCTGTGAATCTTTTTTCAGTTTTGAATAGTAAATGCGATATTTATAAGCAAGAGAAGGCGTTTTTCCATTTCTTCCAGAACTTTTTACCTCTTGCAATAGTCCTTGTTCTTCTAACTCGAGAATTTTTAATGAAAACTGTTCATAAGTTTGATATGTTGAGCCCATTTTTTCAAGTTCGTCGAGTGTGATATAAGTTTTTGAATAAGTAAACAAGTGATCTATTAGTTCCATCTTAACTCCCCCTTTACATAGTAGTTTCCACTGATTATAATCTATTAACTATTTTCACATAGATTTAAGCTTTTAAAACGGTAAATCTGAATTTTTAATTTTTTTGTCATTTTTAGATTCATAATATTGCTCTTCATCTTCCAGCATTTCTTCTAACTCTTCATGCGTTACTCCATACGCAAATCCACTACTTGTATAACCCGCTATGTATGCGAAATAGCCATCTGATTCAATTTCTTCATATTTTTTTCTTCTCTGTTTTTTCTTTTTCATTATTTCCCTCTTCACTTCATTTTACAAGTTTGTTTATACCGTTAATTTGAACGGAAAGGATTGGGCATTTCTTTAATTTATCTTTCTATAATAGCAAAACCTCAATTCAAATTTAAACTCTATAGACAATTATTCTTCTAAAGATCTTTTCTCCCTTTTAAATAGAAAAAAGCTAATAATTAGGAAAAATAGCAGAATTCAAAACTAGGAACATACGTGCTATAATTTGTTTGTAATAGTTTGGTAGCTCAAGGGTGGTTGGCTCACTCCCTAAAAGTGGAATGCGGACTAAAAGCGCTACATCGTGCAGGCCCAGGGTGATGCTCATGACGGTATTTGAAGCATTAATGTTTGCAGTAGCATTTGCAACATTGACTGTAACAATACTTTCAGAAAACCAAAAAAATAACCCATCCTTGAGTGTACGGCTCTGATGGGTTACTGTACCTAATGGGCCAATCCCCCTTGAAGGGACTGACTATTATATTGACTGCTTGATGTTGCTGCATCAAGTAGTCTTTTTTTAAATTACGTTTTTACTACCTTAATTATACATAATTTTTTAGGCATTAACAAGAAATGCAGTCATTTTAAAATATGAACAGTGTAATTAAATGAAACTAATCAAGCTCATTCCGTAACCACTATTTTAGTAAGAACTTTCCCTTACTTAATGAAACAATTATCTATTAATCGTTTTCTTTAACTATTTTTCTATCTAACACATTTTCAGAAAATCCCCACAAAACAATTCACCAATTTTCAGAATTGTTTGTGTACCTGGTACACACTTTGTGTCAATATTCAGAATTGTTTGCGTACCTGGTACATATTTTGATATTTTCCGCGAATTATGAAATTACTTTAGTAATTTTCACTATATGCTATAATCTAAATTAAAAGAGAGTAGTTGTATTAGTTTTTTAGAATTTGTAGGGGGGAGTTAATGAGTTCTCACATCTTTCTTTTTATAAGCATTTTGGTATGTATCTTATCTTTGTTTTTAATTCTTTTCATAACTAATAAAAGTATAAAGCAAGATTTTAGAGGACGTAGATTAGCCTTCTTTATTGCAATTATTTGTGGGATTCTCATTACTCTAATTCGATATTTTTGCCTTTTAACAACGAAAAAAATAGATTTTGAAATCGCGTACTTACCACATGTCTTAAAAATCACCTTAATTAGTATACTATTTTGCTTCTTATGCTTTATTGTCATGAATATCATGGAGAAAATTCCTTTGAATCCTAAAAGGAATGTAGCCAATAAACACAAGGATAAGTGGGCTTTTTTATTATTAAGTGTTTTAGCATCTTAATACATAACTTCTACATTTGTTACAAATAGATTAATTTATTTTCAAAGTCGATATAAACAGTCAATGCTCTTCATCTTCTCGCTCTTTTAAATACCTTTTATACGAAAAGTATTTGTAAATTAAGTAAAATCTATATAATGCACCTATAAAAATTATAGAAAAAACAGTTAATAATATGTATCTATATTTGTATGCCCAATAATACTTATATTCCTTTGGATCATTCCACTTCTTAATATCATTTTTAATGTTGTATAGCAAAATCATTATTAACGGTGAGACGACAAAAATAATGATAAAAAGAAAAAGTGCTTGATTTAAGTACTGCATTGAATCGGCAGAAATCATTGCCTTTAACACTTCAGCAGTTGATATTAAAAATAAAACTAATACTACTATGTTTGAAGTAAAAATCTCTATTTTCTTTTTACCACTTTTAATATCTCGAATTGTAAGGTACGGAATCAGTATCAAAAGGGTAAGTGCAGCAAAAAGAAAAATATTGTACTACCAGTCATATTAAATCCCTCCATTCCTTTAATACGGTTAGGAATTTAAACAGTTTCATTAATTTGAAACCTATAATTCTATAAGAAATTTAACTGCTCTCGTGCAAGATGACCTTTTCAAAATTCCTACTAGCTCACAAGTGACATAATATTCCTATTTAATTGAATAACCCCATAAGCCACTAAATAATATAAGGAAGAATACTATTTTAGAGAATCTTTCAATATTAAATTAGGTACCGAATTGATATAAATTAATTCCCCTACTAACTCCACAATCGTTTGTGTTACAATCACAGCTGCTGCTATCGTTGCCCAAGATTCCGGTAAAGCTAACGCTAAAGGAAGAACAACAAGGGAGTTCCGTGTTCCAGTACTAAAGATTAGCGCCCTTCCTGCCCCCTTATCCAGTTTGAATGTAATTGCGATAAAACGGGAAACAATTGGTGTGATAAATAAAAACAAAATATAGATTGGAATTACACGTACAATTACATCAAAATCACTATATACTTTGCCTATTTGTGAAGCCACTACAGCAATTAATACGAACGCCATAAATGGTACTGGTAACCATGCACTGTAATCTAAAACTTTTTCACCAAGTACTTTCTTTTTCGCCCACAATTGAGTAATGACAGCTATTATTAATGGAGCAACTATTAATAATAGAAAGGCTTCTAAAAATGGCTCTACGTGAACTATCCCTACCATATCTTCACCAATAAATAGCCATAAATACAAAGGCAGCAATATCATTTGTACTACAAATAAAATTGGCGTAGCAGCTAACATTAATTTCTCATTTCCCTTACCTAGTTGAGTAAAGACAATTACATAATCAATACATGGCGTTAATAAAACTAAACAAACACCTAATAATACTGGTGTAGATTGTGAAAAAATTGTTGTTAAAATCCAAACAATAATTGGGACCGCAATGAAATTTCCTATTAGTAATGCACTTATAAATTTGACATTTGAAATGGCCTCACGAAGTTTTAAAAATGGAATTTGAGCGAACATTCCATACATAAGTACAGCTATAAGCGGTGAGATCATCCAATCTAATTTAGCACCTAAATTATCATTTGATAGACCTATTATTGCTCCGATAATTAAAGAAAAAACATATATCCAAATTTGGTGATTTTCCACCTTTTCCCTTGTGATTACCACTTTTTACTCCTCCCTACTTATGAGCTTCTTTCAAAGATGTTTTAAAAACACAACAAAATCTCTCATAAGTATAACATGGCTTTTTTTTATTACCTCAAAATCCCAAGTGTATTATTTAAAAGACAAAGTTCCCCACACATTATTTATAAAATAATAAATCTTGACACTCATATTAGCTAATACTAATATGATAATCATACATATTAGTATTTACTAATATGAAAGGAGACAAACTATGCAAAAGCAAAACAATAATTTTGATATAAAAATGAAACTGATTCATGGTTTTTCTAATAAAACAAGAATTCAAATTCTTGAATGTATTAAAGAACAGGAAAAAACTGTTTCTCAAATTGTAGAAGAAACAAAAGGAAATCAATCGAATATTTCACAGCACCTCGCTTGTTTAAAAGGTTGTGGAATTATAGTAGGAAGAAATGAGGGTAAATATATTTATTATAGTTTGCGAAATCAACATATACGCGATTTACTATCAATGTTTGATGTAGTACTAGCGGATGTAGAAAATGATATTGCATGTTGTGATCATCAAATAGATTAGGGGGTATTCATTTGGCAAAACAATGTTGTAGCTCAAATAAAGAAGCAAAAGTTATAGGAAATAGTTGTTGTAATTCAACGGTAAATCCTGAAATATCAAGTAGCTGTGCAAATAAAAAAGATTCAATACCCTCTTTAGAACAGGAAAAATCGAGTTGCTGTAGCAGTAATTCATTGAAGGAGACCGAAGAAGAATCCAATTGTTGTAGCAGTTCAACAAAAGAGACTGATAATAAAGAGGTAACAGCAACTCATAGTAGTAAAATACTTACGAATTCAACCTCCTCAGTTGAAAATATGGCCTATAGAGTTTATGGAATGGATTGCGCTGCCTGTGCAGTAACAATTGAAAAAGGACTAAGTAAACTAAATGATATAACAGAAGTAAAGGTAAATTTCAGTACAGGGAAAATGCAAGTTACTGCATGTAATGCGAATGCGTTCATACCAATTAAAAGGGAAATCCAAAAACTTGGGTACTCTGCAGAACCTTTAAATCAAAAAAAGAATGTTAAAATTTACAATATCGAAGGAATGGATTGTAGTAGTTGTGCAAAAAGTATCGAAAATCATTTAAATACCCTTCCAACGGTTAATAACGTTACGGTTAATTTCTCTACTGGAAAAATGAAAATAGACCATTCAGCTAGTGTAGAAGAAATTATTTCCGAGGTCTCTAAAATTGGTTATAAAGCTTCACTACCAACAAAAAATGAAGATAAACAATCTAAAAAAGATAAAAATGACAATAGGCTAGTCTTATTATCTGGAGTATTATTAGCCTTTGGTTTTATTAGCTCATTTCTAGGTATTTCTCCGATGCTCTCCACAATTCTTTACGCAATTGTTATAGTAATTAGTGGCTTTAAACCAGCTAGAAGTGCATTCTATGCTATCAAAAGTCGATCACTTGATATGAATGTACTCATGTCAACTGCAGCAATTGGAGCTGCTCTTATCGGAGAATGGCTAGAAGGTGCTACTGTAGTATGGTTATTTTCCATCGGTAACTATCTTCAAAACAAATCGATTGAACGTACAAGGGATTCCATTCGTAACCTTATGGATCTAGCACCTCCTGAAGCTTCGGTTAAAGTTGGTTCAAATATTATTAAAAAACCAGTCGAAGAAATTAACATTGATGACATAATCGTTGTCAAACCAGGTGAAAAAATCCCATTAGATGGTGAAATCATCCATGGAGAATCAAGCATTAATCAAGCGCCGATCACTGGAGAATCGATTCCCGTTGATAAAAGAATTGGTGATTCTGTCTACGCAGGAACGATTAATGAACATGGTTCACTCGATATTAAGGTTACAAAGTTAGTTGAAGATACGACGATATCGAAAATTATAAACTTAGTTGAAGAGGCTCAGGAACAAAAAGCTCCTACTGAAGCTTTTGTCGATAAATTTGCAAGTATTTATACACCTATTGTGTTTATTTTAGCTTTGGTCATTATGGTGCTACCTCCCCTACTTGAATTTGGCTCTTGGGGAGAATGGTTTTATAAAGGCTTAGAACTACTTGTTGTCGCTTGTCCCTGTGCATTAGTTATTTCTACTCCAGTTGCCATCGTGTCTGCTATTGGAAACGCTGCAAAAAACGGTGTCTTAATTAAAGGTGGAACATTTTTGGAAAAAGCAGGTGCTATCACTGCCATTGCTTTCGATAAAACTGGGACTTTGACTGAAGGAAAGCCAAAAGTGTCAAATATTAAAGTATTCACACGGTCTGAAGATGAATTACTTTCCATCACCTTAACACTTGAAGAACATTCAACCCATCCTATCGCTAAATCGATCGTGGAATATGCTACCCAAAAAGGAGTTCAACCTAATAAAGGTGAGTTATTCAGGAATATTGTAGGTAAAGGCGTTCAAGCTAGTATTGAGGGTGAAATTTATTACGCTGGTAATCTAAAGTTATTCGAAGAACTCCATATTTCATTAACAGAAGTGAAAAAACATGTTCAAGAAACAGAGCAAAAAGGAAAAACAGTTATCATCATTGGGACAGAAAAGGAAATTATCGGGGTAATTGCAGTTTCTGATACAATTCGTGAAACATCTGCATCCACTTTAAACGCTTTAAAACAAAGTGGAGTTAAGCAAACTGTCATGTTAACTGGAGATAATGAAGGTACTGCAAAAATGATTGCTTCAGAAGCCAATATTAATCGCGTTTTTTCAGAGTTATTGCCAGAGGAAAAAGTTGACGTAATTAAAAAATTACAAATTGAAGGTTATCATGTGGCAATGGTTGGAGACGGTATTAATGATGCTCCCGCACTTGCAACAGCGGATTTAGGAATTGCAATGGGAGGTGCCGGAACAGACACAGCGATGGAGACAGCAGATATTGTTTTAATGGCTGATAACTTGGACAAACTCCCACATACTATGAAGTTGAGTAGAAAAGCCTTAACTATTATTAAACAAAATATTTGGTTCTCAATTATTATTAAAATCGCTGCAATAGTCTTAATTTTCCCAGGATGGCTAACACTTTGGATGGCTGTACTCAGTGACACAGGTGCTGCATTAATCGTTATTTTAAATTCAATCAGGTTATTAAAATTTAACGAATAGTTTTTAAAGAGAGGTGCCCAAAAAATTTTTGGACACCTCATCTTTATCTTTATAAACGAAAGAAAGCTGCTTCTCGTATAAAAATGGATTTACATTAGATCGAATGTAAACAGATAGGTTTATAGATTTCGAAGCTTTCAATCTCGATTATAATTAAGGAGAATTTCTTCCATTCAATAGGAGAACGAACATGAACAAAAATACAGACAACACAGAAGTCATCTTACTTTCTGACCCATATGAACGCTTAATGCATCCATTTTATAATAAACAAATCGTCTTTACAGGAGCTCTTTCCACTATGACTCGTTCAGAGGCGGCAAAAAAAGTGCGAGCTTGTGGAGGAATCATACAAGGAACTGTTACAAAGGAAACGGATTTCGTTATTCTTGGAAACAAACGCCGTGGAATCAGTTCGAAGCATTCAAAAGCAGAGCAGTTGATGAGCCTTGGTCTGGACATTCAAATCATTCCTGAGGATGATTTTATTTGGCTCATCTCTATGCAAAAAGAATTTCTACCCTCATCTTTCAAAAAAGAACTACCATAAATTTAAACAATTGCTCTATCTAAAAAGGTATGCCAAACAGCTTTGTTTACATACCTATTATTGTTTTCAACAAAAGATTTGCATTTTAAACGAATATTGTTCTTTCATTCATATTTTCTAAGAGTCCTTTCGGGGATACAAGATTGCTACATAAAAAAACCGCATCTATTATTTAAGATGCGGAAATGATGGATGGAATTAGTATCCCTTAAGCCCTTTTGGAAGACTGATGCTATCACCCTTTTTAAACATAATTTTTATCGTTTTAACAAGAATGTTACTTCTCCAAAATCGTTCGTTTATTTTGGCCTACCTTTATATTAATACAATGGGTTTTTTCTTTTGCAACGCTTTTTCAATAACTCAATCCGACCCTATCATCCGATTCATTTCCTCAGACTGCATAATAATCGAATTTCCAAAGTAAGTACTTGCGGCTAAAACTACTGCTAGGCCGATATAAATGGCAAATAATTTTACCTTTGTTTTATTGTCCGTTTTATAATATGCGGCCTTTTTTTCATACTCTTCTTTAAGTTTTTGAACCTGTTCATCAAAACGTACTAGAAACTCATTAATATAAACTCTATCCTGCTCCTCTGTTGATTCCAATTCTTCAACTTTGTTTAAAATATCAAAACACTCTCTTAATGAGTCGTTCGAAATACTACCTTTAAACGATCTCGCGTAATAGGTAAAGTTGCCAACGGATGCATTTTGCGCATGTTCTCTTAACTGTCTATTCGTTGTTATATAAGATGCTACTTCCATTTCATCATTCACTAGGTTTTTTTGCTGTTTATAAATTCTATACCACTCCATTGCACCAATTGCAGTGATGATGAACCCTAGTACACTAATCGAGTAAATTGAGTATCCAAGGAGCATGATTAATCCGAGCGCCCATAATTTCGTACTAATTCCCGCAGCAATTCTCCCTCCATCTAAAGGAGTAATTGGAATTAAATTAAATAAATTCACTAAACCACCTAGAAAGATTACAAGTGCCCAAAAGGGATCATGACTATAAAAATACAACGGAAACGCTGGCAAAAAAGCAAGCAGTCCGAAAACCGGTCCCATATAAGCTACATAGGCTTCATCCTTTGCATTTTTCGGCGTTTCTTTCATTGCAATAGCAGCTCCAACAAAAGGGATAAAAATTGCAGGGCTTACTGGTAATTTTAGTTTCCGCGCAGCATATGTATGGCCCATCTCATGTATAAAAATTAAATAAACAAAGGCAGCAGCAAACTTCCACCCATATATGAGAGCGTACATCCATAAATAAATCGCCATGCTGATTAATGTCTGTAATTTCAACACTTTCAAAATTACTAGCACAAATTTAAATTTTGATAAAATTAACAAGACTATTGTAGCAATTACGCCCAATGCTTTTTTATTTTTCAATGCTTCGATCACCTCAATATATTAAAACTTTAGTATACAAAAATCGATAGTCCAAATAAAATGACATCGATACTAATTAACCGCCATATTATATTCTTTATTTTCTTTAATAGCTTCTTTTTTCCCAATGAGCAGGCTACTTCCATATAACCACCACCCTATAACATTCTACCAAATTTTTCCTCATCGAAAAACAATAACTTCCTAGAGTAAAAATAAAAATCTAGGTCTGGTTACTGAATTTCTCTTTTCAAAAGTATTGAACCAGTTTCATTCTCGTCGTTTTTTTTGCGTCATGTATTATACTTGACTACTTAGTATCGATGCATCAAGTAGCCTTTATAGTACCATTAATATACAAAAATATTGTAGTTCAATACTGATGGGACCTATTTACATATGAACTGTCCTATTCTCTAAAATAAACGATAATGATTCTTAAAATAAGTATCCTCTTTAAACTGCTCCCTTATTTAAATGAAATAAAATCTAAACAAAAAGTACAGCAAAGTCATCCACTCTGCTGTACTTATAAACGAAAATTAGTATTCACTTCAAACTTAATCTATCATTCATTATCCTAAAATATCAACCCAAATTTTCATTGCCGTTGCACCAATCATGACGGCAAGCAACCATTGAAGTATTTTAACATTCATTTTTTGTCCAACTTTTGTGCCAAGTGGAGCTGCTAGAAGACTGACAATAATCATAATAAAAGCAGGCCAGTATTCAATTTGCCCTGTGACGATTTTTCCGACACTACCACCGATTGACGAAATAAATGTAATCGCTAAACTCGTCGCAATCGTTACGCGTGTTGGAATCTTTAGAACAGTTAACATAATCGGTACAAGTAAAAATCCACCTGCTGCTCCAACAATACCTGAACCAACACCGACAATAAGCGCAAAACTAATTGCTAATATTTTATTAAAGGAAATATTATTGTGATCCTCTACCGTTTTACGGGGAATAAACATCATAACCGCCGCAATGACTGCAAGTAGTCCATAAACGATATTAACAGCATCCTCTGACAAAAATCTAGAACCATAACTACCGATAAAACTTCCTAATAATATTGCTCCACCCATGTAAACAATTAATTGTTTATGAAGTAATCCACTTTTACGATATGCCCATACACCTGCGATTGATGCAAATAATACTTGAATTGCACTAATTCCTGATACTTCGTGGGCAGTAAACGCTGCAATACCAAACAATGGCGGAATATATAAAAGCATTGGGTATTTGATGATGGAGCCTCCAACCCCTAACATTCCTGATACAAATGACCCAACAAATCCAAGCGCAAATATGACTAACATATATGTGATCGAAAAATCCATTTCGTCCCCTTCTTTCTATAAATAAAAGCGAGCAGAAAAGCTCCACTCGCTATTACATTCCCTATGCTTTTTGAATGTAGAAGAAGAATACACCTGCTTTTTCTTTTTGTTCTAAAATTGTATGACCACCCGCTTCTGCCCAAGCTGGAAAATCATTTAATGCTCCTTTATCTGTTACAAGCACTTCTAATACTTCACCTGAGTTAATTGTATCAATTGCTTTTTTTGTACGAACGATTGGCATTGGGCAAGCAAATCCTTTTGCATCTAAGTTTTTGTAATGTTCAAATTCAATTCCTCTTTTCTTTTTCGTAAGCGATTTTCTAAAATACCGTACAGGACGGTTGCTTGCTTCTTGAGCGTGAGGCAAGCATAGATATAGCATTTCATTAAAGTTAACGTACTGCACAACGGTTTGGACCAATCTCCATTTCCGTTTGCTCTTCATCATTTGGTGTAATTTTCCCCATATTTACTTGACGAATTTCTTGATATGCATTTGGCTGTGGCGGTAAGTTTTCTGTAACCATCGAACGGAATACTTCCTCGTCTTCTACATTTAAACCGTAGTTTTCTGCGAATAAATCTCCAAGACGTTTTGCCACTGTACCATCTTCGTTTAATTCTTCAATAATCATGAAGTGTGCCGGTAATACGATTAAATCATCGGCTAATTCACGGTAGCGACGGTATAACGTTTCGCGAAGGTCACCTACCCAATCATCTGCAAGACCTGCTAAGTCTGGACGACCAATTGAATCAATAAATAAAATATCGCCAGTTAATAAGTATTTCTCATCAATGACAAATGACGTTGAACCAATTGTGTGACCTGGTGAATAAAGTGCCCCAACTTTAATTTGTGAGGAACCAAGTTGAACCGTTAATCCATCTGTCAGTGCTTTATAATCAAATACAACTTCTTCTGCATCTTTTGGCGGTAAATAACTTTGCAAACTCTAAAAATGTTACTGCACCACCAACTTTAATTCCATCAATTAAATCTTCTTTTGTTAAGCCCATAACATCCATTGTCATTTGACATGCGATAAATGTTACACCTAGCTCCTGTGCCATTTCCACTAATTGCGGGATAGTAGGTACTTGTGCCTTTGTAAAGCCTTCTGCAAAATGCTCTTTACCTGCTGGCATTTCAAGTGCGTGCATACCTTGTTTATGAATTAAATTTAAGCCTTCAAATGTGAAGAAAATTGCTACCTCTTTTTCAAAAGCTGCTGCGGCTGTTGCAATATTGAATACTTTATAAGCATCAAATAAACCATCATTTGCTGAAATAATTGCTACTTTGTTTGACATATTATTTAACCTCTTTCTCTAATTCGCCTTCATAACCTGTCATGCCAGGTAAGACGTTGTATATTTTTGAAAATCCTGCTTCAGCTAATTGCTTCGCTGCTAAATCTGATCGTGTACCTGTACGGCAAATCACATAAATTGACTTATTTTTATCTAATTCTTCCATGCGCTCTGCTAATTCCCCCATAGAATAGATTTCGCTCCTGGAATATGACCAAAAGCATATTCTGCTGCTTCACGAACGTCTAAAATAAGTCCTTCAGCTTGAATCGCTTCCTCAATTGAAATAGTATGTTCAAATGTTTTTTCTTGCTGCTCGCTTACTTCAGGATTACATTTACGAATGTAATGGTAGAACACACCATTTTCCTCGTGGTTACCGATATATTGGTGTCCAACTGTTTTACACCATGCTGCTAAATCTGCCACAGAACCTTTATCTGTTGCCTGTAATTCTAATACTTGCCCTTCAAGTACATCATTCATTGCTTTTTTCGTTTTCACGATTGGCATTGGGCAAGCTAATCCTTTTGCATCTAATTGAACATCTGATTGAATCATAAATTCCCTCCACCTATACCGGTTTTGGTATACGTTAATTCAAAAATTTTTTAGTTATTTCACTTCACCAGACCACGCAAGCATACCGCCGACCATATTCGTTACGTTAAAGCCATGTGATTCTAAAAATGCGGTTGCTTGGCCACTGCGACCACCAGATTGACATACCATAATATATGTTTCTGTCTTATCCAGTTCATTCATTTTATACTCAAGTAAGCCAAGTGGAATATGAATAATGCCAGGAATGTGGCCTGCTTCTACTTCATCCACTTCACGAACATCAATTATTTTAATTGCTTCACCAGCCTCTAATTTTGCTTGTACTTCTTCTGGTTGAATTGTTTTCATCACAATGTCCCTCCTACATTAGCAATACTTACAACTTTTTCTCCAAACGCATCCCTTTTTGGCAATGGACTATTTCTTGTTGTTAAAACTGTGCCAAAAGGTGACACCATATTATTCAACTTGAATACATGAGTACAGTTTTTATAAGATTGTTGTGTAATTGTAGCTAACCCATCGCCAACTACTAATTTCACACCTTGATCAACTAATTCCTTATGCAAAATTTGAACCATATCTTCATCAAAGGGTGTTAAAATTTGTGGTGCAAATTCAACGAGCGAAACACTCTTCCCAGCTAAGCGAAGGTTTTCTGCTACTTCTACACCGATAAATCCTCCCCCTATAACAGCAATACTTTGAGCATCTTTTTCAACAATGGCATTTTGTAAACGTTCAATGTCTACTACATTACGCACCGTGAACACATGTGGTAAATCAGTACCCGGAAGCTTTGGTACAATCGGGCTTGCGCCTGGCGATAAAATGAGGACATCATATGTTTCATCTACCAATTCACCTGTTAGCACATTTTTAACTGTTACAGACTTTACATCCCGATTAATCTGAACGACCTCACTATTTACACGTGCATCAATTTTATATTTTGACTCAAAAGATTTCAGGTGTCATCATTAATAATCGGTTACTATCCTCTACTACACCACTTAAATAAAACGGCAATGAACAATTTGAAAATGAAACATGTGGTCCTTTTTCAAACATAATAATTTCAGCTTGCTCATCTAAACGTCTAATTCTTGCCGCAGCAGAAGCGCCCCCAGCAACCCCACCAATAATAACAATCTTCTTCATCAAAATTTGCCTCCATTCAATAATCATAAAATTTTTTATCTGAACAATAGAAAAACACTTCAACCAAACATTATACCCCTATAGGTATGTTGTCAACAAAAAAATTTTATTAACTTCTCCATCATCATTATTACAACGAATCGAAATTGTCAGAATTGTTCGCGTACCTGGTACACAAAAATTGCAATATTCAGAATTGTATGTGTACCTGGTACACAAAGCGGTACCCAAAGCGCGTATATATTAATTCCTCATACACAAAAAAGAAGTAGCCCCGACTCAAGACTACTTCCTATAAATTATTTTCCCTGCTTTTCTACGATGTTCTTTGCTATGAAACCACCATGAAATTTGCCATTTTCTATAAAAATTTCATTGGCATTGTTTCCTGCTGCAAGAACGCCAGCAATATATAAGTTTTCTACATTTGTTTCCATCGTTTCTGGATGATAAGTTGGTCGCCCTGTTTCTTCATCAATCGTTACACCCATTGCACGAATAAAGCTATGATCTGGATGATAGCCTGTCATTGCAAAAACGAAATCATTTTTAATCACTTTTTCTTTGCCTTCAATATGTAATACGACTTCTTCTTCACGAATTTCTTTAACTGTAGAATTAAAATGCATCGTAATTTCTTCATTTCGTACGAGTGCAGCAAATTCCGGCAATATCCATGGCTTCACACTTGGGGAATAGTCGCTGCCTCGATAAGAAACCGTCACTCGGGCACCTGCTTTATTTAATTCTAATGCAGCATCAACTGCTGAATTTTTGCCCCCAATTACTAGCACGTCTGTATCAAAAAATGGATGTGCTTCTTTAAAATAATGATACACTTTTGGCAGATTTTCCCCAGGAATGTTCATATAGTTTGGTTGATCATAGTAGCCTGTCGCAATGATGACATAAGATGTTTCATAGTCCGCTTTATCCGTATGAACGGTAAACAAACCATTGTGCTCTTTCACTACAGATTCCACTTTTTCGAAACGATTGACATGGACTTTTTTCATTTTAACAACTTCACGATAATATACGAGCGCTTGATTGCGATGTGGCTTTCGCTCTTCCGTAATAAATGGCACATCACCAATTCCTAATTTTTCACTCGTACTAAAAAAAGTTTGGTGGGTTGGATAATTAAAAATCGCATTCACAATATTTCCTTTTTCAATAACAATCGGCTTTAGTCCTATGTTTTGTAATTCAATTGCTGCGGATAAACCACAAGGGCCACCTCCAACAATGATTGCATCCACTTTTTGCATCTGTAACATCTCCTCAAAACAACTACTATAAATATTATACTGCTATTTATTTGCCAATTGTTTTCATTTGCTTAAAAGATTCGCCCATCCTGTTATAAAGATGACAGAACGCGACCTCAAAGCACTAAAAATATTATACATTCTTTTATTTCGTAAAGTTTAAGTCAATAATGTGACATTGAGGTTTTGCACCTAATCTCATTGGTAGTAATGTCGTTCCATAGCCGTTGCTTACTAAAGCTGCAACACCGTTTCTCGTCTTAAATGAACCGTGGGGATGAATGCCAAATTTTCCGAGACGTATTTGACCACCATGCAAATGACCACCTAGCAACAGACTTACATTATATCGGTTTCTCACCTTGTAAAACACTTGCGGATTATGTGAGATGAAAACGACATGATCTCCTAAATTCGGCTTGTCAAATGCTCTGTCAAATTGTGCATTTTTTGTAGAAGTATCGTCAATTGCACTTAACCAAACGTTATTTTGAAAATTTGACAATAAAATAGCATCATTTTCTATAATGTGTACGCCCATTTCATTAAAAATGTCACGGAGTCTTTGTTCTCCCACTTCCCGATCATTGTTTCCCCAAACAAAATAAATCGGACCTAGCTTTTTTAGCAATTTAATATTTTCATAAATGCGCTCTATCGGTGTACGTTTATCAGCGAAATCCCCACCAATAATAACTGCATGAACTGGTTGATTTATTTGTTGTAGCATTTGTTCATCGATTTTACGTAAATGAACATCTGAAATAAAAAAGAGCGTAACTTGTTCATTGTGCCCGGGAATTTGAACGTTATGATAAAGTAAATTGTTTTCAAAAGCTTGTTTGATCATAAATAGAATGAAGCTGATGCAAATGACTAGAACGAAAAGCAAAACAATCATTCATATGTTCCTCCGTTCCAAAACAAAAAGACGAGGCGGATTGACAGTACCGTCGTCTTTTGAATAAATTCACCTGTAAATAATACAAGTGAGTACATATATAGTTATTATATGAAATAACTAAACAAATTACACTAGTTAGGAATAATTAACGTTTGTCCAACTGAAATGCTTTCAGAACTTAAATGATTAGCTGCTTTAATTTTTTCCACGCCACTTGGATCATTATAATACTTCAATGCAATACGGAATAAATTTTCATTTGGTTGTACCGTATGTACTTGTCCAGTTGATTGTTGTTCTTCTTCCTTTGTTTGCTCTTGTTCTTTATTTGCATCATTAGCAACTTCTGTTTTTGCTTCTGCTTTATCTACATTTTGTTCTTCAGCTTTTTCTTCTTTATCTTCATCTTCTTGTTCAGAGTCAATGATTGTTTCATCTTTTTTATTACTACTTGCAGACACAATATTGTTCGTTTGCAATTCAACTACAGTGCCATCATCGTCCTTTTCAACTACCTCTGCTTCACCTGGATTATAGAAGAATGAAACATAAATTAATATCGTAAAAGGAATACCAAGTAGTATAAATAATAGTATCGTCATTAATGGGTTTTTTCGTTTTTTCTTTTTAACACTTCTGCGTGAACGTGACATTCTCGAGTTTTGTTGCTCTTCGAATTTTATTAATTGACGATGCTCTTCAATTTTTTCTCTGTAATCTTCATTACTCATGAGTACCACCTCCAACACTATTATTATCTAATTATGACGAAATTTCTCTAAAAAGTAAATGATGGCAATCGATATTTTCATAGATTTTTGCCGTATTCTATCTCATTTCGACAAATTATTACAATTGTCCTAGTAATAATTTTTCAATGCGCTTTTGCCAAGGCATTTGTTCATGCACAGATTCGACTAATTGACGCGGTTTTAAAAGATTTAGAAGATTAATGCCGCACGATGAACAACAATCATTTGGCTTATGATCTAATGTTTGACCAAAATATCGCACAATCATTTCTCTCATACATTCATCTGATCTAACAAGCTGCATAACTTCATCTACTTCTTTCAGTTTTTCGTTTTTCATACGATAGAGGACGTTTTTCACTTCATTTGCTGGAAGCTGGTTCATCCAGTAATTCAATACTCGAAAACCAGTTTCAGAAATTTCACTGTTATTCATCATCGAGCTAGGTGACTCGTTTCTTTGTAAATAATTTTCATAGATTTCAATATGAACTTCATTTGGTAAATCATCAATTCCGATAAATCGTGCAAAATCCTCATCACCATCTGCATACAGGAGAATAGCTGCCGCATCTTTGCCATCTCGGCCTGCTCGTCCAATTTCCTGCATATAATTCGCCATATTTGAAGGAATGGATTCATGAACTATTTGCCTAACGTTATCCTTATGAACGCCCATTCCAAATGCATTTGTCGCAACGATCCAGTCAAGAGAACCATTAATAAATTGCTGTTGTATAAATTGACGGTCTAACGTATCCTTCCCACCGTGATAAGCAGCAGCAGAAAGGCCAGCTTGCAACAATCGTTCGCTTATCTTTTCTGTTTTTGAGCGGGACCCAGTATAAATAATCCCTGGTCCTGCTGTTTCTGTAGTATGCCTTATAATCCAATCAATTTTATCCTCACGATCATGAAACAACAATTTCGTTAAATGAATGTTCGGCCGATCCACTGAATGAATGTATTCAAAGGGCTCCTTCATTTTCAAATATTCTTTAATATCCCCTACAACTTTATCTGTTGCCGTTGCCGATAAAGCTAAAATCGGTGGTCTATTTTCCTTCCCTACAACTTCTCCAATTCTTAAATAATCCGGACGAAAATCAAATCCCCACTGTGAAATACAATGGGCTTCATCCACTACAATTAAAGACAATTCCATCTCATTTAACTTTTGTTGTACTTGCTGCTGCAAGAGCATTTCTGGTGAAATAAAAATAAAACGATATTGATGTAATGCTTGAAGTACCGCTCTTTTCTGACCAGCATTTAAAAATGAATTCAGTGCCACAACTCTTTTTTCTTTTAATTGCTTTAATTGATCAACTTGGTCTTGCATTAACGATAAAAGAGGTGAAATGATTAATACTGGCTTATGAAATATGAATCCTGGTAGCTGATAGCAAAGGGATTTTCCCATTCCAGTTGGAAGTAAAGCTAAAACATCTCTCCCAGCAACAATTTGTTCGATTACTTCTTTTTGTCCTGGACGAAAGGAAGTATAACCAAAATATTTTTGTAGCAATGTTTCTAATTGCACTTTCTATCACCTCTTGCTAGAGCGAGTCTTAGTTGAAAATAAGATAAATGAGGCAAAACTTCATGTAAAACTTTAAGCTTTCTCGTATTGTAGTCTTCAATTGCAGTGGATACGAGCTGAATGTCTTGAGGACTAATAAATTGTTCAATCGAAAAATGTGGTTCATTCATTGCTAATTCTACGATATGATCTTCTATTGTACTCATCTTTAGCCCGCGCATTTTACTAATTTGTTCAATTGAATATCCTTGTAAAAAGAGCTGTGCACTTTGAAAGGCAGAACCTGTCAATGAAATATTAATTCGAACATTTTGTGCAACAACATTTAATAAAGGATAATTATCAGGTTCAGAAATTATTTTATTTAACCAACTATGTAACCCTGCAATATAAAGTAATTGAACATCCATCTCAGATTTGTTTTCAAAATGACTCAACTGCTGCCACGTAAATCCAGCAACGTTATAGCCTGATAATCGATTGATTAAAATGTTTTTAATGGATTCATCGAGATTCGTATTATCAAGACTATGTATCATTTCCTTCATTAACAATTCATGAACATTTCCTTCTTGATAATTGTTAGTAAGTAAAAAATTTCGAACCCAATGCTGAATCATCTCATCCTTTTGAATCGGAATAAACGACATCATCCCTGCATTTTTATGGGACAAACTTTGTATAATTAACGACAGCCTTGCAAAAAAAATATGTTCATTCCCTCGATAATGCCATCCATCGAATCCAAATTGATCCATTACAATGTCATTACTTAATAGCTCGTAATAACCTTCTTCATTTACTTTTATAATTTGTTTATCTATTAAATTAGTAATTTCTTCGTCATATTTGTTTCTAGAAAGCTTTGGTAAAATCCCGAAAAAATTATGTAATTGATAAATTCCTACATCTTGTATCGTTTGTCCAGAACGCTTCCCCTTTAATAAATGAAATGGTGCTGAAATTGTCCGTTCTTGATTCAACTTGTGGAAAATTTGTAAAATAATTTGTTGAAAAATCAAAATCAAATCCTCCGTTTTCGTAGTATTTATGTTGAAAAGTAGTTTAAACAGATTTAGAATAGAAAAGAAGCTTAATGGAGCGCACGTTAAAAAGGAGAGATAACTATGCCAAAATATACAATTGTAGATAAAGATACATGTATTGCTTGTGGCGCTTGTGGTGCTGCAGCCCCAGATATTTACGATTATGATGATGAAGGTATTGCCTTCGTTATTTTAGATGATAACACGGGTACTACAGAAGTTCCAGAGGATCTACTAGAAGATATGCAAGATGCTTTTGAAGGCTGCCCAACTGATTCAATTAAAGTTGCAGATGAGTCATTTGATGGAGATCCATTAAAATATGAATAATTAAATGGGGTTGAAGCAAAAGGATTACTTTTGTGACAACCTCATTTTTTTTCAAAATTAAAGGCAAATAATAATTGATAAAAGGCATTCAGAATCGCAGCATTCCGAATACCCTTATTTCCCACTCTTCAATAAAAGGAAATGTGATAAACTTTTGTTTTGTGAAGAGAATGATTTTCCAACTTGAACAAGTGGATTAATTATAAAATTGTTTTGTTTTCATTATCAATAATTAATTCATGAATTTTTACATCTGACGGCATCAATGGATGTTGACGAATGGCGCTCACAGTATTTTCTGGACTTACTGATATTCCATTTCCACCTTCTAGCCACTCGCCTAAACTATTTCCGGAAAATTCAGGCTTGCAATTTTCAAATAGATAATTTAAAGTTTGTACCTTCTCTTGCGAATCTACTTCTTCTATAACTTTACTTAATAAAGCCCATATGTTCTTTTGGCTTTCTTCTTTAGGTGTTATTACAACTACCTCTTTTATATTGTACCGATAAATAGTAACAATGATGTCTCTCATTATTTCATCAAAGGGTGACACGACTGGCCCATAATATTGTAGAACAATACTATTTTGTTTAATATAATCCCTTATTTCAATATCCGAATTAGTAATATATAGTGCTTTTATATTTTTAGTTTTATTCATCAAATTCACTCCTTACAATGATTGAATTCTACTAAATTATTAAGCTTTAATTTTATGTCTTTAAAAACACTATAATTTGCTTTGTAAATCTTCCGAAAGTTTAAAAATCATCATTCGTTCCCCAGTTTTCGTACTTAAATCGGTGTAAAAGCTTACCACTTCTTCACCTGTTATTTCTAATAATATTTCTTTTAATTCTTCCACACCTGATTCCACTAAATTATTCCGATTCATTTTCACCGATAATAATCCTTCTTTATCTTTACATACTGAATACTCTGCAGGAGATAATATTCCTTTCAACACTACAATTACCATATCTCGTAAAATATCTGCTTTAACAGATACAGAACCGCGTCCAAGATAATTTTTCTCCCAGTGAGTTAAAGCTTTACTTATTTCCGCTTCTATATTCCCTTTAGACTTTTCCATAATGTTTTCCTCTCATTCCGATCCAATAATTGTTGTACACATTTATTTTTATTTATTTGCACTTAATTTTTTAGCGATTATTTAGTTTACCAACTGTCCCAATTACCTTCTGGATCAATCGATGCAAGTCGGATCCAGCCATTTTGAACTTTTTGTAGAAACGCTTGGTTTTGATTTAATAGTCGTTTTACATACTCTCTTGGTGCTTCGATTACTACTAACAACCTCAAAGGGTCGTGGTACCCCTCTTGGTCTGATTTCATTATCGACTGCCAAGGAAGTCCACTTAATAAATCACTTGCATTGCCCTGCATGACTCCAATCCCTGCAGTAGCCGTTTGAGTTGTTTTGTTCCCACTCCCATAATAATGAGGAGCAACAGTAGAAGCGTAATATTGTAGATTAATCCATTGGGCAACTGTTGCCGGTCCAAATATGATATTGCCAAGTTTCGTGCCGTCTTCATCCTTCTTCCAATTATAGCTGTGAAGAAAAACTCTACCATCTAAATTACAGTTTCGAGTAAGCTCTCGATTTCCAATGATGAAAGCAGCATTTCGAGCCAACCCCCATTCTGGCCGCACTTCACTCCAATCCTCTCCCAAGCGTTGTGCTTCTAACTTAGGATTGTTACAACTAATTGCACTACTTGGTAATTTTACAATTCTTTCGGCATTTGCTTCACTGCTCACCTTTGGCAATACAGCTTGTAAGTAATCAAAGGCCTCCTTAGCTTTAGTTGAAAGTTGAGGAACATAAAGCCATTGCAGCTCATCGATTGTTGTAATATGCTCCGCAGCCGTAAAGACGGTTTCATTTGGAATACAAATCCCCTCTTCTTTTAGAGATTTTCTTACCTCAGGAAGGTTGCACAAGGTTGCTAATACTCGAGCATTGAATCCACTTGATGCTCCTCCACAAGCACCACAATCTAATGCAGAGGCATATAAATTATTCGTACTATGACTACTATGTCCACAAATTACTACTAGAGGGGCAAAATTTTCTACTAACCCCATCATATTTAATGCTTGTCGCACATAATGAACTCGTTCTTCTTCCGTAAAACCAATAGGCAACTCTGTTTCAGAAGTTTTTGTATGATAGAGGGATAGTTGAGTAACAGGTTTTCGTAACCATGCTTCTTGAAGTTTACGGAGTAAAATACCTACAGTCCTTGGAAAAAAACTACGGGCAATTGTTTTTAAGCTAAACCACGCACTACTAATTTCCGGTAGTAATAGACTTGAAGACAAATTATATTTCATTGATTTAAATGTATGGCTTAGTAAACTAGCCGTTTTTTGACGTTGTTGATACGATTTTAATTCAGATTCAGATGATACTTCTTTCACTCTATATTGCGGTTTGAACATAATAGGTAAAGATGGATGATGATGTCCGCTATTTAGTTGGCATGTTTCAATCGGTAAACCGAAAAACCCTGCTGTTCCAAATGTTTCAAAAGGACCTGCTTCTTCAATTTTACGGCGAAATGGCTCAGAACGAACATCGATACAAAATGCAAATTGAGCTAATGTTGTCTTTTCATTTTGTTCTATACTTCGTTGCTTTGAATTAATTATACTCATCAACTGAACTTCATAAGTTTTTTCCCACGCTTCAAGCCATATTCGACTGCGAACGATTTGATCAAATTTATATGTTAGAATCAGTCTTGCTTTTACTTCTTTTTGCGAAAGCTGTAACCATGATTTAATAGGCAAGTTACCCCAATTCGCCCACGAAACAATTAACGATTCTAAAAGTTCTATATCATCTTCTATGTTTTGCTGCTGTAATGGAAGATATGGTTTCATAAGTGCGTACTCCATACTAATTCGGGCAGCTAAATACTCAGTTAGCAAGTTCTTTTCGTTATTAGCTTGCTGTGAGCGCCAAAGCATTGTTCCTGCCCACCCTGGTAAAGCTAGTAAATGCGCTTCTAAATAACCTTGAATCTCTGGGAAAGATATTTCTAATCCTAATAATGCTTCCATTAAAGCTTGATCAGCCTCTTTAGGTAAATCCTTTAGTTTCTTACGCACACTAGAATTAATCGCTGGATCATTATGAACGAGGTTCCTCCAAGAATAATAAAAACCTTTTTCTCGACTTGGCATCGACCAAACAGCCTGACTCTCATCCAAAAACAACTTACACCACTTAATCATTTGTCCATTAAGAATTTGGGTTATTTTCACGCCATTTTGCTTCTCCAAACGTTTACTATAAGTTTGAATTGTATTATTTTTTGGAAAGTGATTCTTAAAACGAATTAGTTCCTTTGCTATACTCCTCACTTCGCTTTTTTGTAAATAGTCAAAATTTTGCAGTTCTTGAAAAAGCGCTGCTCTACAGAATCGACGTGCAACATCCTTCGGCAAATCGAACTCCTGTAAATCAAGCCATTGTTGAAGTTTCTTTTCAAGAAATTCTTCATTAATTTCTCCCCGTTTCCATGCAGTATTTAACATAGAAAAACTAGGATAGATATCTATATCACAACCCTCTTTAAGACGGCGTGCAACTTCCTCTAACGAGTGCTGTTCCATTTCAGCCCAAGGATTACGTGCAGCAAACTTAGTGATCGGTCCAAGTGGCACAATAACTTTACTAGCAGATTTCACTAAATCATTGATATCAAAATTAACATTACTATAACTTTTTTCTAGGTTAAGATCTTGCACAAATGTTGTATTCAACGTCACTTACCTCCTCGAGAAAACATTTGCGTTAAATAACCTGGATGACTTTCAATGACCTTTAGATGAGGCTCACCTAGCCGTACAAGCCACAAATAAATAATTGTATAAACTTTAGATAGGCGATAGCGTGTTAGAAAAATACCTACTACACTTGCTAATAGCAATAAAAATACTAATAAAATAGCAGCAATGAAAGGAGGCTGTATGCTTTTTTGAACAATTTCACTTAAAAGATTATGTAATAAATGATGAATGAAAAAATATACACTGCCTACCCCTACTAACATGGTAACTCCTACTATAAGTCCTACTTTACTTGACCTAAGCATTATTAATTGCATCCAAGCTAAAGATACTGACCACCCTAATATAAAGGAGCTTACTAATTGATATCCGTCTTCAGAGGAAATGAACCAAAAACCAAGCCCTACTAGAAGACCAATTACACCTCCTGTAATGTAGGTTAAAAATGATGGCTTTTTCGGACAAATGAACGATTTTTTTTCATAATTTACTGAACCAGCTTGTAAGAATAGCGTTGCCTTAAATAAACCATGTAGCACCGCATGAATCATTGCGGCTAAATACGCCCCTAATGCACATTGAATTAACATAAATCCCATTTGTGCAATGGTAGAACCAACGAGCTGTCTTTTATAATCAACTTGAACTAACATAATTCCAGTCCCTATTAATACAGAAATACTAGAAAAAACTAATAAAATCATTTGTACGAAATTTCCATAAAAGATAGGAGCAAAAAGAGTTAACATAATCCCACCAGCATTAACAATACCTGCATGCATTATTGCAGAAATAGGAGTTGGTGCAACTACTGAATCTAACAACCAGCGATGAAATGGCCATTGTGCTTCCGGAATAACAACTGCCAATATGATGAGCAAACTGATGCACATTCTCTCCCATGATTCAAGCTGTAATAGATTATTTGGTGAAAGTACGTTCGATAACTGCCATTGTTTTGTAGCTTTAGTTATCCACATAACGGCAATAGTTAAAGCTCCCCAACTTAGTGCAAAAAGGGACCCACAATACTTTGCAGCATTTCTTGCAACATCCCACTGTTTTTGTAACCTAATAAGTAAAGTTAACCCTAAAAGAGTAGCTCCCCAACAAAACAATAACAACCGAAGATCATTACTTAGCCAAGCAACAGAGTCGGCAACCGTCGTAAATGTCAACAAAACAAAATACTTTCGATAAGCATTATCTCCAAATAAATAATGAATACAATAACGTTGGACGATTAAGCCAATAGTAAGTACAAAAAATGCTACTAGCCATGATAAGGAGTCAAAATTCAATGGGCCAAAAGCTGTACGCTCATTACTAAAAAAGAGAGCTATTAAGGCAACAGAAGGTGCTAAAGCGCTTAATCCTACATGTATATGAATATAAGATAACGGAGTGTTAGGGTATAACAGGATGAAACTGCTTATAATCGAAATCACAAGTAGTATTAAAAATAATAACGGTAATAAATCCAAAGAGTCTAACATTTATATTTCCCCCACTGAAAATAGCTGAATGTAAGTAACTAACATTTCGAACCTACAATTCGCATCCCTTTGTTTCATAAATAATCCTTCCTTTCTGAAAAAATAAAAAAACCGACAATTTCTAAAGTAATGGTTTTATAAAACCAAATACTTTTGAAAATTGTCGGTTTACTTTTAACTAACCAAATAGGTTTTTTAAATAGTCTACCTCTATATACATTTATCTTTTCTAGTCGTTACTTTACTTTTTTAAATAGCCAATATCCAAATTATTAACTATTGTACTAAAGTATGTAAAAACTAGATATTATTTATTTATGATTTTAAATTCTAATATTTAGAAAACATTCTGTCAAGTCCAGATTTGTATGCATTAAAATTATTGAATACAAATTGATTTAAAAAAAGTCTATTTTGCTTCACGTGATTTTTTCATAATATAAGCTGCTAACAAAAAGAAACAGCCAAGTCCGAATCCAGTATATTCATTTATTTGTATACTCAGTCCAAGAGGTTTAAGGGAAATATTTATGAAAAATATAAGCGCCCATATAGAACCAATTAAAACGCCAATCCCCCATAATACACTCCCCTTGTTTTTTTTACGATTGAAAGCATCTTTCTTTATCAAGACAAAAACAAAGTACACGGTAAGAAATAAACTTCCCACAAGTAACAATGCTGAAATAGCTGCTGTTCCAGTATAAATTGTTCGGGCTTCTCTAGATATTAGTGGTAAAAAGCCCCATACAACTAAAAACCAACCAAATAAAGTTAAAATATTTTCAAAGGCGAATTCCATAACTTCCTTTACGGATTCTTTCGGTAGTGATTCAATAATTTCTTCTGCAAGTTGCTGTGGAGATTTGCCAAATACTTGTTCAGCAGATTTCCCATCTTTCTGTGCTTCCAAGAGATGATCAAGCATTTCTAATAAAATTTCTTCAGTTGCACGCTCTTTCCGAAATAAATTGGAACGAATATAGATTAATAAATTTTCATAGTAAATTTCATTTTCAGGTAAAAGTAGTTTTCGCTTCTCATTATTTTGTTTAATAAGCTCTTTCACAGTTAACGTCATGTTTCATCACTCCCTAGGATTTTTGAGATTGGTGCTGCTAACTGAATCCATTCCTTACGTATTATTTCCAGCGCCAGTTTCCCTTCCTCAGTTATGTAATAATACTTGCGATTAGGTCCAGTTTGGGAAGGTCTCATTTCTCCAATAATAAAATGATTTTTCTGTAGTCTTAATAACACTGGATAAATTGTTCCTTCACTTACATCTTCTAGCCCCTCTAACTGCAACTTTTTTGATAATTCATAACCATAAACTTCTTCCTCTTCAATTATTGCAAGTACACAACCATCTAAAATACCTTTTAGTAGTTGGCTTCGAATAGACACTCCAAAACCCCCTTTTCAACCTAGTACTACTATGTTTTACAAGATAGATAAATATAGTATATTGCATAACAATATAGTGGTCAACTATTTTGTTATGCAAGGTACCTATATAGACATTGATTTTTATATAGTGAACTGTTAAACTCATAATTAGTAGTTGGTACTAATAACTGATATTATTTTCATAGAAAAGAGGTTTATTAAATGGACGTATTGCAATTAAAAGGAAAAAACGTTGTTGTTATGGGCGTTGCGAATGAAAGAAGTATAGCTTGGGGAATCGCAAAAAGACTGTTAGAAGTTGGCGCTAACGTTATTTTTACTTATCGAAAAGAGCGTTCAAAAAGTAAAATCGAAAAGGTTTTAGCTGATTATACAGAACACAATACTGCAGTCGTTGAATGTGATGTAAACAGTGATGAAAGTATCGCAAAAGCTTTTGCACAAATCGGTGAACAGTTTGGCACGATCCACGGCATCGTTCATTCTGTTGCTTTTGCCCATGCAGAAGATTTAAAAAATCGCTTTGTAGAAACGACACGTGAAGGCTATGCTTTTGCTCAGGATACAAGTGCTTATTCTTTAGTAGCCGTTGCAAATGCAGCTCGCCCTTATATGACTGAAGGTGGGTCAATTGTAACGATGAGTTATTTAGGTGCTGAACGAGTACTTGATGGCTACAATGTAATGGGTGTTGCAAAAGCTGCACTTGAAGCAGCAATGCGTTATCTTGCGGCTGATCTTGGCGCTGAAAATATTCGTGTTAATGCAATTTCAGCAGGTGCAATTCGCACATTAGCTGCAAAAGGCGTACCAAGTTTTAACACAATACTTCATAAAATTGAAGAGACTGCACCACTTAAACGTAATACAAATCAAGAAGAAGTAGCTGACATGACGCTTGTTATGTTAAGTAATCTTTCACGTGGTGTAACTGGAGAAACAATTTATGTAGATTCTGGTTACAATATTATGGGATAAAAGTTTCGATACCGTCTAAAACTAGAAAAAGTCCAATTCAACAGTTTGAATTGGACTTTTTATTAACTTTACATTTGCTCCTCTATAAGAGACTTTTACTTATATATGGAGTCCATATAATTACTTTTTACGCACCTTTCATCAATTTCCCAACTTTTCATGTAACATCTCTTCTGTAACAGGGCCAATTATTTGTTCAACTACTACTCCTTCTTCATTAATAATCATACTCGTAGGAAGAGTGAGAATTTCATATGTAATCGAAACATCCCCTGTCTCATCAAGAAGAATGGGAAAAGATAAGCTATACTCATTGACAAATTGTTGAATTGCATCACGATTCCCTTTTGAATCCTCGTTAATTGCGAGTATCACAACATCGTCCTTTGCTGACTTTTCATAATACTGTTGGATATGAGGCATTTCTTCTTTACAAGGAGGACACCAAGTTGCCCAAAAGTTAATAAACACTTTCTTCCCTCGATAATCAGAAAGTTTTACTGTTTCGCCAGTCAATGTCGTCAACTTAAAATCAGGTGCAGGGATTGATAGTTCTCGTATTTCAGGTTGTTGTTCGCTATGCCCATGTTCATCATATCCTAATTCAAAATCACTGCTCTCAGCTAATTCCTCTTCTATTTCCAAATATCCATTCATTATGGAATCTGCTTGTCCATCAATAATAGGCTGCTCTTCTTCCATCGTTGTTGAAGATTGAATTTGCTTTTCTGCACTCAATTCATTTCCTTTATTTTTATCTTGAAAAAAGTTTGTAAAGACACTATAACTAATAGCAATTGCTAAAATGAACATTAAACTATAAGATATTATTTTTTTGTTCAACTATTACTCTCCTTGTCGACTTCGATTCATTTTACTACATATTATATGAATCGAATCAAATATCATGAGAGGCTATAGCTAGATAATATCAAGCAAACGGTAGCAGCCTTATATGTAAAATAAAAAACCGCCTCAATTAAGAGACGGTTTTGTCTTTAAAAATTAATACATTTTAATGTATTGATCGCGTTCCCATGGGTGAACAGCAGTTCTAAACATATCGTATTCAATTTCTTTTGCTTCTTTGAAGTTAGAATAGATGTGTTCGCCAAGAGCAGCTTTAATTACTTCATCTTGTTCTAAGTAAGCAAGTGCTTCAATTAAAGAACCTGGTAAGCTGTCAATACCATTTTCTTTTAGCTCAGCAGCGTTCATAACATAAATGTTACGATCTACTGGTGCTGGTGGTGTTAAACCGTTACGGATACCATCTAACCCTGCTTCTAAAAGAACAGCTAAAGCTAAGTATGGGTTAGCTGATGGGTCAACTGAGCGCAATTCGATACGTGTTGATAGACCACGAGAAGCTGGGATACGGATTAATGGTGAACGATTACGAGCAGACCAAGCGATGTAACATGGTGCTTCGTATCCTGGTACTAAACGTTTGTAAGAGTTTACTAATGGGTTCGTAACTGCTGTGAACGCTTTTGCGTGTTTCATGATACCAGCCATAAATTGACGTGCTGTTTCTGATAGTTGTAAATCTGCACTTTCATCAAAGAATACGTTTTTGTCACCGCTGAATAATGAAAGGTTTGCGTGCATACCAGATCCGTTTACACCGAATAATGGTTTTGGCATGAATGTAGCGTGTAAACCATGTTTACGTGCAATTGTTTTAACAACTAGTTTAAATGTTTGGATATTATCACAAGCTTCAACAGCATTTGCATATTTGAAATCAATTTCGTGTTGTCCAGGAGCGACTTCATGGTGAGAAGCTTCGATTTCAAAGCCCATTTCTTCAAGTTCTAGCACGATATCACGGCGGCAGTTTTCACCAAGGTCAGTTGGTGCTAAGTCGAAGTAACCTCCGTCATCATTTAATTCTAATGTTGGATTACCTTTTTCATCTAATTTGAATAAGAAAAATTCTGGCTCAGGCCCTAAGTTGAAGCTTGTGAAGCCTAACTCTTCCATGTTAGCAAGAACGCGTTTTAAGTTTGAACGTGGGTCACCAGCAAATGGAGTACCATCTGGATTTACGATATCACAGATTAGACGTGCAACTTTACCTTTTTCAGCAGTCCAAGGGAAAATTACGAACGTATCTAAATCTGGTTGTAAATACATATCAGATTCTTCGATGCGTACGAAACCTTCTATTGAAGAACCATCGAACATCATTTTGTTGTCCAAAGCTTTATCTAATTGACTTAATGGAATTTCTACGTTTTTAATTGTGCCTAAAATATCCGTAAATTGTAGACGAATATATTTTACGCCTTTATCTTTCACAATTTGTTTAATGTCTTCTTTTGTGTACTTAGCCATCTTTTTCCACACTCCTATAAATTTAAGTTAATATAATCTACTCACCTTTTACTTGAAAAAAGCGAGATAAATCCCCTTGTCTTAATGAAGCCTTTTGCATTATTTGTGCTTGTTGCATTTCCTCACGCAATATTGCACGGAGTTCAGAATCTGAAATCGATAATTTGTTAGAAGATTTGACATTGTTGTTTTTTCTCATATCAAACACTTTTTTTATCCCTGCCATGTTAATTCCTTGGTCAAGAAGTTCCCGAATTTCTAACAATGCATCTACATCATCTAATGAAAACATTCTGCGGTTACCTTCTGATCTAGCAGGTTCGATTAGTTTATGTTCCTCGTAATATCGAATTTGTCTCGCAGTTAACTCCGTTAATTGCATTACCATGCTAATAGGGAGTAACGGCATTGCTCTTCGAAACTCTCGACTCATCGACATCTCCTCCCTTTCATAGCATTATTTTAAACTACGTTATTTATAATAGCAATACCATGTTAGAAAAAATAACATATGGAATTTAGATTTCATTTATCTCATTTTTAGATAAGAGTGAAAATTCAACATTATCTAGAATTTTCACAGCAATAAATAGAATTTTTCACCGTGGCACTTCGACCTTATTTCTAAAATTCTGTTAATTTTAGCTTTTCACATAAAAATGTAGAACAAAAGCGCAAGCGCCCTGCTTAGCCCCGACAGCTGCTTGCGGGACCTGACGAGTTTGCACGCGCACGTGGGAAGGTAGTGACGCGACCTCGAGGGGAGTGGGGGCTTTTCGCTAGAGGTAGAATTTACTTTTTCCAAACGGTTATCCACTAAGCGTTATTTTATAATTTCTTCACTAGCATTGCACAAAAATAAAAATGAAAAGTCAAATTTCTATATATAGTGGAATTAACATACTTCATTATTAAGACTGAATATTCAGTCTTAATGAATTCGGCTAAAATAGAAAAAATGATAGAGGGTACGCGCATGCATCTTCACGCCACCTGTAAAACGATTTTTAGGCGCCCATGGATGTTGCGATAATCCCAGTGTAATCGTAGAAGAATCGATAATATAAAGTTTCTCCAACACTTTGTTTGCTCGATGATAACCATATGTCCGTCTAACTTTTTGAATCAAATGGCGTAACAATGCATCAAAAATTGTTGGGGGAATATCTCTTAGTTTTCTTGATAGTTGGGATGTACTGATACTTTTTAATCCAAGTTCACTTTGTAAAAGCTGTTGATGATTTAATTCAAAACTAATTTCGGTAAGGCTAGGAATTTCCATTAATTCTGCGTAAATAAATAATTTTGCGAACATTAGGGTATCTAATTTTTTTGCATACTTATCGAGTTTAAGAGAGTCCGCCATTTTTAATAGAATTTTTTCATCTAACGCATTCAAGTATTCCTTAAATACGTTTTTTGTGTTAATCTTGTCCATAGATTCTCCTTGTAATTAGGTTTGGACAGGACATTGTACCTTCCACCTAATTATAAGGATTTTTTTATGTCTACAAAACAAAAAATCCCAATAAAAGAAAATTTTTCATTATCTTCTTGACAGTAGAAGAAAAATTTAATGCAACGATAGTGTAATTTCTTTAACAATAAAAAAACTGTTCAAAAAGCCTTTTGCAGCTTAATGAACAGTTTATATTTATAGGAATTTTTACAATAAGTACTGAGCTCTTTGATTTTCGATCCATACTTTCATCGTACGGAAAAGCAATACTGCGACAACCATGAGCATAATTCCTTTTATTATATTAAACGGTAAAATACCTAAAACGATCGTTTCTTTCATATCGAAAGTACCCCAACCAAGGAAATATGTGTACATCGGTAAAAATGCAACATAGTTAAGTAGACTCATACCGATTGACATTGTGAGCGTACCTACGATTAAACCAATCATTAATCCTTTTAACGAAGGAACCTTCTTATAAATGTAATAAACAGGTAAAATGAATAAAATTCCTGTAGCGAAGTTCGCCATATGCCCTACTGGTACCCCAGTTGGTGTTCCGGAAAATATCCAATCTAAAATATTTTTAAATAATTCTACTAAAATACCAGCCATTGGTCCCATCGTAATTGCTGCAATTAAAGCAGGCACATCACTAAAGTCAATTTGTAAAAATACAGGGAACCATGGTAGTGGGAAGTTCAGTAGCATTAAAATGAAAGAAATACTACTTAACATCGCAATAGTTACAAAAGAACGCAACTTAAGCTTTTGGTTTTTCATACAAAATCTCTCCTCTTTGCTGATTCAACTTAGCAAGAAGAAAGGACAGTCATTTTCTTCGTATTTAAATGAAAAATCCCTTACGCAAAAGCGTAAGGGAGAAAATAGGCACATTGAAAATGTTTTTGAAAATTGCACGATTAAGAAGAGTATTTAAAATGAATACTCAAATAAAGCATAGCCAATACAAAAAGTATTGTCGATACTAGTAACGTACAACTTTCGTTTTCATTACGAATAAAGACTGTACCTTCATCTTCTCCCATCCAGACTATACTGTCGGCTTTGGAATCACACCAAATCCTGCACACAAATTGTGGCTCGCGGGCTGAAAAAGCTTTTCGTAAAATCTTCCAAGTCAATGGTCAGAAATTACAGCTCCTATTACCGCCGGTCGGGAATTACACCCTGCCCCGAAGATGAATCAATATTAAATTTTTAATACAGTATTTATTATAGTTTCAAAATAACTAATTGTAAAGAACCTTACTTAAACAAAATCCTTTTGAAAACAAGTTCCTTTCAACAACTTCTTATTGGAAAACTGCCCCATAGTCAACCTCATTTGCACCGACTGGTATTGGTAAAGGGTTCGTAAAATTAAAACCTTGCCATTCTACTTGCACGATATTTTCGAATTGCACTTGCTTATTAAAACTAGATGCAGTAAGAAGTATTCCTTCAATCATTTGCATCGCTTGACCTTGATCAAAGGCCATTAAATCCAATTGCTGAGTAAATTTGACTGTTACTATATCGCCTTCAACTGAAACTTCAAAATCAACATTTGGCAATATAACTGATTTATAAATATCATTTGTCTCTTCTTTCATTCCTATAATCGCCTCTTCAACAGTCGGATAAACAGCTCTGAAGTTTGGCATTAAATATTGGGAACCATCTGAATGTGTATATTTAAAATAATTATATTGTGTTTGTTCATTTTTTAATTGGAGAGGTTTACTTGTTTCTCCAACTTGACTAAATTCAACAGCATTCCCTTCTTCATTAACAAATGCAACCTCATCATAATTATTGCTAAATGTATCAACTAAAGATGCGTTATATACAGCGTAAGAAGCTTCACCATTATCATATTGCTGGCTATCTGGTAGTTTATGAATCACTTGTTTGTCTTGCTCTGAAAATTCCCCTACATAAGGATGATAATCTGCAAATCCTATTGCCGCTTCATTAAATTGTGATGCATATTGATTATAAAGCTCTACACCTGTTGGCTTACTATCACCAAAGTCTTCTTTTATTTTTTCATTTGGAATTAATACTGTTACTGGAACACTATCTGCATCATCACTTGCTAGGCCAAGTTTAAAAACTGTTTTTCCTTCTGTTTCTTCCGGATATACGGCGGTTTTCAAATCCACTATATCAGCAGACAATGTATTTATTGAATTGTCTTGTCTGTTAATTTGTTCAAAAACATCTTCTTCCTCGCTTTTTAACATGTTTGATTCCAATTTTGCACTTTCTTCAGCTGAATCGTTAGAATTCATTTTTCCCATTATGGAAGGGAACACAATAGCTAGCAAACATAAAGCAGCCGCTGATATTAAAATTGGTACCCAATAAAACTTTTTTTGCTTTGTTTTTTTATTTAGAAGCAATTCATCAACACCATCATCCTTTAAACGTTGAAGGACATCATCTTTAGAACGATGATCATGAATCTTTGGTACATTTGAAAGTAGTTGTTCAATTTTGTCATCGTCCCATTTTTCATGACTCATTATGATTTGCCTCCTTTTCTGCAGAAGTTGTTAATAGCTCACGAAGATGTTTAATTGCACGATGTTGAGTTGTTTTCACTTTACCTTCCGACCATTTTAAAATAGCGGCAGTTTCTGAGATTGATAATTCTTGAAAATATCGCATAATAATGACCATTTTCTGATCTCCCGTACATTTATCAAGGGCATCGAGTAATTGTCTCATGTCATCATTTAATTCTATTAAAGATTCGGGTGATTTTTGTGGTGAAACAAGCTGCTCACTTTCCCAATTAAAAGCGTCAAAAGCATGGGATGAATGGATTGTGTTTTTTCTAAAGTAATCAATTGCTACGTTTTTTGCGATTGCAAAAAGCCAAGTTTTTTCAGAGCTTCTCCCCTGAAAACGATCATAAGATTTTAACACCCTTACATATACTTCATGGGATAAATCTTCTGCAACTATTCGATTTTTTACTAAATATATTAAAAATTGAAAGACATCTTGATGGTAGGTATCATACAAACGATGGAAAATGGAATCTTTCATCCATGCCACCCCCGTTCTTACTTATTTTGTCGTAATAAATTAAAAAAAGTTACAAAAAGTTATTATTTTTATAGAACAATAGCAGGGCAAAAACTCCCTGCTATTCATTAACTTATAAAGGTAAGTGGAAAGTAAATGTTGTACCTTCCCCAGCCGTACTGTCAACTCGAATATTTCCTTTGTGGGCCTCGACAATATTTCTAGCAATTGCTAAGCCTAGCCCTGTTCCACCTTTTGAACGCGTTCTAGCCTTATCCGCTTTATAAAAACGTTCAAATACATATGGTAAATCCTCTTGTGGAATACCTTCCCCTGTATCTGCTACTTGAATTTTCACGTAGGAAAGCTCTTGCTCAAGAGAAACGGTTACACTTCCTTCCTTCGAAGTGTGACGAATTGCATTATCAATTAAGTTTGTTAACACTTGTTCTATTCGATCTTCATCTATACTGATTTCCAATTGTTCTGATAGATTTGTTTTAAATTGCAAATGAACGTGATTTTCCTTTGCAACTTGAGCAAATTTTTGAGTAATACGTTCCAAAACTTGCACAATTGGAACATTTTCTTTATATAAAGTTGTATAACCAGATTCCATTCTAGCTAAATCAAGTAAATCTTTAACAAGTCTACCCATTCGCTGTGATTCGTCATATATAATGCGAATCATCTCTTTACGATCCTCCTCTGAAGTCACAACATCATCAAGCAACGCCTCCGAATATCCTTGCAGCATCGAAATAGGTGTTCGTAGCTCATGAGAAACGTTGGCTATAAAATCAGAGCGCAGTTTTTCCAATCTGGATTGTTCCGTCATATCCCGTATTACTGCAATCGCACCTCGAATCGACTGTTCACTATTTTTTAACGGACTAATTGTAATTCGATAGTAAAACCCGTTCATTTCAATATCTTCTTCTAATTTATCTTCAAAATTTAAAACATGATCCAACATATGATAAATTTCTGTTGGAATTGGACTAGCTTCTTCAGATTTATTTCCTAAAAACCATTTTTGCAATAGTTTTTCAGCAGGAGGATTACTTAACAAAATCGTACGATCACGATTAAATGTAATAACACTATCTGTCATTGAAGTTAATACACTTGCTAGCTGTTCTTTTTCTTGATTAATGACTTCTAAATGATGCTTTAATTGTCTACCCATTTGATTAAAGGCAACAGCTAATTGTCCAATTTCATCGTTTTGTGTAGTAGGTAATGTTTCATCAAATTTACCCTTCGCCAACTCAAAGGCATGCTCTCGCATTTTTCTAAGGGGCCAAGTAATTCGTGAAGATAAGAAAAAGGCAAAGAAAGTTGTTAAAACAAAGGCGATAAAAGCTGCTAAAAAGACAATTTTAGTCGTTTCTTGTGAAGTTTCATGGAGAGCAATTGGATTTTGATAAATAAATATTGAACCATGAACTTCATTGTCACTTTTTAATGGATAACTAAGAACAATATAATTTTCCATTTTTTCTTCTTCAGTTTGTGAAGGTAAAATCATTTCTTTTATAATTGGGATATCTACTTCATAAATTTTAGAAAACGCTTTATTTTCTATTATATTAGCCTGTATTTTTTCATTGTTTATACCTGTTTGGAAAGCCGACACAACTTCTCGTTCTTGGGATACAATAAATGCATTTGTATCATCAGGTAGCATTTCCTGTATAATTTCGTCAGTTAATTGCTCAAGGTCATAATTATCAACAATGCTGGCAATAGTAGAGGCTGTTTGTCGTAACGATTGCTCAGCCTGTTCTTTATGATAATTTTCAAGAAATTCTAGCATCAAAATAGTGAAGACAAACAATACAAATGAAACGAGAAGCAATATGGTTACCCATAGCTTCCCGACAATACTTCTCCATATTTTAATCATTGACAACCTCAAATTTATAACCAACGCCCCAAACAGTTACAATCATTTTTGCTGCATCTTCTGAGACACGGTTAAGCTTCTCACGTAAACGTTTTACATGGGTATCAACTGTTCTAAGGTCACCAAAAAAGTCATAATGCCAAACTTCTTTTAATAATTGCTCACGATCAAACACTTTATCAGGAGCTTTTGCTAAGAAATAAAGTAATTCATATTCTTTTGGTGTTAAATTTACTTCTGTTCCATCTGCCGTAACACGGTGTGCATCATGATCAATTGTCAAATGTGGGAATACCACTAAATCTTTCGAAGTTGATGGACTTGATACAGGTGAAAATGCGGAAGAACGACGTAAAATCGCTTTCACACGTAACACCACTTCTCGTGGGCTAAATGGTTTTACTATATAATCATCTGCTCCAAGCTCAAACCCTTGTACTCGGTTTGCTTCTTCGCCTTTAGCAGTTAATAATATAATTGGCGTTGCCTTTTTTTCTCTCAACTCTTCACATACTTGAAGACCATCTTTTTCAGGCATCATAATATCTAATAAGATACAATGATAATCGTTCTCCAACGCCTTTGAGAGTGCAACCTCACCATTTTCAGCTTCATCTACTTCATAGCCTTCTCGTTCAAGATACATTTTTAATAAGCGGCGAATACGATCTTCATCATCTACTACTAATACAGAAATATTTTCAGACATAGGTTTTACCCCTCTCATACTTTCTCTACTATCATTGTACAATTTCATGTTAAAAATTAAAAGAAGATATAGTAAATCTTCCTATATTTAATAGTATTTTCTTGTAAAGATTTTGTAGTATTTATCTTAACACTAATATCGGTAAATTTTCTCTACTATTACCACTATTTATTAAAACTATACTAAAGAAAGTTCTTCCCATTTTACGAGAAGAACTTTCAATTAACTTTTATATTATGCGTAAGAATGTAAGCCTGCGATTACTAGGTTTACGACGATTAAGTTGAAAAGAATAATAGCAAAGCCTATTAATGCAAGCCAAGCAGATTTTCTTCCTTCCCAACCTTTCGATAATCGTAAATGCAAGAATGCCGCATAAAATAACCAAGTAATAAGCGCCCATACTTCTTTCGGATCCCAGCCCCAGAATCGGCCCCATGCTTCTTGTGCCCAAATCATTGCAAAGACAAGAGCCCCTAAACTAAATACAGGGAATCCAATTAATACGGAGCGATACCCTACTTCATCCAACAAAGGCAGATTTACCTTCTGAACAAGGGGATGTAACATTTCGATAAGACGTCTACGTGTAACAAGTCGTATTAATAAATAAATAACAGTTCCAACTATAAATGACCAAAATACTGTAGTTAATTTTTTTGCATTAATCACTGGTGGCATTTCAACAATTGGATCCATTACATTGTCCGTTAATAATGTATAGTCATTCATCCCGAAAACAGCTGGTAAATTGTAAGTAATTTCTTGTTCCATACCTTCTTTATTAACATAATTAAACACGGCTTCGTAGCCCATACTTCTAAATACGATTGTAATCAGCACAAAACCAACTACAACAACTAAAAAGTAATGAACCGCTTCTAACCAAAAACGACCTTTTGATTTCATTTTTGGATTTACATCTTTTAATAAATAAAGTAAACCAGTTACAGCACTTATTGCTAAAATTGATTGACCAAGGGCTGCTGTAATAACGTGAATCGTTAACCAATAACTTTGTAAAGACGGTACTAGCGGGTTCACTTCATTTGGGAACATTGCAGCATACGCGATAATCAAAATTGCAATTGGCAGTGCAATTAATCCAAGAGCCGCGATTCGATACATATAGTAAATAAGGATAAACGCACCAATTATAAACATACCGAATGCTGTCGTGAATTCAAACATATTACTTACTGGTGCATGTCCAGTATAAACCCAGCGTGTAATAAAATATCCTAATTGTGCGACCAACCCAACAATCGTTACAATAATTGCAAAGCTACCCCATTTATCCGCTCGTTTTGCAGCTCCATCAGGTTTTGAGCTTTTAATGGCACCACCGAATAATAAAGTTGCAACTAAATATGCAATAAAAGCAACAAATAATAGATTGCCACTTATATCAATTAAATTCATAAGGTGTTGTCACCTTCCTTTTCCTTTTGCTCATTTTCAGCTTCTTCATCTAACTGGTCGATATATTTTGGTAAGCTTGCACGCTCTGTAATTGCATTTAAATCTTTCTTTATACTAAACCAGTTTTTGTTTGTATGTGCAGCTAGTCGAATTGTACCATCCTGTAATTGTTCAATCCATATACGACGGTGATTCCAATAAGAACCGATTGCTACACCTAACATAAAGATAATACCGCCAACAATTAAAATCGGAATTGTTTTATCTTTATGTACTGTTAAACCAGAAAGATTTCTCGTTTCAACGCTTTTAAATTGCATTTTATATTGATTTTCACCATTTGGTTCAATTGTCTGTCTAATAGCAACGAAACTAGTTTCACCTTCTGGAGTGTCAGGTGTTATCATTTTAAAAATAAAAGCAGGATTGTTAGGAGTAGGTGTTGCAGTTTGAGGCACACCATCTTTAAATCCTGAGAAATCAGGATAATAGCCTAACAACGAAATTTTCGTTTGATCATCAATGACATATTCCTCTTGAGGATTTGTTAAATCAATACTAACTTCCCCTAAAGATTGTCCAGTTGCTTTATTTGTCAAATTAAAAACCATCGTTTTTAATTCGTTTAAACGGAAATCCATTTGATAAAATGAATAGCCTTCATGCTGTAATGGATGGTTTACTCGAATTGAATATTCTTTAACTAATTCTAAATTATCAGCTTGACCAGCAACTGCGTCATCTGCTTGTTTATATAATTTCACATCTGTCTGATAGTTTTTCGCTACAGCATTAACTCCCTGTTGGATCTGTGATTCTGTTTTTTGATTATCATGTAATTCTAAAATAAATTTTTCATTTTCAAGAAAATAACCTTCCATTCCAGGTATTGCTCGAGTCTCACCTTCACGAATCCACATTGATTCATCTATATAAAAACCAGGTAACATTCGTAGCATGACACCTAACAAGAAGATAATTAAACCTAAATGGTTTATGTATGGGCCATAACGTGCAAAGCGTCCTCGTTCTGCTAAAATAGCATTTCCTTCACGACGCACATTATATTTTAGATTTTTCATTTTCTCTTCGACTTTATCAAGTGTTTTGGAAGCGTCTCCATTCGTAACGGCACCTTCTGCCACAATACGTTGACGTCTCATAAAACTCTCATGTCGTTTTACACGTTGATTTTTTAACGATTTATGAAGAGGAATACCTCTATCAATACTTGCAATGATAATCGAAATACCAAGTAGTCCAACTAATATTTGGAACCACCACGAGCTATAAATATCTGAAAAACCCAATGAGTAATAAAGTTTCCCTAATGAACCATAAGTTTCTTCGTAGTATTTTGCCTTTTCGACATCCGTTACATAAAACTCCTGTGGAAAAATTGTTCCAATTGAAGCTGCTACTAGATTAATAATAATTAAAGAAACGCCGACTTTTACACTTGAAAAGAAATTCCAAACTTTATCGATAATTGATTTGTTACGAGTTTTTGAACGAATGGCAATACCATCATATCGCATATCGACAACTTTACTATTTTGCTCTTGTTCTGTTAATGGTCGACCGCATTTTTCACAAAGCTTCGTTCCTACTGGATTTTCATGACCACAAGCACAAATAATTTTTTCCATCATGAATTACTCCTATTCTGGCTTAATTGATTCCATATATGAAGCGATTTGTTGTTCGTTCATTTCTCCAGTAATAATTTTTTCAACTTTCCCTTCAGGATTAACTAATATTGTCGCAGGTAGATTATAAACGTTATATTCGTTCATAACATCTTTCGTAGTGTCAATCGCCACTGGAAAGTGAACATCTAAGCTTTCAATAAACTTTTTTACTTCAAAGTCTGTTTGTGCGATATTGATTGCTAGTACTTCGACACCCTGTTCTTTGTAAATCGCATATTGATTGGACATTGCTGGCATTTCTTTTTTACAAGGTTCACACCAAGTTCCCCAGAAATTTAAAAAGACACCTTTTCCTTCATAGTCAGATAGACGGTGTTTTACGTTACTATCATATAAATCTACAAGTTCAAAATTCGGCGCTTTGTCACCAACTTTTAATAATTCCGCTTTATCTTTTGTTGCTGAGCTATAAATTGTATAGGCTATTGCAGCAACGAGTATGATGAGAATGGCTCCACGCATAATGGAGCGTTTCTTTTTCTTATCCATATGTCGGTTTTCCCCCCCGAAAAACAATACAACCTTTTTTATTATAGCAAACTTCATTTTTGCTTAATCGTTAGAATTTGACTGAATTATGAACGTTTCCACTGCAATATTAGTGTTAATCAATTTTACCAGTTTGAGCTAGAACACGTAGTTTTTTTACCTCATGCTTCGTCAGTTCACGATACTCTCCTGTTTTTAAGCCCGATAGATCCAGGAAAGCAAAGCGTTCTCGCTTCAGCTTTACAACAGGTGTTCCAATTGCTTCGAACATACGTCGAACTTGACGGTTACGACCTTCATGTATCGTAATTTCGCAAATGGCTTTTCCCGCTTTTTCATCAAATGATGTCATACTTACTTTTGCCGGAGCAGTTTTCCCGTCTTCTAATTTGATTCCTCGTTGAAGCTTTTTAAGTCCTTCAATCGTTGGTACTCCTTTTACCCGAGCAATATACGTTTTATCGATTTTAAATTTAGGATGAGTTAATTGATACGCAAATTCGCCATCATTTGTTAATAGCAAAAGACCTGATGTATCATAATCAAGTCGCCCTACCGGAAAAATTCGTTGATGAACATGTTTTTTAAATATATCTGTAACTGTTTTTCGTCCTTTATCATCAGTTACTGCAGAAATAACTCCTCGTGGTTTATATAGTAAAAAGTATACTTTATCTTCTTTTTCTAGTTTTACTCCGTTTACTTCAACTGTATCAGAGTCTGAAACTTTAACTCCTAACTCCTTCACAACTTTTCCATTCACTTTAACTTTACCTTCTAATATTAACTGTTCTGCTTTTCGCCTAGATGCGACACCAGCATAAGCAATTACCTTTTGTAATCTTTCCATTCTGTTCACCTCGTAAGTGCATTTTTATTATGGATTATAAAACATCAAAATTCGACATCAATCTGTTGAAAATTATGTCACATTCGCTAGTATTATTAAAGGAAAATAACTTATTTTCCAAGTTGTTTAATTATTTTGTTAAAAAGGAGAAATAGAACAATAACTTTCTTTTAGTAATCTGACTTAAAAAGGCAACCATTCTAAATAGAATAGTTACCTTTTTTATAATAAAAAACGTATGTACCCTAAAAGTAAAAGAACAAACGATTTTATTAACCTACTTTAATTATTAACAACCAAATACCTTTTGTACTGTTTTTTTATAAAATAACAACTACCAAACCTGTTTAACAGGTAATAACTAAAATACAGATTTTTTATAGTAAGAAAAAAACAAAAGAATGGGAAAGGATTTGTTCATATTTACCAAAAAAGTAAATATTTAATAGAATTCAATGCACCACACAATGCTAAAAAGCACTCCATGAGAGTAGGAGTGCTTTTCGTAGCAAAGCGATTGTTTTATTACCTGTCACATGAGAAAGAATAATTACCTGATAAATGATGACTTCTTTCTAAAATTGGAAATCCATTTGTATCGTAGCACTGATCTGATATTTCTTTGATATTTACATAAAGCATATAACGATCTATTGATAGGAAAATAGACAATGCAATGATTACAATTGAAGTAAAAGCGATTATCTGTTCTTTCAAAGATAGTTTATTGTTTTTAATCATGATTATGCCCCTCCTCTCAATCCCAAAAATTACCTTTATCATTTAATATAGGTCCTTTGTCAATTGTTGGGGTGACAAACGAGAGAAGTAAATTTTTTAGTTTACAAGAATCACTTTTCCTGCCCCATCCATTGCTTCCTCGCTACGCTTCGTAAGCAATGGATGGGGCAGGTCGGCTGGTTTCATTTTCTCACCCAACATATAATCCTATTTTTCTATACATGTGTCCTAATAATATTTTCGCTTTAAAGTGCTCATATTTGCGGAAGCCATAAGCAGTTCGTTTGAGCACTTTTGATTTATTATTAATACCTTCTAAAAAACCATTTGAATAGTTGAATACAAAGCTATTTAAGATTTCTACCTGCCAGTTTTTTAACGTTTGTATTCGCTTTCTAAATGCAGG
>JAEXYZ010000120.1 GCA_023405135.1 Bacillota bacterium | reverse complement strand
GGGGTCTCGAGTCTCGGGCTGTTCCCGCAGGAGTCGCCCCTTCACTCCAATCAATTTTCAAAATGTCCAATTCTTATTATTGGTACAAGCAAATTTGTTAAAAAAATTTACTTATGTCCCAGCCTCTATTCTTTTTTATTTCAAACATTGAATTTGCCCATAGAGTAAAGTGTTATTTTATTTAAGTTTATTCAACAATTACAATAGCTCAATAAACCCCTCAGTACCATGAACACGAATATATTGTCCATCTTTTATTCGCTTCGTAGCATTTTCTACTCCAACTACTGCTGGTAAGCCATATTCCCGTGCGATAACCGCACCATGAGTGATCAGTCCACCAACTTCGGTTACTAGACCTTTTATAGATACAAACAATGGTGTCCAACTAGGATCAGTAAAGGTCGTAACCAAAATATCTCCTTCTTCCATATCAGCATCTTCCATGTTTAAGATGACGCGTGCTCTCCCCTCTATAATTCCAGAAGAAACAGGTAGACCGACAATGGCATTGGCTGGAAGGTGTTCTCGTTTATATTTACCTGTAATGATTTCACCATCAGACGTAATTACGCGTGGAGGAGTTAAATTTTCATATAATTTGTATTCAACTTTTCTTTTATTAATGATGTCAACATCCAGTTTGTTTGTGCGCACGACCTCCCGAAGCTCTTCAAAAGTAAGGTAGAATATATCTTCCTTTGCATGAATTACAGATGATTTTATAAGTTGTTCGGCTTCTCTCAGTAATGCTTTCTTGTACTCGAAATAACGACTTATCATGCCATATTTAGGATATTCTCTATACCCACTGAAATTCCGTACATAGCTGATCATTTTTTTTATTTCTTCTGCTTTTTGTTTACCATTGGGCAATTGCTGTAATCGCTCCACTAGTTCTTGCTCTTTTTTCATAGCATCTCGCAGCCCTTGCTCAAATTTCAGCTCACTTGCATTAGGCTCAAAGTTTTTAATATTCCGTAGAATCAAAGGAATAAGTGTGAATGGTTTTTCACTCCATCGTGTTCTAGTAATATCAATTTCTCCAGCACAGCGCATTCCGTATTTGTTGAGAAAATCAGTGATTGCTTCCTGGACTTCCTTTCCTCCATCAAACTTCACTAGTTCATCCAAAAAATGATCCTCTTTTACTTGCTGTAAATAATCAATTATTTCTGGATAAGGACGAATCACATCTGCAACATCCAATAGAGCTAAACCCATTTCTGAAGTTATATTATTTTGTACAGATTGGGAAAGGATGTCTGCTACGTTTTTTTCGCCTAACCACTGTTCTATATTTTTATTAATCCAGACGTAAGCATTCATGGCAGTCATAATAACAGCCGAACTTTGTGGGTCAAATAAAATTTTCTTTAATTGCTGTATATCCTCTTCAATAAAATCAAAAAGATCCAAGCCTGATTTCGTTTGAATGTTTTGTTTTAACTCTTCAATTGATGTTTGACTTTTCTTAATTAAATTTGAAACAATGGTTGGATCGTTTTCGATTTGTGCTTGAAAACCTTCAGGGGACATCCTTTTGTTACTTTTACGAGAAACTGGTTCTTTCTGGTCATTTGGTAAAGATTTTATAAAATCTCCTCGTTCTATAATGGTCATCAGCGCATCTTTTATAAGCGGTTCGAAGCCGCCAAAAGTATTTAATAACATATCTCTACTAACGGGGGAAATAAGTTGATTTGTAACATCAACAAACAATCTTCCACCCGCTTTACGCATAGGTGCAGGAGTTGTTAACAAGTAAAAAGACAATCCTAGTGGTTTTATTGGATCGGTCATCATTTGTTGATGTCCAACAGATACATAGACGTGATTTTCTTCGGTCTTCGATTCAGGGATTGGGAAAAGAGTTGTAATTGGTCTACTCTGGACGATAGTAAATTTATCATCAACTAGACACCATTCTATATCTTGCGGCTGACCGAAATAAGCTTCAATTTGTCTTCCAATTCGGGCTAATTGTAAAATTTGTCCATCAGTTAAGGTTTGAGTCTTTTGTAAATCAGGGGAAATATGCTTTATTTCTGTTCCCCCTTCTTTTAATGCATAGATGGCTACCTTTTTCGTTGCTATCCTTTTATCAGTAATTTTATCATTCCGTACTTTATAGCAATCCGGTGATACCAATCCAGAAACCAATGCTTCTCCAAGTCCAAAACTCGCATCGATTGATAACATCTTTCGGTTGGATGTGATTGGATCGGCGGTAAATAATACTCCCGAAGCCTGTGGAAAAACCATCTTTTGAACGATAACTGATAGATAAACTTGACTATGATCAAATCTGTTTTGCATCCGGTAAATTACGGCCCGATCCGTAAAAAGAGAAGCCCAACATTTACTTATATGATGTAAGATGGCTTCTTTTCCAATGATATTTAAATAGGTATCTTGTTGGCCGGCAAAAGAAGCATGTGGTAAGTCTTCAGCAGTTGCACTTGAACGGACTGCATAAGGCTGATCATCGCCAATTTTGGAGAGATAATGCGAAACAGCATACACAACTTCTGAGGGAATTTCTACTTCCATAATAAGCTGGCGAATTTTCCTGCTAATTTCACCAATTTTTGCTCGCTCCTCAACTTTTACCATTGTTAGCTGAGTAAGCAATGCTTGAAACGTCTCATTTTGGTCGAGAGCTTTTTGAAATCCTACTGTCGTAACACAAAATCCTTCAGGTACTTGAATTCCTTGGATTTTTGATAATTTACCTAAATTAAAACCTTTTCCACCAACGAGCCAAGCCTGTATTTTATCCATTTCTTGAAAACTAACAACTAAAGAATTCATGCACCATCTCTCCTTACTATCAAAGTTCTTTGATTTTAGCAGTATTAGATGGGGATAAACAGTCTATTATGAGTATTTTTTATATGCTATCACTAGTGTTGCATTAATATAATTTCAATATTAAAAACACTCAAAATCTTCACTAATTTTATTTATGGCAAAGAAAAAGTCCTTTATAATGGATAAGTCAGGTGGTAACCCGTCCAAATCCACT
>JAEXYZ010000118.1 GCA_023405135.1 Bacillota bacterium | reverse complement strand
GGGGTCTCGAGTCTCGGGCTGTTCCCGCAGGAGTCGCCCCTTCACTCCAATCAATTTTCAAAATGTCCAATTCTTATTATTGGTACAAGCAAATTTGTTAAAAAAATTTACTTATGTCCCAGCCTCTTCAATTTTATTTTTTATGCAACGCTAGTGAGAAAGTATATATCTATTTAACAATCTAACTCGACTAAAGTGCAATTCCTATTCCACTACTTCATCTGCTTGCGAAACACCATGCTTCTACTAGTCCAATATAAAAAATCGCATAAATTAAGGACTACTGTAAATGGTGACACTAAAAAAAGCATCCTAAATTTGGATGCCTTTGGAACAATCTATGCCATTTTTAGGATGATGTAATTACTAAATACGTATTAATGCGCCATTAGGTTTTGGTAACTGTTGAGCTAATATGTTATTCATTTTACAAAAATGTTTAAAAAATTGTTGTGCCAACTCTCGTTCCTTTGGTTCATTCTTCAACGACATTATATCAAGCAAAATTTGAGCCATCCATAAGTTATCAAAATAACGATATTTACCTGTTTTCCATGTTATTTGGTGGGGAGATTTGTCATTTAAATAATATTTCCAGAATAGCATTTGATCCGATTCTTGTTCAGTAAGTTGGATTTTGTATTTAGAATGGGCAGGAATATATCCATCTTCACAAAGCTTACCGATGAAGTTTTCATTCACCATATAGACACCTAAAATACGTCTGTCTTTTTCAGGCAAGCTGGAATCTACTGATGTTAACAGGACAGCGCTATTTCGATACAAACGGCTCGGTTTATTTGGTTTCCCCTTGTTGTTACCGCTTTTGATCTCGCCTGAGAAAACTCTCCACTCTGAAAAAGAACTATGTTGTTCATCTTTGTCACACCAAAAGACTAATTGTGATTCAGGATGGAGTTTATGGTTTTTCATAAGTTTTTCATGTTCTAAACGAAGTGCCTCGTTTTTTCGTTGTATAACTCTTTCCTCTTCCTTCTTCCGTTCAGCTTCCTTTCGTTCCATTTCCTTTTCTTGTATTATTTTATCAAGTAAATCAGCAATACTTTTATCATGCAGTGTTAAGTGCTTTTCAAATACATCAGGAAAAACAAACTTTTTATTTTCTTCTGATGCGAAATTTATTTCGATACTAGAATCACTTTGTTTAACTATACTACCCAATCCAAAACGCTTATGTGTAACTTTCTTATTGATTAGATTCATTCTTCTAATCCTCCTTGTAGAATAAAAACTGTTTACTATTTGTTAGTAATTGCAAATATTATTCGACTACCCTTACGAAAAGCTACATAATTGTTTAAATGTTTCTTGCAATAAAAATAAAAAATCGTATCCCTAATTCTATTGCAATAAAATACATCGAATTCGGAATACGATTGAGTAAACAACTGTATGACTAGTATAACATTGTTTCAAGCTTTATACAAACTTTTTGTTGACAACATATTTTAACTTAAGGTAAAATAAAAATTTTATCATTCTAGAAAATTGGCATTATTAAAAATAATGAACTTCAAATGTAGTTCAGCTGGTGGAAAGACTTTATAAATTACGACTTAATATTGAATCATTACTATTAATAGCGTAGTTCCAGGTAGATTTATTACAAAGTATACTAACGTTAGAGCTATTAAGGATCCACTAAGTATAAATACTAAAAGAGAACTCTTATCTATTCCTTTTAACTTTATAATTTTTCAACATCTAATTTATTATTTAACACTTTCTTACGTTTTACTTCCCCATTAATCTCTATAGTATCTATATTAATTTTTTCAGTTATAAATATAGTCGTTCGAGGAATTATTTGTGAAGTGCAATTTTCTGTTTTTTCCCCATTTGGATCGGCCAACTCAACATTAAGTTTATTTCCATCAATTGATAAAGAAGTAACCTCTTTTATACAGCCATCGTGTGAAAAACTTAATAAAAAATAACTAGATTGTGCTGTAAAAGTAGGTTTATTTTTAGAAATATAGTACCGTTTCCAAAATGCTTCAATTGACTCTTGAGAAGTAAACTCGAAAAGCTCAATTTCTTTAAACCCTAATTCATGAAAGCCGATTGATTCTGTAGTAAGCACTTCAAACGACACGTTTTCTCCAGAATTGACCTCTTCTGAATTACATGATGTTAATAAAGAGATTACAAATAATATTAAAACTAATTTTTTAATATTAATCACCCTTAGTTCATTTAACTAGATTTTAATAAATTTTAAATATGCAATTACCAAACGCACTTTGAAAACTACTCACCTTAACAATTAAGATGTTTTCTTTCGAATCACAAATTGTAAAAAATCATTTTAATTAACAAAAGATAAAGGATAATTATTCACAAATAGATGCTTTTTCTCTATTTTTCGACAGTGCATTTAGAAACCTACAACATTCCCCAAAATAAATTGATTTGTGCTGAAAGAAGGAAAAGAAGGAATCCTATAGAAACCACTTTGATTATTTGTTTCGGAGACTGATATAAAACAAAAATCGCTGCTATCCAGAGTAGAAATTCCAATATATTTATAATATCACTAGTGTTGCATTAATATAATTTCAATATTAAAAACACTCAAAATCTTCACTAATTTTATTTATGGCAAAGAAAAAGTCCTTTATAATGGATAAGTCAGGTGGTAACCCGTCCAAATCCACT
>JAEXYZ010000117.1 GCA_023405135.1 Bacillota bacterium | reverse complement strand
AGTGGATTTGGACGGGTTACCACCTGACTTATCCATTATAAAGGACTTTTTCTTTGCCATAAATAAAATTAGTGAAGATTTTGAGTGTTTTTAATATTGAAATTATATTAATGCAACACTAGTGATTCTGGGACTAAAAAATAAATTTTAAAATTGGATTTTAAAAGAGGGATATAATAACTTTCTAAATAATTGTGGGAGTAAAAAATTAAGGGGAAAAGGGAATGCAACCTTTGATGGAATTCTTTTATATAGGGTTATTCAGAAATATTTATAACTAGTACCGATAGGATCTTTAAGCAAAGACAATGCAAGATAGTGTAATTAGAGTGGAAATCAAAACCATTTAGCTAGTATCATTATTTTCTTCATTTGTCCTATTATCATTAGAAAGGAAAAATGGACTTTTTTACGAGTCCATTTTTAAAAATTATTAATGTTCTTTTCCTTTAGCAGATGCTTCATCTTTAATTTCTTCTCTAAAACCTTCAATTGCATGTTTGCGTTTTTCATTTTTTGCTTGTATTTTTGCTTTTTCCTCTGGACTTGAAAAGGCCATCGTTTCTTCTGCAGCCTCAATATTTTCTAGAGTGTTCTGTACCATACTTTGTAATTTTTCCACATTATCTGATCGATCATCTGGTTTTGGTTTTTGACGACTCATATCATTTTCCTCCTAAAATATTTTTGAATTTACGGCTTTAGTTTGGTTCCATTTACTATGTTTATACGTATTTTCATGTACAGTTTTAATTTGATAAAAAACGCTTTATTGATAATCGAATAAAAAGAGTGTAGACAATGTCAAAACGACTTTGTCCACACTCTACTCTTTTTTAGATAAAATTATTTTTATAATTACTCTTCATCTTTTGAATTTTCGAATTGTATTGCTGTAATATGAACATTCACTTCATTTGCATCAATGGATGTCATATTGAAAATCGCTTGACGAATCACAGTTTGAATTTCTTTTGCAACCTTTGGTATTGAGTAACCATATTTCACCGAACAATAAACATCAATTGCAATTTGACCTTCATCATCAATTGTTGCTTTTACACCTTTAGAATGTACTTTCTTGCCAAAGCGTTCTGCTACACCAGATGCGAAATTACCGCGTGTAGCGGCAACCCCTTCAACTTCTGTTGTTGCAATTCCAGCAATTACTTCAATAACTTCAGGAGCTACTTCTATTTGACCAAGTTCTTCTTTGCCAGAAGGAGTTGGTTGTATGAAAGCTTTTGTTACTTTCTCAGCCATCTTCTTCATCCTCTCTTACTTCGTGAATAAATAATTACAAAATCCACAAAGAATACTATTTATTATTTGTTATTCATTATACACCATTTTTTACATAAAACAGGTTTTTAAACAAACAATATTTATTAATGATTATTCCATACATTCGCAAGGAATTCATAGGATTTTTTCCGTTTTTCTTGATCATAAATTGCACTGTTAATCATCATTTCATCTACTTCTCTTGTGCTAATTAGTTCAGTCAGCTTATTGTACACAGTTTGTGGTGAACCATAAAAAGTGTATTTTAATTGCTGCATAACAACTTGCTTCTCTTGTTCAGTCCACAAGTTAGACATGTCTCTTGGAGGCTGAGTTTTACCTCTCTTGCCTTGAATCATACCTAAAAATTGTTGGAACATAGTGCTAGCTAAAAACTCACCCTCTTCATCCGTTTCGCCAACCATTGCATTAACGGCAATCATAACATAAGGTTTGTCCAAAACATCTGAAGGTCTAAAGTTTCTTCTATAAGTTGCAAGTGCATCATCTAATAAATCTGGAGCAAAGTGACTTGCAAATGAATATGGCAATCCTAGTTTACCAGCTAATTGTGCACTATATAAACTAGATCCTAACAGCCAAATTGGTATATTCATCCCTTTACCAGGAACCGCTATTACTGGACGATCTACATCATCAAAATACCCCATTAATTCATCAACTAATGTATCGAACTCATAGGCTCCTCGGTCATCCCGTCTTAATGCTCTCGCTGTTAACATATCAGATCCAGGTGCCCTTCCTAAACCTAAATCCACACGCCCAGGATACATAGATTCTAACGTTCCGAATTGTTCTGCTATAACTAACGGTGAGTGATTTGGCAGCATTATACCACCGGCACCAACACGAATTGTTTTTGTAGCCCCTAATAAATAGGCAATTAATACAGAGGTTGCTGAACTAGCAATGCCTTGCATATTATGGTGTTCTGCAACCCAATAACGATAATAACCAAATTTTTCAACGTGTTGAATTAGTTCACGACTATTATGAAAGGAATCAGCGGGTGTTTGTCCTTCTAACACCGGCGCTAAATCCAGTACTGATAATTTAGGTAACAAATAAATTCTCTCCTTTCGTTCCATAAATTTAGTATAGAACTATTGGAAGAAGGATTCATTTATTTAGCTTGGATTGAAAAATAAATTGTAAAAAAACATTATGTGAAAGATGCTTAGTAAAGGAGAATTAGCGGATGAATGAGTTGTTAAAACATATCCTCGACGCAATTTATCTGTACGGAAAATGAAGCGTAAGGTAGAAAAGAGCCTCCCAAAATAACTTTTTGGATGACTCCTTAATCATTGTTATATTTGTGGTTCGTAAATTAAAAAGTTTATTTAATATGACTATAAAATTCTTTTTTTATTCTTTCTTAATACGAATTATCTTCTTCTCCCTCTTGTTTAGGGTATCTTTCCATTAAAACTGGAATAAGTTTATTCCATAAAGTGTCCATAACGTAAATATCTCTGTCATAAACTGTTAAACCTAAAGCTTTTGCATAGGCTTCTTTTTCTTCAAGGACAACAGGAGCAATATTTTCATCAATATATTTTGTTACTTCTTCTTGTGAAACCGTAACACCATAAAACTTTTCAGCAATTGAAAGAGCGTCTAAATAGTTTTTTGTATATGTCATAGCGATTGAATTTGTATCAAGTGTATTCTTTTTATTAGACAGTTGGTTTTCTACTTCTAATCGAAATTTCACCTTTTTACTATCAAATAGTTGCTCTACCGATTTATTATTTGTCGTTGACAGATTCGATTATTTGTACTTATGCTTTTTATTTCAGCAGTTACTTCAGGTATTTCCTCTAATACTTCAGCTATAACAGAATAATGTTTGTATAATCCACTGTAACGATTTGATTTAGTTTTTCAGCTTCTTTTTCATCTGTTATTTCCCACTGCTCATTTCCATTTACATATTTATTGCTAATAATAACGCCAGTAATAGTTACTATTAGTATGGAAGCACCTAATAATGTAAGTAATTTCTGATTTTTTATCATGTAAACTAAACTCCTCCTCTCTTTATAAAATACAACTAAAAACAAAAAATACCTCCTGACAATTTAAAGTCAGAAGGTATTAGTTTGTAATTTTTTAATTTAAAAAACAACTAAGCAGTAGCCGTTTATTTTACAACTGTTTCTTTCTTATTCACATTTAAAATATCGTTCTCTTCTAAGAACTTCGTATTGAATTTACCTGATTGGAACACTTCATTGTTCATTAATGCTTGGTGGAATGGAATGGTTGTATTGATTCCAGGACCATCTACTTCAAATTCACTTAATGCACGATTCATTCTAGCAATTGCTTCTTCACGAGTATCTGCGTGAACAATCAGTTTTGCTACCATTGAATCGTAGTATGGTGGAATTGTGTAGCCTGCATATACAGCCGAATCAATACGAACACCGTAACCACCTGGTGTTACATAAGTTTCTACAGTACCAGCTGATGGCATGAAGTTTTTGTAGGCGTTTTCAGCATTAATACGACATTCAATTGCCCAACCATTAATTTTAATATCTTCTTGTGTAAATGGAAGCTTTTCACCTGATGCAATTTTTAATTGTTGTTGAACTAAATCAACACCAGTTATCATTTCTGTAACAGGGTGTTCTACTTGGATACGAGTATTCATTTCCATGAAGTAGAATTTATCAGCTTGGTAATCGTAAATAAATTCAATAGTACCTGCGCCCTCATAATTACAAGCTTGAGCAGCTTTTACAGCAGCAGCACCCATTTCAGCACGACGTTCACTAGATAATGCTGGTGATGGAGCTTCTTCTACTAATTTTTGCATACGGCGTTGTACTGTACAATCACGTTCACCTAAATGAACAACATTGCCATATGAATCAGCTAATACTTGAATTTCACAATGACGGAAATATTCAATGAATTTTTCTAAATATACGCCTGGGTTACCGAATGCAGCAGCAGCTTCTTTTTGCGTAATTTCGATTCCTTTAACAAGATCTTCTTCTGTACGAGCAACACGAATCCCTTTACCGCCGCCACCAGCTGTAGCTTTAATAATTACTGGGTAACCGATTTCACCCGCCCATTTTTTACCTGTTTCTATATCTGGAACGATGCCTGTACCTGGAACAAGTGGAACTCCAGCCTCTTCCATTGTACTACGTGCAACGTCTTTAATACCCATGATTTTGATAGAATCCGATGAAGGACCGATAAATTTAATACCTGCGCGTTCACAGCCTTCCGCAAAATCAGCATTTTCCGCCAAGAAACCGTAGCCTGGGTGAATTCCGTCAGCTCCAGTTTTTTCAGCTACACTTAACACTGCTGGGAAACTTAAGTACGAATCTTTAGATAATTTTGGTCCGATACAATAAGCTTCATCAGCTAATTTAACATGTAGTGCATCTCGGTCTGCTTCAGAATAGACTGCTACTGTTTCAATGCCGAGTTCTTTACAAGCACGTATAATACGTACTGCAATTTCCCCACGGTTTGCAATTAATACTTTTTTCATTTAGAAGCACCCCTTACTCAGGTTTCACTAAGAATAGTGGTTGACCGTATTCTACTAATTGACCGTCTTTCACTAGTACTTCAACAATTTCACCTTTAATTTCAGCTTCGATTTCATTGAAGAGTTTCATTGCTTCAACGATACATACAATCGTTTCTTCTCCAACTTTATCTCCCACTTTTACATATGCAGGTGAATCTGGTGATGGCGCTTGATAGAAAGTACCAACCATTGGAGATGTAATTTTATGTAATGATGCATCTTCAACAACTGGTGCTGCCGCTTTAACTTCAACAGCTGGTTCTACAGCTTTTGGAGCTGGCGTAGCTTGTACTTCTTGAACAGGAGCTTGTTCAACTGCTGGAGCTGCTGTTACTACTTCTTTTTTAGGAACAATAACTTCTGTAAGTACACCGTTATTTTTTTTCAGTTTAATTTTTGCCCCATCGTTTTCATAAACAAATTCATCAATCGATGAGCCATCAACTAATTTAATAATCTCTCTTAATTCTTGAACTTTAAACACTATTGACACCCCTCATGTTTTAATAACTACAATTATCATTTTATATTTTTTTCCCGCATTTTGAAACAAATAAATTTAATTTTTGTTTAACTGATAAAAAAACAGTGCTTTCGTTGTAAAAAACGAACGCACTGCGTAATTTCTGTTCTATAAGTTTTTTACTATTTAATTAACATGTCATTTTTAATAGTAATTTGATTGAACATTTACTGTTACATCACTAATTTCTTCCAGTTCAGATCTTACTACATAAATAATTTCATTTGCTTGTTCTTTTGAAATTTCATCTGATAAAACAGTAACTTGTGCTTTTTCATCTTTTACTCGAACTAGTGCATCTGAATAACCAAGCGATTCGATTAACATTTCCAGCATTGCTTCTGAAGATTCTTGCTCAATTAAGGCATTCATTTGATTAAATGCTTCATTCTTTTCTTCTGCAGTATATTGATCTGATGCAATTTTTTGAGTTAATTGATCTCTTAATTGGCTTCTTTCATTGCTAACTTCCATACGTAATTCATCAAATAAATAGCTTTCTGATGTTGTAGCTGTGATTTCTTCGTCATCTACACCTGTTAATGTTGTCTCTTGTAACGTGTCATCTGTAAAGA
>JAEXYZ010000015.1 GCA_023405135.1 Bacillota bacterium | reverse complement strand
ACAACTACAGGGTAACCTTGAACTGGTCGAGCGATATTTAACGGCCCTGCTACACGAAACCATTTTCCTTCGTGATTTATAGGATGCACCTTTGTTTTATCAGCATATTGTGCATTTTCTTTATCATAGATGACTGCATCATCTTCCCAGCTGTCCCACAACTTTTTTACAACATCTACAAATTCGTTTGCACAATCGTATCGTTTCACATGATTTGGTTCTTCATTTTCACCAAAATTTTTTGCCGCTTCTACACCATGGCTTGTTACTACATTCCATCCTGCACGACCGCCGCTTAAATAATCTAATGAAGCAAACTTGCGAGCAACGTTAAAAGGTTCATTGTATGTTGTAGAAACCGTCCCTACCAATCCAATTTTCGTAGTCACTGCAGCAATGCCCGATAACAATGTAAACGGTTCATAAGTAACATTTTCCTGTTGTTCAAAAGCATTCGATTGTCTGCGAGCTGAAACACCATCTGCCAAAAAGATCATGTCAAACTTTCCTCTTTCCGCAACTAATGCTTGCTGTTTAAAATATTCAAAATTCAATACATTTTCTTTACTGGCATTAGGATACCGCCATGCTGCAACATGGTGACCCGGAAGCATAAAAAACGCACCTAACCGCAATTGTTTCCCCATTATACATACCACTCCTATTTAAAAAGTAGGAATTAATCCCCTATTTGCTTACTTAAATGGATTAAACTCATTCGTATATAAGTCTTCTACCTGCAATTTCCCTTCTTCAAGATCTCCATTTTCAACGAGCCAATCAATCCATATTTGAAACTCCTTGCTTGCAATCGCTCCACCTTTTTCAGCAATACCTGTACTCTTATAATATTTTAAGTTATCGGTAGTTTCTTCTTCTTCACGTGCTTCTACAATTTCTGTAAACTTTTTAATGACTTCCTCTGGTGGAGTCGTACGAGCCCATTCAATAGCTTTAGCAACCCCTTCAACAAATATTTTTACTGTATCTGGATTTTTTTTAATATAGTCTTCCGTGAAAAAAAATGCTCCGGCAGTAAATGTACTGAATAAATCAATATCTTTCACTATAGGGATAATACCGCCAGTTTCTAATGCTTTATCTCTAGCAACACCGGAAAGTTGTATAACATCAATTTGCCCTGCTCGTAAAATTTGTTCTGCACTTGCCATTGGAACTACTACTAATTCAACTTGTTCAATTTCTTCTTCTGTCAAATTATTGTCACGCAAGTATTGCTTTAACACGAATTCTGCATGGGCTCCTAAAGTATTCACGCCAATTTTTTTCCCTATTAAGTCTTTTGCTGTATTAATACCGCTCTCTTCTAGCGCATAAAAGCCCATAAAAGTATTTTCATCACTACCATATGATCCAACTACCGATTTAATTTTGACGTTTTGTTCTACTGCTTTAATAATCGCACCATTAAATGCTGAACCAAAATCGATTTCATCAGTAGCAGTTAATTGGATGCTTTCCGGACCGCCAACTGAATTGCTTACCTTTTCTAATTTTATATCTCCAAAATACCCCAATGCTTCTGCTAATTCTGGATATGCTACAGCACCTGGGGTACTTTGATATTGCAGTACATTATCTTGACCATTCTCACTTTTTGCCTCTGATGTTTCACCTGATATTTTAGAACTGGAGCAAGCTGAGCATATAACTGCTAAAATTGTTATGATTAATAAAACGAAATAATGGTGTTTACTATTTTTACTAATGGATTCAATTCCTTCCCACTATTGTTTCCATCTTGAAAAATATCGTTCTGCACTTGATAGCCCGTAATTAATGGCTAAACCTAAAAGTGAAATTGTAATAATACCTGCATACATTTCCGCAATTAAAAAATTGAATTGGGAATAAGTAATAAAATAGCCTAATCCTGCTTTTGCGCCAATCATTTCAGCAGCAATTAGTACTAAAATGGCACCTGTTCCCGCCATTCGAATTCCAGTGAAAATGGTCGGTACGGAGGCAGGCAAAATAACTTTATAAAACAATTTAAATGATGAAATATTCATAGAACGCGCCGATTTAATGAGTAGGGGATCTACATTTTTCACAGCTGAAATCGTATTTAGTAATATTGGCCATGTACATGCAAATAATACAATAGCAATTTTTGAAACTTCACCAATCCCTAAAATTAATATAAATACTGGTAATAAAGCAAGTGCTGCTGTATTCCGAAACAATTCTAATATAGGGATAAGCAATTCTCGTGCCAATGTATACCATCCTATAACAAGTCCCAAAGGAATGGTGATTGCTAAAGCTAATGAAAATCCAAATAGTGATCGTAAAATGCTTGCCTTAAAGTGTTTCCAAATTTCTCCTGATTTAAATAACTCCCACCATGCATGAATGATCTCTGAAAATGGCGGTAAAAATGTTCGATCTACGATTCCTATTTTAGGAGCGGTTTCCCATAATACAAGAAATAAAATAATAACAATCGAAGACTTAAAGCATTTTGTTAAAAATAAACTTACTTGAGTAGACTGTTTAAATGAATTGCTCTCCTTACTATATTCAGCCTGTTTGTGAATTGAAGTCATGAAATTCCTCCTTTTAAAATGAATAACAAGTTAATCATTCTGCCTTGAATTTTCACTACCTAATTGGGGAATAAAATCTGGCAAACCCGACCTTCATATATTTATTGGCTAGATTCCTGCTCCTAGATACTCGGGCTCATGTAGTGAACTCCAAACTTCATGTCTGGCTTTAATAAAGAGCGGGTTAGATTTGATATCTGCATCCGCCAAACGATTTTTAAGCGGAATATTAATAATGGTTTTTACACTGCCGGGATTAGGAGTAAGCACCACTACCCGTTCTCCAAGATATACTGCCTCATCAATGCCATGAGTAATGAAAATAATCGTTTTTTTCGTTTTTTCCCAAATTCGCAAAAGTTCTGCCTGTAATGTTTCCCGTGTTTGGGCATCTAATGCAGCAAATGGCTCATCCATTAATAACACATCTGGATTAAACGCCAAGCTTCTGGCAATAGCTACACGCTGCTTCATCCCCCCAGATAGTTCATGAGGATAACGATCTGCAAATTCAGTTAATCCAACTAAATTTAAATAAAATCCGACTTTTTCCTTCCACTCTGATTTTGGAACTCCTCCTGCCTCTAATCCAAATTCAATATTTCCACGAGCTGTTTTCCATGGGAACAATGCATACTGCTGAAATACAATACCTCGATCTAAACCCGGGCCGGTAATTTCTCGATTATCAATTAAAATTCGGCCTTTCGTAGGTGTACTTAAACCTAACAGCAAGTCAAGCAGTGTAGATTTTCCGCATCCACTAGGACCTACTAAAGTAATAAACTCTCCTCTTTTTACAGAAAATTCAATATTTTCAACAGCTGTAAATTCCCTCAAAATACCTTTTTTCTGTTCATCCCGAACTAAAAATTGCTTTGTTACACGTTCAAATTTAATTTTTTCCATTGGATCACCGCCCATTTAGAATATAAAAAGTTATTAATCATATTTCCCTCCCTTCAAAAATAAAAGAAGCACTTATTTCACATTTGTATAGTTTCATACAAATGGTACAAGTGCCTCTACGTAGTATAGTTAGCAATTGCACACTAGATTTTATTTATAATCTACGAATATAAAAAAATGCCCCTATTCCAAGAAGGAAAAGGAGCTTCTAGTCGTCTAGTGAGCTTGTTGTTGTTACTATTATACTTCATCCGATTTTAATGTCAACTATTTTTATAGTAATTATAGGATTAATTAAAATAAGAAATAAATCAATATATACAAGAAATTTGATTGGTTTAATATCATTTCTTATTCAACATTCTATCCTGCTTTGTTTTTATATTTGTTATCATCCCCAGTCGGTTCTACAATATGCTCCAAGAGTGAATTTCTAGAACAAGAAAAAACGTTTCAAAGGAGCCAATCCTTTGAAACGTTTTTTTATAAATAAATTACAACGATTAAAATAACAGCTAAAATAATTCGATAAATAGCAAAAGGTACTAGTTTAACTCGTGAAATTAGTTTTAGGAAGAACTTAATAGAAATTAACGCAAAAACAAAAGCACTAATAAAGCCTATCACATAAAACCAAAAATGGTCCGCATTAATTTGATCCCAGTTTTTCACTAACGATAATCCACTAGCTCCCGCCATAATTGGCACTGCCATAATGAATGTAAAGTCAGATGCCGTTCTATGGTCAAGACCTAGTAATACCCCACCAGAAATTGTTGCACCAGAGCGAGAGAACCCAGGCCATAAAGATAAACATTGAATTAAACCAATTTTAAATGCTTTGCCATATGAAAGATCATCTAAACTTTTTACTTTAGGACGCTTAGGAGCAAATTTATCAGCTACAATCATTAAAATAGCTCCAACGATTAAACCAACAATTACAGTTGATGTGAAAAATAAATTTTCATCAATGAAATCTTCAAAGAAGACACCAAACACACCTGCTGGAATTATCCCAACGATTACATGTCCTAAATTAAATTTACGTGAAGAAGTTTGTCCTTCTATTTTATATAGTCCAACAAGGCTTAACATTCGTTTCCACATAACGACTACAACCGCTAAGATCGAACCAAGTTGCACAACAATTTTAAATGTATTGGCTGAACCCGAACCTAAAAACTCCTTCGTCTTTAACCATAAATCATCAACAATAATCATATGACCCGTTGAAGAAACCGGGGCAAATTCTGTCATCCCTTCAACAAATCCAAGGATAATCGCCTTTATTAAATCAAAAAATTCCATACAAAATAAAATCTCCTCATATTTTTATTCTATAAGTACTTAAATTACAATACATGATGGTTTCTAGAATGTCTATGTCCATCAATCTATTCATTACCTGTAAAATGAACATCTACAACCCACAACTCACTTCTACTGCCAATCCTAGTTGGAGGTCCCCAAAAACCGAATCCTGATGATACAAGCGTATGCATGTTTGCTTTTTGCAAATAACCATAATCAAGCTCAAAAATTCGATTCGTAATATAATTATTCGGCCATAATTGCCCAAGATGCGTATGACCCGATAGATGTAAATCTACCCCCGCTTCTAGTGGTAATTGCAAATTATTTGGTGTATGATTCATAACAATCCAAGGAAGCTTTTCATTCTCAGGCTTAAGCATCCCAATTGGCATTCTATTTTTATTCGTTACATCTTCTTGCCCTGTTATATAAAAACGATTTCCAACTAAAATTGTTTCATCCATTAATATTTTTACATTGGCTTCCTTCATTTCTTCAACAAAGAGTGGAATCTTACCTCCATAATATTCGTGATTCCCTAGTACTCCATAAACACCATATGTTGCTTTCAGCTGCTTCATCACTTCATTCATGCCATCCTTCACAAACCATATAGGATCATCATCGACTAAATCTCCCACAAGTAACACAGCATCCGGATTTTCTTTATTTGATAATTCTACAAATCTTTGCAAATGTTTTTTGTTTGATAGGATTCCTAAGTGAAAGTCTGATGCAATGACTAATTTTAATGGCTCACTTTTTTTATCAATAGTAATTTCTAAATTACGAACCACCGGAGAATAAGCATTATATGTACCCCAGGCAAATAAAACGATAAGTAAACCTACTACTACCGAACCAACTACTGCAATATTTTTAATTGGTGTTAACGTTACAATTAAATTTGCAATAATACATAATATGAGACCATACTCGAAAAAAAACATCCAATAATTCCCGATAACAGAAAACGGTTTAAGCCAGTTATGCAATCTACCAATTAAAAAACTAAAGGCGATGATAAAGAAAACAAGCCAATAAACAAAAGGTACCGGATAAAAATGAATTGATCCAAGCCATTTCTTTAAATTAAAACCTAAATAGGCACTGATAGCACTATATAATATAATTGCGACTGATATTCCAGCTAGTTTCCCCAATTACATCTCCTCCCTCAATAATATATGTACAAAGTATACCATGTAGAGAAAGAGTAGACATTTTAAAACAAGAAGGCTACCACCTAAGGAAAGATGGTGCCTTCATTGAAAACTAATATTCTGTTGGAACTGTAACAATTACTTTAAATAAATCGCCATCTACTTCAATATTTAAACGTCCACTGTGTAAGTCAACGATTGACTGTGCAATAGCTAAGCCTAGTCCAGAACCCTCAGTATGTCGAGATACATCCGCACGTTTAAATCGTTCAGTAAGCTCCTCTACATTTTCACTCATTTCATATTTCGATACGTTTTTCACAATAAATTCAGCTTCTGTACCACGTTTCTTTAACGTTACATAAACTCTAGTTCCTTCTAATGAATACTTCATTGTATTCACTACTAAATTATCAATAACACGCCACCATTTTTGACCATCCACATAAGCGAATATTGGCTCATCTGGAATTATCAGACGCAAATCTAAGTTAGCATTAGCAAATTCCTCTTCATGCTCTCCCATTGCTTGCTTCATTAATTGTGTCAAATCAACTCGTTGCTTTGTTAATTCAATATTACCACTCGCCATTTTTGAAACTTCAAATAAATCTTCAATTAACGTTTTTAAACGAGCTGATTTTTTGTCCAACACATCAATATATTGGTTTCGTTCTTCCTCTGTAATGTTAGGATTTTTTAATAAATCAGTGTACGTAATAATTGAAGTTAGAGGCGTGCGTAAATCATGACTAACATTTGTTATTAGCTCAGTTTTTAAACGTTCACTTTTTGCCTGCTCAGACATTGATTTTCTAACGCCTTCGCGCAACTCATTTAAATTTGCGGCATGACGTGCAAAAGGCGATTTTCCTCTTACTTTTATCTCAGTTGTTAAACGTCCTTCTGCCATATCCTTCGTTTGTTTCATAATACGGTTTAGGTAGCCCATACGACGAAGGAAAATAAGAAAGGCAGGTAACGCTATAAAGAAGAAGAGTATAAAATATATAACTGCCAATTCAACTTGCATAAATGCCCCGACAAACCCAATCCCTGCAAGGAAAGTAATAATTAAAATTGCCAATGACTGTAATCCGATAGAACGATTTAAAAATAGATCTTGCATACCATTTGCTATTCGATATAGAAAGGCACTCTTCAGCTCTTGCTTCCATTTATTTTCTTCAGATACCGTTTCAAAAGTCCAAATTGCACCAAAAATTACTGCAGCCCAGGCGATAAACACGATTACTGTGTAGATTAAGATTTCAATAATATACGAGATTAGATTATTCCCTGCCCAATTATAATAAATATTTCCAATCATATTTCCAATCACATCTATGAAAGCAAATCCAATAAAAGCTGTAATCAGAAGCGCCACGATTCGAACATCCACTGGTATTTTCAAAAACATCGATTTAAACTTATGCGAAATCATCAATTGCTTCCATGATGGTTTAGCAAATGTTAGTAAGCCTACAATCGCTAAAATGCCAGATGCCCAAATAATATAGAATATAATTTTCGCAACCATGAAGGATTGGTATTCACCTTTAAAGTTTGTAGAATTTAGCATCGACTTTGGAATTCTAATCATACCTTCAAATTGCGCTATTTCGCCTTGTACCTCTAACCCCTTATACATATCATCCATTTCGTGGTAACTTTCATATGGATCAATATAAGCTGTACTATCAACAGTTAAATACGGTTCATTATTAATACCAAAGTTTTTTGTATAAAGACTTGAACCATTTATATCTCCAAACTCAACCGTATCTCCTGTTTTAATATTAGTAAAGCTATATGCGAAATAATTATATACATTTAAAAAATCATTCCGATTGCGTTCTTGTTGCGCTGCATAACTTTCTATAATACGTTTTTTGTTATTGAGTATTTTCTTTTCAACATACTCATCATTTTGAAAGTTTCCTTTTATATCTTTAATTTTCGCATCACGCTCTGCGACTAATAGGCCTTTTAATTCATCGTCACCGGAATCTTCTGCTTGCAATATTCGACCAGCATATTGACTGCGAATATTTTCTATTTGCTCTGTTAAAGTACCATAGTAATTTCTGTAATACTCGATTTCATCCTGAGTTACTGTAATATTTTCCTTTGCCTTTTCTACATCAAAAGGTGCCAAAACATATCTTCCAAGTTGTTCTTTATACGTTTCTATTGTTGATTGGAAGTAATCAGAATTAAAATAAGATTTGACAATATAACTTTGTCCATGATTAACAAACAAAAACCCACTAAAAATAACCCATATTATAAGAAAAAGAGTGAGGAATAGCTTGCCTTTTTTTATCAATTAATTTTTCCTCCTCAAAATAGTTTTAACAATAACTGAAGTGCTTGATCATATTGATCGTTAATAAAATTAAATGTTGCACTACAAATGAAAATCATTCCGATCATTGATGCGATTACACAAATTACTGTTATGCTTGTCTCAATTTTATTTTTCAATTTTGTATCCAATGCCCCACACAACCTTTAAAAACCTTGGATTTTTCGGATCCGTTTCAATTTTTTCTCGAATTTTACGAATATGAACTGCCACAACATTTTCTGCGTTGTAGGCCTCTTCATTCCAAACAAGTTCGTAAATCTCATTAATGGAAAAGACACGTCCTGCATTCTTTAGCAATAATTCAGTAATTTTGTACTCAATCGGAGTAAGTTTTATAAGTTCACCATCAAGTCGAACTTCCTTTGCATCAATATCAAGTGATAGTCCGTTCACTTCGACTTTCGACTGTGATTGTCCTTGATACGTACCTAATTGAACGTAACGTCTAAGTTGAGATTTTACCCGTGCAAGAAGTTCTAGTGGATGAAATGGTTTCGTAATATAATCATCTGCCCCTACTGATAATCCATGAATTTTATCTGTTTCCTCTGCTTTTGCACTTAACATGATTATGGGAATATTTCGTTCAGCTCTTATCTTAAAGGTTGCAGTAATTCCATCCATATTCGGCATCATAATATCAAGAATAATTAAATGTACTTCATTTTCTTCTAATAGCCTTAATGCCTCCATTCCATCCGAAGCTTTTAAAACGTTATATCCCTCGTTTTTTAAATAAATCTCAATCCCATCACGAATATCCTTGTCATCATCTGTGATGAGCACTGTCAATTTCTCCACTGCTCTCACCCCACCTTTTTCTTATGTTTTTATCTTAAAGTTCGAATCTTAATTTCCAGTTATTATAATTATGAAGAATTTCTTAAGATTCTCTTTTATTTAGCTGTATTTGATAATTAATAATTTGAATGTAGTATAGATGTATAGACACAACTTGGTTAAGTCAATAATATTGAATTAACGAGAGGACGTGTCCGAATATGAATCAAAAACGATATAATCAAGAATTTAAACAAACAGTAGTCGAGCTTTATCGCTCGGGTACACCGGTCAGTCATACCAGCGCGAATATGGTGTTTCTAAAGTCACAATTTATAAATGGATAAAACAACATTCCCCAATCGAAGGTACACAGGAGTTAACTGTGTCTGACGTAGAAGCCATTCAAAAAGAAAATCTCCGATTAAAACAGGAGCTTGAAATTCTAAAAAAGGCTATGACCATATTCGCGAGAAAATAGATGATTAAGA
>JAEXYZ010000114.1 GCA_023405135.1 Bacillota bacterium | reverse complement strand
CATACAGCACAACTCCCCTTTACTAACTTGTTTCTCAACAATTCAAGTATAGTAAAATAGGTGATGTTGTGCATTTTTATTTTAGAAATTGTTTAAAAACCCCAACATTTATTATAGAACCTTTAATTTATCATTCGTCGGCTTTTTAAATAGAAATTAACTCACAAAAGTTAGTATTGTGGAAATTTTATAAAGGGAACAACGTTGAGAGTTGCTTAAGTCAAGCAAAATGAAATACTCCACCTTATTCTTATCGTATTGACATTTTAAATTTTAAGAAGTACTCATTGTATTTTCCTAACCATTCAAGACCTAGATTTTCATAAACTTCTAGTTTTTCGCGTAGCTGTTCATCTGGATAGAAACGTTCGTCTTCAATTACTTCAGGATCCATTAAAGCCATTGCTTCTTTATTAGGTGTTGAATAGCCAACATAGTCGTTGTTTTGTGCAGAATTCTCCGGATCAAGCATAAAGTTTATAAATTCATGGGCACCATCAAGATTGTCTGCTGTTTTTGGAATAACAAAATTGTCAAACCATAAATTTGAACCCTCTTCTGGTACAGCAAAATCAAGCTCTTCATTTTCCCACATCATATCGGCAGCTTGACCAGACCATGTTAAAGCAACGGCTGCTTCATTATTAATCATTAATGGTGTTATTTCATCACCAATTATTGCTTTAATATTAGGTGATAAAGTAATTAATTTATCCGTAGCTTTCTTTAATAAAACATCATCTTTAGAATTAAGTGATTCCCCTAAAGAATTTAAGCCCATTCCCATTACCTCACGAGCTCCATCAACTAAGAACACTTTGTCTTTTAATGAAGGGTCCCACAAATCTTCCCAAGTTGTAAATGTTAAATGATCTTCAACCAAATTGGGATTATAGACTATTCCTACTGTACCCCAGAAGTAGGGAATTGAATATTTATTGCCAGGATCAAAAGCTAAGTCTAAAAAATAAGGATCGATATTTTTCAAATTCGGAATTTTAGAATGATCTAACGGAATGACTAAGTCTTCCTCAATCATCATTTCAACCATATATTCTGAAGGAACAGCTACATCATAAGAAGAACCACCTTGCTCGATTTTTGTTTTCATCGCTTCGTTTGAATCAAATGTTTCATAAATTACTTGAATACCAGTTTCTTCTGTAAATTTGTCTATTAATTCTGGGTCAATATACTCTCCCCAGTTGTAAACTGTAATCGTATCTTTACTTCCTTTAGAACTAGCAGTTTCTAATCTGTCTGCAGCAAAAAATAGGAGCGCACATACGACTATTATTGCAATAGTTGCTTGAATTAACGGTTTCATCGATGTACCTCCTCGCTAACTCGTTTGGCACGATTCGTAACAAAATAATATCCAATAACAACTAATACAGTTATTAAAAAGATTAATCCAGATAATGCATTAATTGTTAAAGTAATACCAGTACGTGCCATCGAATAAATTTCAACAGAGAGTGTAGAAAAACCATTTCCCGTTACAAAAAACGTAACGGCAAAATCATCTAACGAATACGTTAAAGCTAAAAAGAATCCTGCAAAAATCCCGGGCTGGATGTAGGGAAGGATGACTCTTGTTAACACATCACGTTTCGTTGCTCCTAAGTCACGGGCAGCATCAATTAGAGACGTATTCATCTCGAGCAATTTCGGTAAAACCATAAGCACGACGATTGGAACACTAAATGCTACGTGTGAAACTAAAACAGAAGTAAATCCGAGTTTTACACCAAGCATTGTAAATAAAATTAAGAAGCTTGCACCTATTACAACATCGGGGCTAACAATCAAAACATTATTTAACGATAGAAGAATATTACGCATTTTCGCATCTTTAATCGATATAATGCCAATAGCACCGAGGGTACCAATAATAGTTGCAATTAATCCTGAAAGTAATGCAATAATTACAGTGTTGATTAAAATAACGATTAATCTTGAATCTTCAAATACCGCTTTGTAATGCTCAAGTGTGAACGAATCAAAATTGTTCATTGAGCCACCGCTATTAAAGGAATAAAAAATTAAATAGAATATAGGTGCATATAGGATTATAAAGACAATTACGAGATAAAGTTTTGAGGCAGTTGATAATTTTTTCATTATATACGGCCCCCTTTTCTTTGCCCGGTAATAAGCATAATAACAATCATACTAATAATTAAAAATACTGCGATTGTAGACCCCATTCCCCAGTTTTGAGAAACTAGGAATTGTTGTTCAATTGCCGTTCCTAATGTAATTACTTGATTTCCAGCAATTAAGCGAGTAATCATGAATAAAGATAAAGCAGGTATAAAGGTTACTTGAATTCCAGACTTTACTCCATCGATTGTTAAAGGGAAAATAACACGATGGAAAGTTGTATAGCTTGAAGCTCCTAAATCACGAGCAGCATAAACTAATGTTGGATTTAATTTATCTAACGAGTTAAAAATCGGAATAATCATAAACGGAATAAAAATATAAACTGAAACAAAAATAAAGCTAAAATCCGTAAATAATATTTGATTTGGTTCTAATCCGAATACTTCAACTACAGCATTAATTGGTCCATATAATCCAAAAATCCCAATAAATGCATAAGTTTTTAATAATAAGTTAATCCATGACGGAATAATGATTAACATTAACCATAAATGCTTATGTTTTGTTTTTGTTAAAAGATAAGCTGTTGGATAGGAAATTAATAGTGCAAATAATGTAATTAAAAAGGCATACCAAAAGCTTGTTAAAGTCATTTTTAAATAAACAGGGGAAAAGAATGATTGATAATTACGTAAAGTAAAATTTCCCTCTAGGTCTAACAAGGAATAATAAACAATTAAGGCAATCGGTGCAATTACAAATAGTACTATCCATAAACTATAAGGGAGTATCGATCCTTTAGAAACTTTATTGTTCATTCTTCATCTTCTCCATAGGATTCAAGTCGTTTATCAAACTCTTCTTCTGTTTCATTTAAACGCATTACATGAATTGCTTCTGGATCAAAGTCTAAACCTATTTGTTCTCCCACATCTGCCTTTTTTAGTGAATGAACTAGCCATTCATTGCCATCCTTATCATAAGTTGAAAGCTCATAATGTACACCGCGGAAAAGCTGGGTATCTACAGTTACAACGAGCTTTCCTTTATCAACAGTAGTGATTTCTAAATCCTCTGGTCGAATTACGATATCTACTTTTTCATTCGGTTTCATTCCTTGGTCAACACATTCAAATGTTTTCCCGTTAAACTGTACTTTGAAATCCTCAATCATTACTCCATTTACAATATTTGATTCACCTATAAAATCTGCAACGAAGCGATTAATTGGTTCATCATAAATATCAACGGGTGTGCCGGATTGCTGGATTTCACCATCATTGATAACGAATATTTCATCTGACATTGCTAATGCTTCTTCTTGATCGTGTGTAACAAAAACAAAAGTTTTTCCTAAACGTTGTTGTAATTCTCTTAATTCATATTGCATTTCAGACCGAAGTTTTAAATCGAGTGCTGATAAAGGTTCGTCTAATAAAATAACTTCTGGGTCATTTACAATTGCTCGAGCGATTGCAACACGTTGACGTTGACCACCTGACATTTCAGAAATTTCCCGGTTGCCGTAACCGCTTAAGTTTACAAACTTTAATGCTTCTAAAACGCGCTTTTGAATATCTGCTTCTTTTAATTTTTTTATTCGTAATCCAAAGGCTACATTTTCAAAAACATTTAAATGCGGGAATAACGCGTAATCCTGGAAAACAGTATTCACTTGTCGCTCGTTTGCTGGTACGTTATTAATTTTTTTATCATTGAAATAAATCGTGCCGTTTGACGGTTCTGTAAATCCAGCAATTAGTCTTAAAATTGTTGTTTTTCCACAACCAGAAGGCCCAAGTAATGTATAAAATTTCCCTCTTTCAAGCTCAAAATTAATATTTTTTAATACAACTGTCCCATCATCATATGATTTAGAAACATTTTCAAATTGAATGATTGTATCGTTCATTTTTTTAGCCTCCTAATCTATAAATAAGATTCTGTTGCTACTAATAACAACTCTGTTTTTCCATTATTCGCATTCAATATTTGATGATTTTGTGATGCTTCATAATAAACGGCATTTCCTTCACTGGCGATAAATTGTTCCTCACCAAGCACAACTCGAATTCGTCCTTTTAACACATAGATAAATGTCTCTGCTAATGAAGGCTCAAATTGTTTATATTCTCCACCTTTTTGAAGAGTTATTAAAACTGGTTCCATCTCTTTTTCATTCGAAGTTGGAATAAGCCATTGTATTTGATACTTCTTTTCCTCATCAAAATAAGAAGTTTGATCTTCTTCGTTATAAACAATTTTTTTTTCTGATATAGAATCATCAAAGAAATCTCTAGGGGTCGTTCCTAGTACTTCTAAAATGGTGAATAATGTCTCAATGGATGGAGAGTTTAAGTCACGCTCTAGCTGTGAAATATAGCCTTTTGTTAAATCAGTTCTTTCACCTAATTCTTCCTGTGTAAGACCTTTTTTTATTCGTAAAGCTTTAATTTTTGCTCCAATTTGCATAAAAAAACTCCTCATAAGTTTAGTGATCATAAACTTTTTGTATAAAAGTTTACTTTAACAAAACTTAAAGTTTACAATCAATGATGTTATTATACTGGAAAAATTACGTTTATCAACACATATTTTATAAAGTTTTTTAAAATTTTTATGAAGTTTGTTGTAATTTATCGGAATGTAACGATTTGAGGGTTTTTAGAATATTGTATATTCGATTAAACAATCGATTTTTCGACTTTTATAAACAGGAGGAAAATAAATGAGATTGCGCTCGCCAATTCCGGAACTAGAAGATGCTTCGAATTGGATAAATGGCTATGTAACACGTACGGATTTAATTGGAGAAAAACCAACATTAATTCATTTTTGGTCGGTTAGTTGTTATCAGTGTAAAGAGTCGATGAAAATAGTAAATAGATTTCGTGACCAATATTGGGATCAATTGAATGTTGTTGCAGTTCATATGCCCAGATCAGAAGCTGATACAAATTTAGAAAAAATTGAAAGAGCTGCGGTAAAATATAATATAACTGAGCCAATTCTTGTTGATAATAATTTGACATTATCAAATGCATTTAACAATCGATTTGTCCCTTCGTATTACGTATTTGATAAATTTGGTGTATTACGTCACTTTCAAACGGGTGGAAACGGGATGAGAATGGTTGATATGAGTATTAATCGTTTAATTGGAAGATAAGTTTTATATATAAGTGAACCTCTAAAATTTTAGGAAAGTATTTAATCACTATTTCGCGCTTTCGCAGCCGTTTTATGAGTTAAAGTAATGTTTTTTATCGCTGATTACTCTCATACTTTGCGCAGCGGCTGAGAGGCGCGAAAAAACAGAGACTATAAGGAAAGTTTTCTAAAACTGTTTGCTCCTTTATTAGCATTTCTTATAAAAATAAGTTATAACATATATGATTTTTAGAAAATATTAATTATAGTTCGTCTCCTTTATAATCAAGTTAAATAATTTTAAGGAGCGAAAAGGATGAATATTGCTGATGAAGTGAATAAAAATACTTGGAACGCAAATTTATATGATCAATATCACTCTTTTGTATCGAAATATGGAAATGATTTAGTGGAACTATTGGCTGCTAAAAATGGCGAGAGAATTTTAGATTTAGGTTGTGGGACAGGCGATATAGCGAAAATACTATACGATAAAGGGATAGATATAATTGGTATTGATAATTCAGAAACTATGATTCAGCAAGCAAAGGTAAAATATCCTGAAGTGACGTTTCTGGTAAAGGATGCAACATCATTAGGTTATGAAAATGCTTTTGATGCTGTTTTTTCGAATGCTACATTACATTGGGTGAAACCGCCTGAAAAAGCGTTACATAGTATTTTTAATAGTTTAAAACAAGGCGGAAGATTTGTTGCTGAATTTGGAGGAAAGGGCAATGTTCAAATTATTACATCGGAAATTATAAATCAAATAGAAGTATATGGAATCCAATTTAGGCAAGAAAATTATCCGTGGTTTTATCCTAGTATAGGGCAATATTCAGCGTTAATGGAAAGTGTCGGTTTTCGGGTAACTTATGCAGTCCATTTCAATCGACAAACGCCGCTAGAAGGGGAAGATGGTCTGAAAAATTGGATTAATATGTTTGGTCTATCCCTTTTTAATGGAATTGAAAAGGAGATCTCGCAATTAATTATCTCAAAGGTTGAAGACGCTCTAAAACCCATTTTATATAAAAATGGACAATGGGAAGCGGATTATAAAAGAATTAGGGTTGTTGGAATTAAGGAATAATACTGAAACCTTTTACCATTTGTGCAAAGACACTACACTAAGTTAAAATAGAACAAGCGAGGTCTTGTACGGAGGGTTAATATGAGAAAAGAATTTGTCGTAGTAGGATTAGGGCGTTTTGGAGGAAGTATTGTAAAAGAACTTATTAGATTAGGTGCTGATGTTTTGGCAATCGATAGTTCTTCTGAGCGTGTTGATGAATATGCTAAAATTGCAACTCAAGCTGTCGTTGCAGATACAACAGATGAAGAAGTCATTAAATCATTAGGAATTCGTAACTTTGAACATGTTATTATTGCGATTGGTGAAAATATTCAAGCTAGTATTTTAACAACACTTATTTTAAAAGATTTAGGAGTGCAACAAATTACAGTAAAAGCACAAAATGATTATCATGCGAGAGTGTTAAGGAAAATTGGTGCTGATCATGTTGTACATCCAGAACGTGATATGGGAATTCGTATTGCAAATAATATGATGTCAAATAATGTATTGGATTACTTAGAACTTTCCGATGAGCATTCAATTATGGAGATTAAAGCAAATGAACGAATTGCAGGATTTTCACTAATAGATTTAGATATTCGTGCGAAATATGGGATAAATATAGTTGGCATTAAACGAGGGGAGTCTATTATTATTTCCCCAGCAGCTGATGATAAAATATTGCTTGGAGATATTCTATTAGTAATCGGGGCAGATGTGGATATTAATCGTTTTGTGAAAAAAACAATGAGTTAACAGATGATGATAGTGGAAGTGTGTTCTTTTCTATAAAAAAATAAGGGTTATCCATCAGTAATTCACTGAATGGATAACCCTTTTTTATAATCTAAACTTCCATAATAATAGGAAGAATCATTGGACGACGTTTCGTTTTTTCGAAAAGATAAGGTCCTAAAACGTCTGTAATTTCATTTTTCAACTCTGTCCACTGAGTAGATTTACCTTTTATAATGTCATTTAAATGACTATTTAACATTTTTTGTGCTTCGCTTATCATTGTACCTGATTCACGCATATAGACGAAACCACGAGAAATAATATCTGGCCCAGCAACAATTTTTTGTTTTTTCATATCAACGCTAACAACAACTATCACTAATCCCTCTTCTGAAAGAATTCGTCGGTCGCGTAATACGATATTGCCAATATCTCCAATTCCACTTCCATCAATATAGACATCTCCAGATGGAATGCGACCAGCAACTGCTGCTTTATTTGAGCTTAAAGCTAGTACATCGCCATTTTCCATGACAAAGGTATTTTCAAGTGGAACATCACAATCTACAGCTAAGCTTGTATGCATTTTTAACATGCGGTATTCACCATGAATTGGCATGAAGAATTTCGGTTTAATTAATCTTAGCATCAATTTTTGTTCTTCTTGTGAACCATGACCAGATGTATGAATGTTATTTAATGAACCATGAATGACTTCTGCACCTGCACGGAACAATAAATTGATAATTTTATTAACACTCATTGTATTCCCTGGTATTGGTGAAGAAGAAAATACGACTGTATCACCAGGCTGAATTTGAATTTGTCGATGTGTACCATTTGCAATTCTTGATAATGCAGCCATTGGTTCACCTTGAGAGCCTGTACATAAAATAATTACTTCATTGGCAGGAAGGCGATTAATCGTTTGAGCGTCAACAAAGGTTTCTTTTGGCGCTGTAATATAACCTAGTTCGCGACCAATTGAAATCGCATTGTCCATTGAACGACCAAATACAGCAATTTTACGACCATATTGTGCAGCTGCATCTGTAACTTGTTGTAATCGATGGATGTTCGATGCGAAGGTTGCAAATATTATTCGCCCTTCAACTTTTCGTAAAATATCATGGATGCTTTCTCCAACTTTTCGTTCTGACATCGTGAAGTTAGGTACTTCAGCATTAGTACTATCGGACAACAAGCAAAGTACACCGTCACGACCGATTTCAGCCATTTTTGTTAAGTTAGCTGGTTCGCCAACAGGAGTAAAGTCAAATTTAAAGTCTCCTGTATGAACTATATTTCCAGGAGGAGTTTTTACAACAATTCCGAAAGCATCAGGAATACTATGAGTTGTACGGAAGAAACTAACGGACGTTTTTCTGAATTTAATTACGTCATCTTCTTTAATTTCAATTAGTTTTGTTGTACGAAGTAAACCATGCTCATCCAATTTGTTGCGTAGTAATCCGAGAGCGAGTTTGCCACCATAAACAGGGATATTCACTTGACGTAATAAATACGGAATACCACCGATATGATCTTCGTGACCATGAGTTATAAATAATCCTTTAATTTTATCAGCATTACGTACTAAATACGTATAATCAGGAATTACATAGTCAATACCTAACAAATCGTCTTCAGGGAATTTAATTCCAGCATCGATTACAATAATCTCATCTTGGAATTGTACTGCATAAGTATTTTTGCCGATTTCGCCCAGTCCGCCAAGAGCAAAAACAGCTGCTTGATCATTTTTAACAAATTTCATAAAGATTAAGCGTTCTCCAAACGGAAATCCGGGCTGTTTTGTTCGTACTCTAAATAATTGCCCTCAAGTAATTGGATATACTCAATGTTATAATTGCGGTCTTTTAAATATTCGCGGACTTCTCTTTCAGAAGATGCTTCTAAATAAAGACTTTTCGTATTTTCGCGAACTGGTACTTCATTTGCATTTTCTTGATAATAAACTTTGTAAATCATGTTTTCTCTCCTTTAATTACGTACATTATTGTGCAATCATTTTTATTCACAATATTATCAATGTTACCTTAGCGAAATGCCACATGGATTTCGGAATGGAGCTTGGTCTATGTGAATAAACGAAATCATCCAAAATCAGTGACATTGCCCTGAGGGTTTATCTTCTCCCAGCAAACATATATTTAGTAGCTGAATCTACACTTCAATCATTTTACCATCATTTGGAGTGAGAGTCTTGTGTAGAATGAAGATAAGTTGAATCAATAAATTATTAAATGATGCATTTCCTTTATATTATCATGCGTGTCCTTTAAAATAAAGAAAAGCCCTTCAAAATTGAAGGGCTTAAGCAATTGATTTTTTTCCGAGGATGCCATTTAATCGTTTCAAAATTTTCTTTTTGAGTCGTTTTAACATGGCACATCACTCCTTAAGTGAATTATACTGAATTTTTATATATATGTAAAGTATTTTTCATTTACATATAAATATGCATTGAAAGGATTTTAAAATGAAGGATATCTTATTTTTTGACGTAGATGGAACACTTTATAATTATGAAAAAAGGATTCCACAGTCTGCTTTAGATGCAGTAAAGCAAGCTCGACAAAACGGTTTTGAAATTACTATTGCAACGGGGAGAGCACCGTTTATGATTGAACCAGTATTAGAGGAATTAGAAATTGATACATATGTAACATTTAACGGACAATATGTAGTGTACAAAGGTGAGGTTATTTTTACAGATAGTATTCCAAAAAACTATCTTGCAGAAATCATTCAGTTTGGCAATGAAAGAAATCATCCAGTTGTGTTTCTTGATGATAAAAAAATGATTGCATCTATTAAAGGGAATGAGTTTATTCGAGAAAGTTTAAATACATTAAAATATCCATATCCAGTTACTAATCCTTCTTTCTACGAAGATCATGAAGTATATCAAACGTTAATCTTTATGGAGGAAGCAGACGAGCATCTATATAAAGATAAATTTTCTGAAGCAAATTTTGTTCGTTGGCATCGTTATTCCTGTGATATTCTTCCGAAAGCAGGTTCTAAAGCACGTGGTATTAAGAAAGTACTTGAAAAGATGAACATTCCAATTGAAAACTCTTTTGCCTTTGGAGATGGATTAAATGATATTGAAATGCTACAAGCTGTAGGAACGGGTGTGGCGATGGGGAATGGTCACGAGAAAGTAAAAGAAATTGCTGATGTTGTTGCAGATCATGTCGATCGGGATGGACTTGCAAAAGTAATGAAGCAGTTGAACATTATATAAGTGAAATAAAATGAAATTTTAGACGATTAAATGTATGCATCAGATTATAATTAAATCATTTTGTTAATAATGATGGGGACGTTCGGTAGTATTTGGACGTCCCCTTTTCATCTGTTACTAAAACTGTCTTTTCAGAAAAATTTTTATAACAGATAGCTCTTGATGATTATTCTCGTTCTAATGGACAAGAATTTGGAATTTCGGCGAATGGATTTTCTTTATTAATATGATCATAAAACATTACACCATTAAGATGATCTAATTCATGTTGAAAGGCGATAGCAGGTAATCCTTTTAAACGCAGTTTTTTTTCTTCACCATCAACTGTGAAGAACTTTACGGTAATTCTTGCATATCGTGGGACGTATCCAGGTACTTGACGGTCAACAGAAAGACAACCTTCACCGGATGCAATATATGTTTTTTCAACAGAATGGCTAACAATTTTAGGATTAATAGCAATAAAGCTTAAAAGTTCACCATTGTCATCTTCTAGATGTAACGCAAACATTCTTTTTAATGAATTAACTTGATTAGCTGCTAAACCAATACCAGAACGTAGTCCATATTTTTCAGCTGTCTCAGGATTTTGACTATTAATTAAATACTCCAACAAATCAGATGCAAGTTGACGGTCATCGGCAGATAAGGGGAATGTAACCTCCTCAGCTCTTTTTCGTAAAGTGGGATGGCCCTCGCGAATAATATCTTTCATTAAAATCATATTTAAACTTCCTTTCGAAACAAATGTACTATGTATTTAAAAGTATACATAAAAAGATCTTACTTTCTAATTAAAATATCACAAATGAACTATTTTTTCTTATGAAAAACATTAGTTGTTTCAGTATATGAAATTAGAAAGAAAAGGGGGTGGGTATTGTTCAAAATTATACGAATAAAGCGTGTTTATCAATTGTTATAATACAGTTAGGATATTAATATATAACAGATGGGGGAAATGGGATTTTAATTTTTTCGAGAAAAAAAGTGTGATTTAAAAGGTAATCAATGATTGACCGATTGGTTTTATTTGTATATACTCAATCTAACAAGTTATTGTACTAATTTTTTTGTGAAATTATATAATACAGAAATTAAGGAGAGGTGCTATATGGGAGAAAAAAATTCAAAACAATTTGATCCAAAAACTACTTTGAATGAAATTGAAAGTCAATTCGAAATGTTTCAAATATTAAATGAAGAAGGGAAAATTGTTAACGAGGAAGCTGATCCAAAACTATCTGATGAAGAATTAGTTGAGCTGATGACACGAATGGTTTATACACGAATTTTAGATCAACGTTCAATTTCACTTAACCGTCAAGGTAGACTTGGTTTCTATGCACCAACTGCTGGTCAGGAAGCTTCTCAATTAGCTTCTCATTTTGCTTTAGAAAAAGATGACTGGATTTTACCAGGTTATCGTGATGTACCACAAATCATTTGGCACGGTCTTCCATTATGGAAAGCATTTTTATTTAGCCGTGGACATTTTGTAGGAAATCAAATTCCAGAAGGAGTTAATGTTGTACCACCTCAAATTATTATTGGTGCTCAATATGTTCAAACAGCTGGAGTTGCACTAGGTCTAAAAAAACGTGGTTCAAAAACTGTAGCGATCACATATACAGGTGACGGCGGTTCTTCACAAGGGGATTTCTATGAAGGAATAAACTTTGCGGGAGCTCAAAAAACACCTGCAATCTTTATTGTACAAAATAACCAGTACGCGATTTCAACACCTAGGGAAGTACAAACTGCTGCGAAAACAATTGCTCAAAAAGGTATTGCAGCAGGTATCCCAAGTTCTTTAGTAGACGGTATGGACCCGTTAGCAGTGTATGTTGCAACACGTGATGCAAGACAACGTGCAGTAAATGGAGAAGGACCATCGTTAATTGAAACAATGTGTTACCGTTACGGTCCACATACAATGTCTGGTGATGATCCAACACGTTACCGTACATCAGATATAGATAATGAATGGGCTGCAAAAGATCCGATCGTACGCTTCCGTATCTACTTAGAGGGTAAAGGTTTATGGTCTGAACAAAAAGAAACAGAAGTTATAGAACGTGCGAAAGAAGAAATTAAAGCAGCGATTAAACTTGCTGATGAAACACCAAAACAAAAAGTAACTGACCTTATTTCAAATATGTATGAAGAAATGCCTGTTAACTTACAAGAGCAATATGAAATCTATAAAGAGAAGGAGTCGAAATAACCTATGGCACAAATGACGATGGTTCAAGCAATTACTGATGCGCTTCGATGCGAGCTGAAAAATGATGAAAATGTTTTAGTGTTCGGTGAAGACGTCGGCGTAAACGGTGGGGTATTCCGTGCTACTGAAGGCCTTCAAAACGAATTTGGTGTAGATCGTGTATTTGATACACCACTAGCTGAATCTGGAATTGGTGGTTTAGCAGTAGGGTTATCATTAACTGGGTTCCGTCCAGTTCCTGAAATTCAATTTTTCGGCTTCGTTTTTGAAGTAATGGATTCAATTAGTGGACAATTAGCTCGTTATCGTTATCGTACAGGCAATACTTATAGCATGCCTGTTACAATTCGCTCTCCATTTGGCGGTGGAGTTCATACACCTGAAATGCACTCTGATAGTTTAGAAGGTTTAATGGCACAACAACCTGGATTAAAAGTTGTCATTCCTTCTACTCCATACGATGCAAAAGGTTTGTTAATTTCATCAATCCGAGATAATGATCCTGTAATTTTCTTAGAGCATTTAAAACTTTACCGCTCAATTCGTGAAGAAGTACCTGAAGAAGCTTATACAATTCCTCTAGGAAAAGCAGATGTTAAACGCGAAGGGAAAGATTTATCGATCTTTGCATATGGCTTAATGGTACATGAAAGTTTAAAAGCAGCTGAAGAACTTGAAAAAGAAGGCTATTCAGTTGAAGTAGTGGATCTAAGAACTATTCAACCGCTTGATATTGAAACAATCATTGCTTCTGTTGAAAAAACAAATCGTGCAATTGTTGTGCAAGAAGCTCAAAAGCAAGCTGGTATTGCAGCAAATGTTGTATCAGAAATTACAGAACGTGCAATTTTAAGTTTGGAAGCACCTGTTTTACGTGTGGCAGCGCCTGATACTATTTATCCATTCCCACAAGCAGAGAACATTTGGTTACCAAACTATAAAGATATTTTAGAAACGGCGAAGAAAGTATTAACATTCTAATCATTTGTAATTACGGAAAGGGTGAAAGATATGGCGTTTGAATTCCGCATGCCAGACATTGGGGAAGGTATACATGAAGGGGAAATCGTAAAATGGTTCGTTAAAGTAGGCGACAAAATTCAAGAAGATGATGTACTATGTGAAATTCAAAACGATAAAGCAGTTGTGGAAATGCCTTCACCAGTAGAAGGGACAATTGAGGAAATTTTAGTCGAAGAAGGTTCTGTAGCGGTTGTAGGAGATGTACTTATCCGAATTAACGCACCTGGTTATGAAAATCTTCAATTTAAAGGTGATGATCACCATAAAGAAGAGCAATCTACTGCTACAACTAGTGCCCAAGTTCAAGCGACAGCTGAAGATGGCAGTCCTGTAGAAAAAGCACCGACTCAAGGTGATTCTGAAGCTCCAGGTAAAACAGTTGATGTTGTTGAGTCGTCCTCTTCAACTAAACGTATTATTGCGATGCCTTCAGTTCGTAAGTTTGCAAGAAATCAAGGTGTTAATATTCAGTTCGTTAATGGAACTGGGAAAAATGGTCGTATTTTAAAAGAAGACATTGAAAACTTCATGAAGGGCGGTACAGCTTCTACTTCTACAAGTGCAACTTCAAGCGTCCAAGAAGAAGCAAAAGCAACAACAGAAACGAAATCTGTAAATGTCCCTGTAAATCTTGAAGGAGAATTCCCTGAAACTCGTGAAAAAATTTCAGGAATTCGAAAAGCGATTGCAAAAGCGATGGTACATTCTAAACATACTGCGCCTCATGTTACTTTAATGGATGAAGTGGACGTTACAGAATTAGTTGCTCATCGTAAAAAATTCAAGGATATTGCACAAGAGAAAGGCGTTAAATTAACATATCTTCCATATGTAGTGAAAGCGTTAGTTTCTACATTGCGAGAGTTTCCTGAATTTAATCGTTCATTCGATGACGAAACAAGTGAAATTATTCAAAAACACTATTATAATATAGGAATTGCAGCAGATACTGAAAAAGGTTTGCTCGTTCCAGTTGTAAAACATGCGGATCGCAAATCAATTTTCAACATTTCTGCTGAAATTAATGAATTAGCAACAAAGGCTCGTGATGGCAAATTATCACCAAACGAGATGAAAGGTGCTTCATGCTCAATTACGAATATTGGTTCTGCTGGTGGTCAATGGTTTACACCTGTAATTAACCATCCTGAAGTAGCAATTTTAGGAATCGGAAGAATTTCTGAGAAACCAATAATAAAAAATGGTGAAATTGTAGCTGCACCTGTGTTAGCATTATCATTGAGCTTTGATCATCGCATGATCGACGGTGCCACAGCGCAATATGCTTTAAATCATTTAAAACGTTTGCTAAGTGACCCGGAACTTTTATTAATGGAGGCGTAAAAAATGGTAGTAGGAGATTTCGCAATTGAAATTGATACTTTAGTAGTTGGAGCAGGCCCTGGTGGTTATGTAGCGGCAATTCGCGCAGCTCAAACTGGACAAAAAGTAACAATTGTAGAAAAAGATGTAGTAGGTGGCGTTTGCTTAAATGTTGGATGTATTCCTTCAAAAGCTTTAATTTCAGTTGGTCACCGTTTCGAGCACGCAAAACATTCAGAAGATATGGGAGTAATCGCTTCTGAAGTAAAGCTTGATTTTGAAAAAGTTCAAGCATTTAAAAATAGTGTTGTTAATAAATTAACAGGCGGCGTTGAAGGTCTTTTAAAAGGAAACAACGTTGAGATCGTTAAAGGAGAAGCTTACTTCGTAGATGCTAATACAGTTCGTGTTATTAACGGAGATTCAGCCCAAACATATACATTTAAAAATGCTATTTTAGCAACTGGTTCTCGTCCAGTAGAAATTCCAACATTCAAATTTACTAACCGTGTAATTAACTCAACTGGCGCACTTAACTTAAAAGAATTACCAGGTAAGTTAGTTGTAATTGGTGGTGGATATATCGGTACAGAATTAGGTTCTGCATTTGCTAACTTCGGTACAGAAGTAACGATTATCGAAGGCGGAAAAGATATTTTAGCTGGTTTCGAAAAACAAATGACAGCAATCGTGAAAAAAGGCCTTAAGAAAAAAGGTGTTACAATCGAAGTAAACGCATCTGCTAAAGGTGTTGAAGAAAGCGAAACAGGCGTAGTTGTTACTTATGAAGTTGGTGGAGAAGAGAAAAAAGTTGAAGCCGACTATGTATTAGTAACAGTAGGTCGTCGTCCAAACACTGATGAACTTGGTTTAGAACAAATTGGTATTGAATTTGAAGAGCGCGGTTTATTAAAAGTTGATAAACAATGCCGTACAAGTATTCCAAACATCTATGCAATTGGTGATATCGTTGGTGGCCCTCAATTAGCGCACAAAGCTTCTTATGAAGGTAAAGTGGCTGCTGAGGCAATCGCTGGTGAAAAATCAATTGTTGATTATTTAGCAATTCCAGCTGTATGTTTCACAGATCCAGAAATGGCTACAGTAGGTTATAGCGAAGAACAAGCTAAAGCTGAAGGATTAGAAGTAAATGTTGCGAAATTCCCATTTGCAGCTAACGGCCGTGCATTAGCTTTAAACCAAACAGAAGGATTTGTTAAACTAGTTGCTCGTAAAGAAGACGGTTTACTGGTAGGTGCTCAAATTATTGGTGCTGGTGCATCTGATATGATTTCTGAGCTTTGCTTAGCAATCGAAGGCGGCATGACTGCTGAAGATGTATCATTAACTATTCACCCTCACCCAACATTAGGTGAAATTACAATGGAAACTGCTGAAGTATTACTTGGCAACCCGATCCATATCATTTCTAAATAAAATATCTTAATTAAATAAGGCATGAGTTCGTATTTTACGGACTCATGCCATTTTTTATTGTTTAAAAAATTAAAAAATTTCTCTTTGTGGATAACCCTTTGGAAAAAGTAAATTCTATCTCTAGCGCAAGCCACCCAGCCCCTCGAGGTCGCGTCACTACCTTCCCACGTGTGCTAGCACACTCGTCAGGTCCCGCAAGGAGCTGTCGGGGCTAAATAAAAGACTTTTTGCGACGAGTAACCGCAGGAGAAGGGCGCTTGCGCTTTTGTTCTTGGAGTTAATTTCCAACATAATTAAATTACCTTTTAACGTTTAATAGTATATAATTGATAATAATTATCAGTTAGTAGAAAAGGAAATGATTATATGCAAGAACGGTTTAAAACATTTATTTTATTAGCACAATATCGATCATTTACTGAAACAGCCAAACATTTATTTTGTTCTCAGCCAACTGTATCACAACACATTCAGCAATTAGAGGGTGAATTAAAATGTAAATTAATTATTCGGAATAAAAGGCAAGTTGAATTGACAACTGAAGGAGAAATCGTATTACAATATGCAAAAAAAATGCAATTGTTAGAAGATGAATTGTTACTTGCAGTTCAACAAGTGAATGATCAACAAAATGTAAATCTATTTTTAAGCCAATATATTGCAGAGAATTATTTTGAAGAACTATTTAGTAAAAATTATCCTCTTTTTAATTTTGAAATTAATAGTTTTTGCTACGATGATTTAAAATGTTGTTTAAATGAAAATCGAGCTAAATTTGCAGTCATGCCAATCTATGAAGCAGATAAAATAATACAAGATCAATTTGATGTCGATGTGTTGTTTGAGGAAGAACTAGTACTAGTAATGTCAAAGGAGCATACTCTAGCACATAGGCAAGTTTTATTTACACGAGATTTGAAAAATTTAACTATACTTCTTCCGAAAAGTGATTTTCTAAATCGAAAAATTAGGGATGAAATTAGTGAGAAAAAAGTAGCGGTAAATTATGTTCAAATGTCTAATTTTGAAATAATAAAAAAAGCGATTATACAAGGCCTTGGTGTTGCATTTTTACCACTAAAAACAATTGAAAATAATTTAGATACGTTTGTATATAAGAGGGTAAAAGGAATATTAATTAAACGTAAAAATGGTATTGTTATTAATCGTGAAAGAAAATTAAATGAACAAGAGAAAGCATTTTGTGAACATATAAAAAAATACTTATCTAATACTGCATCTTAATTGAATGCAGTATTTTTTTTATTTAAACCATGAAAATTAGCTTTATATAAATAAATCTTATATTAATATTTAAAAATTTAATATTTAAAAATTTAATATTTAAAAATTTTTTTAGAGTATTACTGGTTTTTTAATTTTACGTTACCTCTAGTGATATTGAGAATCATTATCATTGATGGTATAGTTCTTATGCAACATAAATATTAGGAGGTTTACATATGAACATTTTAAAAAAATGGTCGTTTTTACCGATTATCTTCTTTTCTCTTTTCTTAGGTGCATGCTCTTCAAATGAAGAACATGGAGAAGTAAAAGAAACTAGCGATACAGAATCAACGGAAAAACTTGAAAATTTAACAATTGGTTTATCAAGTGATGTGGGTCCATTAAATATTTATACAGGAAATCTCGACTGGTTGACAGATATGGTATATGACAAATTATTTTCTCCTTCGCCATATGTGAATGAGCCGATTCCTTGGTTGGCTGAATCGGCTGAACAAATTGATGACGATACATGGGAGGTGGTCATACGCGACGGAATAAAGTGGCACGATGGTGAAGATTTCACAGCGCAGGATGTGAAATTTACTTATGAATATTATCGTGATGGACCTGCGAACCGTCATACACACCATGTAAGCGAAGTACCACAAATTGATGAAATAAACATACAGGAGGATGGGAAAACAGTTGTATTTGAATGTGGTTATCCATGTCCGTCACTTGCAACCATTACTTTTGCTGATCTTCCAATCTTACCCGAACATATTTGGAGTGAAGTAGAAAATCCAAGAAAATATACAGATTTAGCAATCGGAACAGGACCATACAAATTAACTGAATATGTTCAAGGACAACATTATATTTTAGAAGCAAACAATGATTATTTTAAAGGAGAACCAACCGTCGAGAAACTGACATTGCCCATCATTGCAGACCCAACAGCAATGTTTAATTCTTTAAAATCAGGACAGATTGATATTTCATCACGTACTGTTCCAGCAGAATTAATTTCTACCTTTAGCGAAGATAGGCAATTTAAATTAGCTGAAGCTTCAAATCTTTCCATTGTTCAGCTTAATTTAAATTACAATATTGCTCCATTTGATAATGGAGATTTTAGAAATGCAATCTCTTTGGCAATCTCTTTGGCAATCGATCGGCAAGCTATCGTTGACACTATTTTATTAGGGCAAGGACAGGCGGGAGATAAAGGATACCCTCATCCATCATCCCCTTGGACAAATCCCGATTTAGCTACGCCTTATGATTTAGAACAAGCAATATTGAAGTTGAAACAATTAGGCTATGAAGATCGCGATGGAGATGGATATCGTGAAGATTCTAAAGGAGAAAAGTTAGATTTAACAATTAAAGTTTCTTCGGGTGAACCAATTTATGTGAGAGCAGCAGAATTAATAGCTGAGCAGTTTACAACAAAGATTGGTATAAAAACGGATGTTCTTGCTCTTGATGCGACAACATTTTCAGCAGATTCAAGTGAGAGTAATTATGAATTAACGATTAGTCTAATCGGTCCACATGGTGTAGCAGATCCAGATCAATTTATTATGTCTCATCGTTCAGGGTATTTATGGTCAAAAGAAAAGGAATATCCGGAAATGGATGCATTAATAAAAAAATGGATGGCAGCAAATACAATTGATGATCGCAAATTAATTTCGTTTGATATGCAAACACAATACAATAGTCAACCAACTTCGATTGCTCTTTATTATCCGGAAGAGATTTACGCATATAATGCATCGGTTTATGACAAATATGTTGAATCCTTAGGTTATGGAATTGTAAATAAATTCTCGTTCTTACCAGATAAAACACAACAAGAAGTTTCGGCGACAGAACCTGTCATAGTCGATTAAGGTGGCATTTAGCATGAACCGAATATTTTCGACTATAAGAAAAAAACTGTTCCAATATGTGTTAGTGCTTTTTGTGGCAATTACAATTAATTTTGTATTGCCACGATTTGCCCCAGGTGATCCGTTACTTTATTTCTTTGATGAGTCTACTTTGAAGGAGCTAACAGACGAACAAAAGCAAGAGGTACTAAGGTCAGTGGGTCTAGGCGGTTCGTTATGGGAGCAATATTTAGAATACATTAAAGGTATTTTCACTTGGGATTTAGGTACATCGATAAAACATGCACAACCAGTTACAGAAATCATAGCTGAAAAGCTGCCATGGACCATCACTTTAATTTTGCCGGCATTGCTTATAAGTGCATTAATCGGCGTAATGATTGGGGCTTATTCAGCATGGAATCGTGGGAATAAGAGAGATGTAGCTTTTTTAACGACAATGCTAACATTTCAGGCTATTCCTGGCTTTTGGATTGGAATGTTATTTCTAGCTATTTTCTCTGTCAAGTTAGGCTGGTTCCCGACTTTTGGTGCAATGTCAATTAATCAAGATGGTACTACTTTGGGAGCTATAAAAGATGTTTTATGGGCATCTCATATTGCCAATTGCTACATTGGGTATTGCAACAGTTGGTTCTAATTATTTACTTACACGCTCATCGATGCTGGAATCATTGGGACAAGATTATATGACAATGGCGGAAGCAAAAGGAGTAACGAAAAAAGCTTTAATTTTCAATCACGGTTTAAGAAATGCACTATTGCCTATTTATACACAATTTACGATGGCTTTAGGTTCCCTCATCGGAGGATCGGTTGTAGTAGAAACAGTCTTTTCCTATCCAGGTATTGGTAGATTATTATACGAAAGTGTTATTGCCCGTGATTTTCCTATGATGCAGGGCGTATTTCTTATGATTACATTTGGCGTCATTGCTGCAAATATTTTTGCTGATTTAACCTATCCGTTCATTGATCCCCGGGCAAAAATGATAATTTCGGTGAAGGGGGAACAATAGTGCGTAAATCAACTAAAATTATCGGGTTAATCGGTGTAAGTATGTTTTGTATTATATTGCTGTTTGCTATTTTTGGTCCGATACTGATACCTTATGATGCTTACAAACAGTCGGGTGCTTCATTTCTATCGCCAAGTGCAAAACATTGGCTAGGAACAAATGATATGGGACAAGATATTTTAGCTGAATTGGCAGTAGGAGCTAGAACATCTTTATTTATTGGTGTTGTTACAGCTATTTTAGCAACAATGATTGGTGGAATAATTGGTGTAGTTGCGGGTTATATAGGCGGTAGGGTAGAGACAATCATCATGCGTTTTATCGATATTGTACTAACTCTACCATTTCTTCCACTAATGATAGTAGTTGCAGTTTATATAGGACCTGGTGTTTTTACACAGATTTTCGTTATATCACTTGTAATGTGGGCTGGCAAAGCTCGTCAAATTCGTGCCCAAACATTATCCGTTAAGTCCACAGGTCCAGTGCTTGCAGCAAAAACAATGGGGGCAAATGAGTTCTATATTTTAAAAAAACATATTATACCTGGTGTATTTCCAGTATTCATTCCGCAATTTGTTACCGCCGTTAATGCAGCCATATTGCTTGAATCTTCTTTAAGTTTTTTAGGGATGAGTGATCCTACCATGAAGAGTTGGGGAAGTATTTTATACTATGCCAATAGTAGAAGTGCTTTCTTAACAGATGCTTGGGCATGGTGGATTATCCCGCCAGGTGTATGTATTGTTATGGTTGTTTTAGCCTTTTCATTTATGGGTTATTGCTTAGAAGAAAAAGTAAATCCACGGTTAGGCAACTATACAGTAGCAAAAAATCGACCGAAGCAACAACTTATTGTAAATAAAAAAATAGTCCAAGAAAAAATCATTCTAAGTGTAGAAAATTTTACGGTGCAATATCCGAAAAACGATAAATACACTACGGTTGTATCGGATATGAGCTTTAAATTAAAAGAGGGAGAGGTTCTTGGAATAGTTGGAGAATCTGGAAGTGGTAAGACGACTATTGCCTCTGCTATTATTCAGCAATTACGATCACCAGCTCATGTAAAAAACGGAGCAATTTACTTTGAAGGAAAAGATTTGCAACAATTAAGCGATGAAGAAATTCGTAAAGTACGTGGACTGCAAATAGGTTATATTGCACAAGCAGCAATGAATGCTTTAAATCCTGTTTTAACAGTGGAGAAACAATTAAAAGAAGCGATTAATGCCCATCATCAGTTGAGTAAAAAGGAAATTGATGAGCACATAAATCAAGTTTTAAATCAAGTTGGTTTAGAAACGAAATATCGTTTCGCCTTTCCCTATGAATTATCGGGAGGTATGAAACAACGTGTCGTGATTGCAATGGCATTAATCAATAAACCTAAGTTAATTATTGCAGATGAACCGACAACGGGCTTGGATGTCATTGTACAAGTAGAAATTTTACAATTGCTTCGTAACCTACAACAAGAGCTTAATTTATCTATGATATTTATTTCCCATGATTTGCCGGCAGTTCTTACCATTACTGACTATTTAATAATTATGAGAAATGGACATATCGTTGACAGCGGACCTTCCATTCAAATTACCGACATGTCACAGCATCCATATACTCGTAAACTAATAGATTCGATGCCTTTACTAAGGCAGAGAAAAAAGAAAGTGAAAGAAGTCGATTATGAATACATTGGTTAATATTCAAAACTTAGTAAAAGTGTATAGACATACAAAAAAAGATGCACACGCTGTATTAAAAAACCTTTCCTTTTCTATGGAAGAAGGGGAAATTTTAGGATTAATTGGTGCGTCTGGGGCAGGGAAAAGTACCATTGGTAAAATCATTGCGGGATTAGAAGCGCCCAGTTCAGGACAAATTTTTTTCAACTCAGTTGAATTAACTCAGTTGAACGCTAAAAAACGCAGAAGTTTTTGCAAACAAATCGCTATGATTTTCCAGGATCCTTATGAATCACTTTCATCACGTATGAAAATTTATGAACTCGTAGAAGAACCGCTCATTATACAAAAAATTGAGCCGGAAAGAGAAAAAAGACTGCAATTGGTGAAAGAAGCACTATCCTTTGTATCATTGGATTCGGACAAGTACTTGAATCGTTTTCCCCATGAGCTGTCGGGAGGAGAAAGACAAAGAGTCGGAGTTGCAAGAGCTTTTGTTTGTAAACCAAAACTAATTATTGCCGATGAACCAACCTCAATGTTAGATACATCATTGCGTCTTGAATTAATTCAGTTATTAAAAAAAATGAATGAACTATATAACATTTCATATTTGTTTATTACCCATGATATAGCTTTAACAAAGAATTTCTGCGATCGAATTATAGTTTTACATGAAGGTGAAATTGTGGATGAAGGTTCGACTGAAGATGTAATTGATTCCCCAACCCATCCATTTACGCAAAGTTTAATTGAAGCATTGTTAATTTTAGAACGACAGGAAGGATAATGAAAATGACAAAAGATTATATTATAATTCATCCCTATAATATTTTTTCTCAAGGAAACCCCGATAATCCAGAGTATAATGAACAATTTGACATAGTAGATATGTATGAAATAGAACAGATTGATTTGACACCCTACAAATGCATGATTTTATTAAATTTTGTTGATCAAGAGTTCTTATATGGTAAACGGCACATTATTGAACAATTTTTAAATTCTAAAAAAATTGTTTGCTTCTTTGGTAATTTAATAACAAAGTTTTTACCGGGTCAGCAATTATTTATTCCAAAAGAAATAAGAGGACATTGGGATTATAATATTTCAATTGCCAAGCCACATCCTATTTTTGAAGGTGTGCTGGAAGATGATATGACAACGAATAGAGGAGTTAAAGGATTCTTTGCAAGGGGGCATCATCCGTCTCCAGATGGCGCGGAAATATTGTTAACACTTCCCGATGGAGAGACTGTTACATTTATAGATCGTCAATCTTCAAACGGGACAATTCTCATGCATTCAGGTGGGAATTTATTTAAGTATGCTCGAATGGGTGAACAAATAGAAAATACGACAAATCGAATTTCTCCTCAATTGATGAATTGGGTTCAAGAGGAATTTATAAGACTGCAGGAAGGAGTGAAATTAAATGCGTAAAATTGCTGTAATGTATGGGGGAAGTTCTCAACATTCTCGTACATATAAAACATCAGAGTTTGGCAAATATATTGATAAATTAATTCCTGTGCTTGAATTTGAAAAGACATCTTTAAACGAGTTTGACGTATTAATTATTCCCTCTCAAAGTCATACAAGTTTACTAGAAAAGAATACAAAGAAAATTTATGACTTTGCAAACGAGGGAAAAACAGTGGTAGTACTTGGACCACAGCATTGCGAGTGGCTACCTGAGCACAATTGGGAGTTCCGTCCAACAAATTTTTGGTGGTGGCTAGAACCCGGTGCAGACAGTGGCTTACGTTTGCCTGGAAACAACCATGATTTATTCAAAAATTATATTACATTAGCAGATGCAACATGGCATCAACATGGAGTTTACCGGCCAACGAATGATTGTGAGGTGCTAGTCTCAACAGTAGATGGTGGTGCCGTACTATATATCGATCGTGTCCATACAAAGGGAAATTGGGTTATTACAACATTAGATCCAGATTTTCATTTTGGTTCTTATTTTATGCCGGCGACAGAGCGCTTTTTACGTGGATTTTTACCGTGGTTAAGGGAAGGACAAATTTAACCATGATTCGCATGCACAATGTAACGAAGCAATATGATGAGTTGATAGTTTTAAATAACCTTTCTTTCCACTTAAAAAAGGGAGAGTTCGCTTTTTTACATGGTCGTTCGGGTTCCGGTAAAAGTACGTTATTAAAATTGCTTTATCGTGAAATAGAAGCTGATAGTGGGACGATTGAAATAAACGGTTTGCCAATAACACAGATACCTAAATATCAATTGCGTCGTCAAATCGGAATAATCTTTCAATCTTACGAGCTAATTGAACAAAAAACTATTTTTGAAAATGTCATATTAGCAGGAAAAGTATTAGGTAAACCGAAACATGAAATTGAAGCCGAAACGCTACGATTGCTCGAACGGGTTGGGTTAAAGGATAAAATCAATGCTTTTCCGTCCCAATTATCTGGTGGACAACAGCAACGAGTTGCCATTGTACGAGCTTTATTAAATAAACCATCTTTAATACTAGCTGATGAACCAACTGGTAATTTAGATAGTCAAACGGCTAATGAAATTATCACTTTACTATATGAGTTACATATGGAAGAAAATATTACAATGTTAATTGTGACACACTCTGAAAAATTGTTAGCATCGGATGCTTCAATATGGGAAATGAAAAACGGTGATCTTTATGAACAAACATCATTTTAACTATATGCTTGAAGATACACTACTTGGAATTAAAAGAAATATCGGTAGTGTTATTGCTTCAGTTACTCTTTCCTTTATTGCTCTCATACTAATAGGACAAGTATTGCTTATACGAGCTTTTGTAGAAGATGCAATCCAATATGTAGAATCACAGCTCTCAATGAAGGTATATGTTGAAGATGGTTTAGCCCAGGAAATTGCAGCCATTTTAGAAGGGAAAGCCTATACGTCTGAAGTGGAAATTGAAACTGGCAAACAAATGATTGAAAACCTATCTTTCTTTTTTGTAGGAAAAGAACATCTACTGGATGCTTTTACCGATGTTAGCGGTCTAGATGCTGTGAAATTTCAAATAACAGATAAATCCCAAATGCAGACTATTGCAGAAAATTTGGAGATGGTTAAGGGAATAGAAAAAGTAGTTTATCCACAACAGATGGCGGAAATACTGGGAGATTGGATTAGTAAAATTGAGACATTTGGCATTTTTACGATTATTGTGTTCGTTATTTTAGCATTTGTTATGGTATATATTACATTTCATTTAGCTATGTATCAGCGGAAGAAAGAATTAAAAGTGAAAATGTTTCTAGGTATTCATCCAAACTTATTGCGTATGCAGTTTTTATTAGAAGGATGTATTATTGGCATTTTTGGTGCAGTTTTAGCTGTGTCTACAACGATATTAATATTTTATTCTTTCTTTTTACAGATTGAAAACATCATTCCGTATATCGGACATTTCACCCCGGCTGATTTAATTACAATCATTATTATACAAGTGCTTGTAGCTATTGGAATTTCAATGGGGGCAAGTTTTATTTCAACAAGGAAGTTGATAAATCATGCATAAGAAGGTGCTTATTATTATCGCTCTTAGCCTGTTAATTGCTTTACCTGTCAATGCCCATTTAACAGGTGCTTTTGCTGACTTTTTAGCGATAGTCTACGATAAAACGACCATTGAGAAGCTACAAACTGAAATGGATGAGACAAAAAGAGAGATAGAAGAGCTAACACCTAAAATAGCTACAGCGGAAAAAGCATTCAAAAAGGATCAAGAAGCTGCGGTAGAACAACTTCAATTCTATTCAGATGTAGGACTCGATACTTTGTATGCCATGATTCATCAAGGTTCTGATGTAGTTGATTTGCTAGGAAGTCAATGGATTATTGAATCGAAAATGAATGATTATTTGGATGATTTAAATGATCTTTATATACAGTACCAACAGTTATTAAACAGTAAGCAAGCATTAGAAGGACATGAACAATTATTGCTGGCAATAGAAAAAAGTTTAAGGGCTCGTGAAACGTATTTAAAAGAAACAGAAGGTCTTGATTTAGAAATAATAGCAAACTATTTAGATATTGATTGGACATCAGAAGTAGAAGAGCATATTATTAATGATTTTAATGCAGATGTAGAAACAGTCTCAACACAATTATTAGATTGGGTAGAAGAGTCTTCATCACTTCCATATTCATTGAATGAGCAGTGGTTAAATAAGAAAAGTAAAGCCCACTATTATTTTCGCAGTGATCATATCTACATCGAATATGAGATTAAAAATAATCATGTGCTATTGCTTGGTCAAGTATTGCAAAATAAAGAAAATACTGCTGCAAAGCTAACTATAGAAGCAGGATTTTATAATGGTTTTTTTCTGCCTGAGGAACTGCTTGTAGAATTGCCAAGCATTCAGTTTCCATACGCTAAATTAAATGAATTAGAAGGTGTAACAAGTCCTTATTTGATTCAAAGTAATGGAAAATTGGAACTTTATTCAAAATAGTAGACAAACTTTTAATTTTTTCAGTTGTCTTGATCAATTTATAGAGCAATCTCTTACTAATATAGAAGGAGAGCTAGTATGTATAAGAAAACCGGAATGCTATTTGCGTTTTTTATGTTAATATGCGCATCAGCCCATGCACATGTTATGAATAAAAAAAATGTCTTTGAAGATTTAGCGTTAACAAAAGCAGCAGATGAAATCGTTCTGTTGTATTCTTTAGGAATTGTATCTTATTTGGATGATAACTATGAATTTAAACCAAATGAAATATTAACTGCAAAAGATTTAGCTGCATGGACTGCTTCATATTACGGATTGCAGGGAGAAACGTCAGAAGAATTAGCTAAAGCTGCACTAAAGGAAGGAATTATTACTAGAATTACGGGAAATGCAACATATCAATTAGTAAATGAAGTCTATTTCCATTCGAAGTTGAAAATTGATAATCCCGATGAAACATTGACCCGTGAACAATTTGCATTATTTGTGGCATCAAATGTAAAAACGAATATAGATGGACATACGTTGTTAGATATGTCGGGATTTACAGAAGGTCCAACAGGAACCATTGATTCAGTTGAACAAGTAAAAAAACAAACAGTACAAGGTTCCAATGTGCACATTTATATATTGACAATAGATGGTATTGATTATGAATTTGGAATGCATCCATGTGTTATCGCAGATAGTGTAGATCCATCTGTTTGGGTAGGCGAATCCGTTTCAGAATCGTATTTTGGACCTAATGTAGCGACAGATAGTGAGGGATTACATTCGAAACATCATCTTGTCGAAAAGGATGATCATTCTAATCATTCAAATGATAGCAAGACAAATTCGACTACAAATGAAGTTTCAGAAATGGGTATACAATTTTTAGTGATTGGTGAGGAACCGTTCACTCCCAAAATTCAAACTATTGAAACTACTTCTTCATCTGAATCGTTTAATTCAAAGAATTTGGAGACAAATAGCATTGAATCTTCTATGTTAGATGATGCGATGGAGAAAGAACAGAGTGCTGAGGATTCCTTAAGCACTTGGATTTATATAGTGACAGCAATTTTAATTGTTGGATTTATTGCATTAGTATTAATGATAAAAAGAATAGATTGAATTGTAAAACTAGTAAGAGTATAAACTTTTACTAGTTTTTTATTTTAAAGAATAGATTTAAAAGAGGAAAAATGAAATATATTAATTTTCAAACTTTTTAGTACAATGAGTTATATAGTTACTATATTTCATATTGGGGGATTTGATGAGACTTCATACAATGCAGTCTAAAATGTTTATTTACAATATTTTTATTATATTTTTTATCACTATTGCTACAGGGATATCATTTTATATTATTTTATCCAATGCAATTAAAGATGAAATTGGATTAAAAGCTCTACAAATTGCAAAAACAACTGCAAATAGAACGGATATTATTGAAGGGTTCTATGCTGAAAACCCTTCGGAAGTACTTCAGCCAATTGCAGAAGAAATTCGTATTGAAACGAATTCTGAATATGTTGTAATTGGTGATGAAAATGGCATACGTTATGCTCACCCAGTAAAAGAAAGAATTGGGCAGGCGATGGTAGGTGATGATAATGAAGATGCGTTAGTAAGGGGATTATCATACATTTCAGAGGCTACAGGAACCCTTGGACCGGCGATTAGAGGGAAAGCGCCAGTAATAGGGCATGATGGAAAAATTATTGGTGTTGTATCTGTCGGTTATTTAAAGACAGATATTAATACAATTTTTTTGAAATATTTAGATAATATTGTCTTGATTGTAATTTTTGGTATAATCATAGGAATTATCTCTTCTATTTTGTTATCAACGAGAATTAAAAAAGAACTGTTAAATTTTGAGCCAATTGAAATAGCTGAATTATTGAAACAGCAAAATGCACTAATTGAATCTGTTCGAGAAGGAATAATTATGGTTAATCAGAACGGTGTAATTACAGTTGCTAATTCAGCTGCATATAAAACATTATCACTTAATGACGATACTCAGCTAATAGGAAAAGATATTCGTGATGTAATACCGAATTCACATATGTTTGAAGTGCTATCTACTGGAGAACGTCAATTAGATCGACCGATGGAAATTGGTGGACAAAAAACAATTGTCAATCGTATTCCTATTTTAAATGGAGAGAAAGTGGTTGGAGCAGTATCAAGTTTTCGCCTGCAATCTGAAATTGATCGATTAGCGTTAGAGTTATCACAAGTAAAAAAATATACGGAAGCATTACGGGCACAAACACATGAATATAACAATTTTTTATATACATTATCAGGCTTAATTCAATTGCAAGATTATGACGAGGCTCTCGAATTAATACATAGCGAACGAGCAGAGCAAGGTAGTTTAATTCATTTTATTTCTGAAAGACTAAAGGATCCTTTAATTAGTGGAATTTTAATAGGCTTTTTTAATAGAGCAAAAGAATTAAAAGTTAAATTAATAATAGACGAAGATAGCAGACTTGAACGTTTACCAAAAACTCTTCAAAAACATCTTTTTGTTTCGATTTTAGGTAATCTAGTTACAAATGCCTTTGAAGCGGTTGAACATCTTCAGGAACAAGATCGAATTGTTCGTATATTAATATTAGATAATGGACAAGAACTTTTATTTGAAGTTGAAGATAGTGGTACTGGGATTGGGGATGACATTAAGGAATCTCTTTTCGAAAAGAGAATTTCTACTAAAAATGAAACAGATGAACAACATGGTTTTGGTCTATTAAAAGTAAAAGAAAGCGTTAAGGAACTAGGCGGAGAAATCTACACAGAAAATGGTGATCTAGGGGGAGCACTATTTATAATCGTGATTGCAAAAAGGGGGATGAATCATGACTGACGTTATCGAAGTATTGATTGTTGAGGATGATAAAAGAATTGCAAAAATCCATCAAAAATTTATTGAGAAATTAGAGGGCTTTAAAAATATTGGGGTAGCATTCAATGCTGAAGAAGCATTTGAATGGATTGATTCCTTTAAGCCACATTTAGTTTTATTAGATGTTTATTTTCCCGATAAATTAGGGACTGACGTTTTAGAATATATTAAATCAAATAGTCCTAATTCAGATATTATTTTTATTACTGCAGCATCTGAAACAGAAATATTAAAGAAAGCTTTT
>JAEXYZ010000069.1 GCA_023405135.1 Bacillota bacterium | reverse complement strand
TTAGTGGATTTGGACGGGTTACCACCTGACTTATCCATTATAAAGGACTTTTTCTTTGCCATAAATAAAATTAGTGAAGATTTTGAGTGTTTTTAATATTGAAATTATATTAATGCAACACTAGTGTACAAGTTTTCGTATATTTTTGTAACTAATTATAATAAGATATAACTAGTTATAACTAAACAGATTTATGGAGAGGTGTAAACATGCAAAAACGTTTTAAATTTATTAGTACTTTATTTTTTTTACTTCTGTTTATGGTGGCTTGCTCTAATGACGAGAGTACAGTTCAATCTTCAGACAATAAGGAAACTCAATCTGTATCAAAAAGTACAGAAAATATTGAATTAACGATATCAGCAGCAGCAAGTTTGAAGGATTCAATGGATGTTATACAGCATACATATCAGGAAGAACATCCTGAAGTGACCTTAAAATTCAATTTTGGAGCTTCTGGTTCCTTGCAGCAGCAAATTTCTCAAGGAGCGCCAGTTGATCTATTTTTCTCAGCAGCAGAAGATAAGTTTGATTTATTGGTTGAGGAAGGAATTATAGCAAATGAAGATGGATTGGACCTTCTTGGAAATGAACTTGTATTAGTTGTTCCAAAAGAAGAACAATCTATTAAAGGTTTTGAAGATCTTGCGAAAGCAGAAGTAGATAAAATTTCAATCGGAACACCTGAAACAGTACCAGCAGGAAAGTATGCTAAAGAATCATTTGAAAAGCAGGGGATATGGGAGGAAATTGAGTCAAAAGTAGTTTATGCAAAGGATGTCCGTCAAGTATTATCCTATGTGGAGACAGGTAATGTTAAAGCCGGAATTGTATACAAAACAGATGCATTGGTTTCAGATAAAGTGGAAATTGTTGCATCCGCTAATTCTGCCACACATACTCCTATTATTTATCCTGTTGGTATTATTAAAGCTTCTAAACAATACGAAGCAGCAAAAGAATTTTATGAGTATTTGCAAAGCGACGATGCATTAAAAGTTTTTGAAGAATATGGATTTACTACTAAATAAAGATTTTATGCAAGAGTTTTTGAGTCCGATTTGGTTATCTTTGAAAATAGCTACTATATCAGCTGTAGTCGTAATAATATTAGGAACGTTGGCAGGACGACTATTTGCTAGAAAGTCTTTTAAGGGGAAAGCCATTTTGGAGACGATTCTCATGCTTCCATTAGTTCTTCCCCCTACAGTTGTTGGATTTTTCCTTATTGTCATTTTTGGAAAAAATAGCATTGCAGGACAGGCTATTGAGTGGCTTTTTAATCAGCCCATCATTTTTACTTGGTGGGCTGCTGTCATTGCTTCAATAGTTGTAGCGTTTCCACTTATGTATCAGACCGCAAAATCAGGATTTCAAGAAGTAGACCTTGACATTGAAAACGCGGCAAGGCTAGATGGGGCGGATGAATGGAGAATTTTCATATTTATTTCCATTCCTCTGGCTTCAAAAGCTCTTATTTCTGGAGGTATATTAAGCTTTGCACGTGCGTTGGGTGAATTTGGAGCTACCTTAATGTTCGCGGGTAACATTCCTGGAGAAACACAGACTATTCCTACAGCGATATATATAGCAATCGATTCTGGTAATATGAAGATGGCATGGATGTGGGTAATTTCTATTGTCGTTATTTCCTTTATAATGCTGCTATCTGTTCGGACAAAACAAGAATAATTTTTAATTAAAAGAGACGTAAGCGGACAAACTTGCGCCTCTTTTATATATAATTATCAATTATTATTGAATTAAACGGTTAATGGAAGTACCTCCATTTAGTGTGAAAAATTATTCCATTAAAGGGCGCGATTGTGGGTGCGAAATGTTCCTGACTCAAATGAAATGTGGTCACACAATTTCGGTAAAGGTCAGGCAGTTTTAGTTTTCTGAAACTGAAGGGTTATGTCGAGGAGTTGAATGAGGAGGTAACGCTTTGAAAGGCTCCCCCTGCGTCGAATAGCACGCTATTTAGTAAGAAATAGCGTGTTATAAGCTCGGCTAATAGGCGTGAGAATTTACCGTAACAGTCCGGCTGACGAAAGCCTACCCGGTGGGGTGGTGTAAATCATGGTGCTTGGGTTGAACAGATATGGTGAGAATGCAATGTAAATACAATAAGATACTGTATTGCTGGCGAACTTCCGAATGTACGGGTCTAGACGCGCATTATATAGAAATGTATTTACTACTATATGTAGGGTTAGCTGTGGATGAGTAAGAATCAACAATATAAAAATCCATGAAATTGATTAAGAGCAGATATATATCCCTTGGTCTTTTACAAAGACTGTTCAAACCTTACAGTGTTATTTATGTTTGACATATATTATACATAATTTATTACACATTTTTTCATAATGATGATTTGTCAAATTAAGTGCAACAGTTGCTCATTGAAAGCCTCATTCGCAGTTTTCCAACCAAGACACTTTCTTGGTCGATTGTTAATATAGTTTAATGCTTCTGTGAGTTCTTCTGGCGACACCTCTTCGAAATTTGTTTGCTTAGGAAAGAACTCGCGAAGTAATCCGTTTCCATTTTCGTTACTCCCCCGTTGCCAAGAAGAGTAAGCATCCGCAAAATAAACATCAATTTTCAACTCTTTTTCTAACACCGTATAGCAGCTAAATTCTTTACCTCGGTCTGTTGTGGCTGTTTTTATCGTATCTTTTGGTAATTGGGTATGGAGATTGA
>JAEXYZ010000042.1 GCA_023405135.1 Bacillota bacterium | reverse complement strand
CATATACATTAAAAAACAAGCTAGATGAATGGTTTAAACAAAGTAATGCTTATACAGCCAAAGCGGGACTAGAACGCTGGTTTGAACTCGTGGAACAATCAAATATAGAGGAATTTAAATCCGTAGTCAAAACGTTTAAACGCTGGAAAACAGAGATTTTAAACTCATTTGTGTATCCATATAGTAATGGATATATTAAAGGGATAAATAATACAGCGAAGGTCATTAAGCGTCAATCATATGGAATGAAAAGTTTTGATAGACTTAGAAAGAAAATTTTATGGCGCCAAATTATAAGGGAAGTGAGTGCTTAGGCTTTACACTCACTTCTAGAGAGTTTGTTAAATTTATGTTATTTTGGTGAATTAAACACCACCATATTTGACAAAGAACCTAAAAAAACCCTAAAAGACAAACTTTTTTAAAAAGTATTCTCTATTAGGGTTTCGCTGTTATTTATTTTTTATTTTTTTGATTACGATTTGCATTAACGTTTACTTCTTCTGCAAACTCTTCACGTCTGTTAGCATTTTGGTTTTGATTTTGTTGTTTTTTATTATCCTGAGTTTTATTGTTTTTATGTTTATTGCTACCCATTTCATCTCACCTCCACAACTATTATTGTGAGTCGTGGAAGATTTTTTATCCGTAAAAGAAAATTGTTACATATTCTTTTGCAAATACTCTTGCCGTTGTTGAAGTGGAACCATATCTCCCCCAGTTGACCATATTAAATGAGTAGCGTGTTCCATTTTCGTAATTAAATTATGTTTCAAAAGATAATGTCTACCTTCTCTCATTAACAGTACTGGACCAAAAACGCCTGCATGGGCAGATGGTTCCATAAAAATATTTTCATATTTAACCATATTTTTTAAGCTTTTAAATAAAAAACGATCATCTACTGTGTAGCAGCCACTTAAAATTGGTTCCATCATTTTCCCTACGAACTTTGAAGCTCTACCAACCGCAAGTCCATCTGCTTCCGTTCGATTCGTTAAACCAATATCCGTAACGGCAATTTTATCATGCATACCAGTCATTAACCCGATGAGCATACAAGGAGATTGCAATGGCTCACTAAAGAAAATATGAACATTATCACCATAAATTTTCTTCAATCCATAAGCAACGCCACCTGGTCCCCCGCCAACTCCACAAGGCAAATAAACGAATAATGGATGTTCTTCATCTACAATGATATTTAATTCATGTAATTGTTTTTGTAATCTAATTGCTGCAACTGCGTAACCTGCAAATAAATCTTTTGAATTTTCATCATCAACAAAATGGCATAAATCATCGAGTTCAGCTTGTTTTCTACCTTCCTCAACGGCTTTACTATAATCGGAAGAATATTCAATAACTTCAACTCCTTTTTCGCAAAGGAGCTGTTTTTTCCATTCCTTTGCATCCGCAGACATATGAACTGTCACTTGAAAGCCAAGTTTTGCCCCCATTATTCCAATACTTAACCCTAAATTGCCAGTTGAACCGACTGCTATTTTATATTGACCAAAAAATTGTTTAAAGCTAGGATCAGCAAGCTTTGCGTAATCATCATCATAAGTTAATAAACGAGCATTTACTGCTAACTTTTCTGCAAGTTTTAATACTTCATAAATTCCACCACGCGCTTTTATGGAACCAGAAATCGGTAACGAATGATCACATTTTAAAATGAATTTTCCCGGTATTCGTTCCCCTTCTTCGATTTCAATTCCCCTTTTCATAGAAGGAATCTCTTTTATATTAGATTCAATCATTCCTTGAAATTGCTCTGTTTCTGGAAAAGCTACTTTTATGTAAGAGGAAAATCGCTTCAGTCTTTCCTCTGCTTCTTTTACTTCTTGAAATGAAAATTCTTCTGATTGGAAGGTAAGTCCTTTTTTCGGATTTGTCCATAAAACCGGCTTTAACATAGCTATGTCATTTAATAATGGATATTCATTCATTAATTTTTCTATTTTTTGTTTTTCAATCATGACATTTTATCCCCCTTTTCCTTAGCTAAAATCGCTCGTTCACAAATTTGTCGAAAATTCATTTCAAAGGAAATATTATTTTTTTCCGTACGTTTTTTCGGACCTTTTGTTCGCCCACCTGCCCGTCTAAATTTTGCACTTTCAAATCGAAATGTAAGAAGCTGATCTATGTTGTCCGATGTCATTTCTCTTCCATTTTGATCAATGACAAAGGCACCTTTCGCTAAACACATTGCCGCTAATCCATAATCTTGTGTAATGACAATATCGAACTTTAAAACAGCATTAACTAGCTTAAAATCAACTGAATCGGGTCCTTTTGGCACTGTAATTGTTATTGCATTTTCCCTTTCGATCGCATGTGAAGTATCGCAAAATAAGATTGGTTTAATCTCATATTGAGATGATACAAACAGCGCCAAATCAATAACGGGACATGCATCTGCATCTATTAATAGCTGTAAAATAACCCTTCACCTCCGAATAAAATATACCTATTTTTGTTATATTAAAATAACTTTTTTCTTCAATTTCAATCCTAACATGAATATGTGAACGAAATGTAAGTAAAATCTTTTATTGAATTGTTAGAAAAATCATAATAATATACATTCATCAACAAAATTTGGGGGTAACATAATGACGACAGATGTAATAAATGCAGAATCAGCTGCACAAAACTATATAAATTCAGTATTTGAACAGCTTAAATTAAAAAATGGTCACCAATTAGAATTCTTACAAGCTGTGGAAGAAATCTTTTATTCATTAGTACCTGTTTTTGAAAAGCATCCAGAATATATTCAACATAATATTTTATCTCGAATCGTAGAACCAAATCGTATTATTTCATTCCGCGTTACTTGGCAAGACGATCAAAATAATGTTCAAGTAAATCGTGGCTACCGTGTACAATTTAATAATGTTGTAGGCCCTTATAAAGGTGGCTTACGCTTCCATCCAACGGTAAATGAATCGATTATGAAATTTTTAGCCTTTGAACAAATTTTCAAAAACTCATTAACTGGTTTACCGATCGGCGGTGGCAAAGGTGGTTCAGATTTTGATCCGAAGGGAAAATCTGATTCAGAAATTATGCGCTTCTGTCAAGCTTTCATGACTGAATTATACCGTCATATCGGCCCAGATGTCGATGTTCCTGCTGGCGATATTGGTGTTGGTGGAAGAGAAATCGGCTACCTATTTGGACAATATAAACGAATTCGCGGTGCATATGAAGCTGGTGTTTTAACAGGAAAGCAACCTCGCTACGGTGGATCTCTAGCTCGTAAAGAAGCAACTGGCTATGGTTTAGTTTATTTTGTAGAGCAAATGCTTCAAGATGCAAAACAATCTTTCTTAAATAAAACAGTTGTTGTATCTGGTTCAGGAAACGTTGCAATTTATGCAATTGAAAAAGCACAGCATTTCGGTGCAAAAGTTGTTGCATGCTCTGACTCAAACGGATATATTTACGATCCAGAAGGAATTGACCTAAAAGTTATGAAAGAAATTAAAGAAGTAAAAGGTGATCGCATTAGTACTTATATAGATTATCGACCTAATGCAACTTATACAGAAGGATGCACGAATATTTGGACGATTCCATGCGACATTGCTTTACCATGTGCAACTCAAAATGAAATTGATGGTGAGTCAGCTCGCACACTAGTAGCAAATGGCGTAAAAGTTGTTGCAGAAGGTGCAAATATGCCATCTAACCTAGAAGCGATTAACATCTTCTTAGAAAATGGTGTTTTATTCGGTCCTGCAAAAGCTGCTAATGCTGGTGGTGTTGCTGTATCTGCCCTAGAAATGGCACAAAATTCAGGACGCGACTATTGGTCATTTAATGAAGTAGATGAAAAGCTTCATGAGATTATGAAAACTATTTATATCGAAAGTAAAACAGCTGCTGAAAATTATGGTCACCCTGGCAACTTAGTTGTTGGTTCAAACATCGCTGGTTTTGTTAAAGTTGCAAATGGTATGATTTCTGAGGGAGTTTATTAATTTTTACGTTTTCAAATTAAGGGGTTAAATATAGGGGTGTTTTTATAGGGGATACACAGAAAGTAAAGATTTCTGTATATCCCCTATCTTCGTTCCTTCGTCGAATTTATCTGTACCGAAAACGAAGAGTCAGATACAAGTTGCCGTTTCAAAATGACATTAATACGCTTCATTTTCTACTTTTGTAAAAGTTTATAAATTTTCTATATAATAGTTTAATTTTATTATTACTATTATTATAGGAGGAATTAACGCTTTGACACCTTTTGAAAAACTGAATCCATTTCTTTCTGTATGGATACATCCGAGAAGAACAACACGTTATGTAATCGAAAATAAAAGTCTACTTTACACAATGATTGTAATAAGTGTAGGTTTTATAGGGCTATTGTTATCACTTTTAGTCGATAGTGAACTTTACCCTAGCCTCCCTATGTGGGGAATTATCTTACTAGTCATTGTATGTTCACCGATTTTCGGCCTTCTCTTAAATGCTTTATATGCTTTAGAATTGTGGCTTTTTGGAAAATTATTTAAAGGTACTGGAACTTATAAAGACATTTTTAAATCAATTTCTTTATTTAACATACCATACGCTTTTATAATTCCTTTTTATATTTTATGGCTGTTAATCGAACCAACTAGTTTATTTTTCGAATATAAAGATGGAAAATTCTACCTTCCAATAATTGATCTTGTATTAAATACCATTCTTTCTATTTGGTGTTTCGTTATTGCAATTCCAATCGTTTCCGAAGTACATAATATTTCAAATTGGAAGTCCTTTTTCAGCTTGTTGCTTTCGAGTTTACTGTTGCTATTATTGCTCACACCAATTTTCATCATTATTGTTGTTATTTATGCGTTTCTTTAAACTGGAGAGCTGTTCAGAAAAAACTCTGAATAGCTTTTCTTTTTAACGAAACAGTTCCTAAAAATTCATTGTCCGTCATCTTCAGGATAAAAGTTTCCTAAATAATCGATTAAATCCTCTAATTTTAAACCATACGCTGAAGGTTCATATTTTTGTTCGAAGCCATCCTTATTTAATTCATCACTAACGATATCCTGTAATTTTTCTATAGTCTCAAAATTCGCGTTCTCTAAATCATTGATAACAAATTTTAAATTAGTATCGTATTTTTCAATACACTGTAGCAGAAATTCCTCTAAATCTTTCCTTCTTTGCATAATTATCTTCTACTTTCTTATATACTCGATTCGCATTTTATTATTAATAATTTCTACAATTGTTACAGATTTTAGAAGTCCCCTACATTTTCATAATTTGTTATAATCGACTTATTCTAAGTAAAGGAATGAAGCTGATGAAAAAAGCTGACAATTTAGCCTTCTAAAATTATATAGTATTTAAATTTTAGGAGGCGTTTAGAAGATGGCATTTAATAAAATTGATATATACACTTGGGAACGAAAAGAAATTTTCAATCATTTCTTAAACCAACAAACGAACTTTAGCATCACCAAAAATATTGATATTACTGAGCTATATAAAGTGACAAAAGAAAAAGGATATAAATTCTATCCTGTATTCATCTTTTTAGTTACTTATGTTGTAAATTCACATAAAAATTATAGAATGAACTTTAATTCAGAGGGAGAGTTTGGATACTGGGATAAGCTAGTTCCTATGTATACTATCTTTGATAAGAAATCAGAATTGTTTTCCTCTATTTCTACAAATACAGATGAAGGTTTTAAAAAGTTTTATGACAACTATGTTTTCGAAGCCGAACTGTACAATGGTACAGGAAAAATGTTTCCTAAAACTCCAATACCTGAAAATGTTGTTAACATTTCTATGATTCCATGGACTTCCTTTACTGGTTTTAACTTAAACGTGAATAATAACTTAAATTACTTATTACCAATAGTCACTGCTGGTGGATTCATTAATAAAAACAGTAATATTTATTTGCCTATATCTTTACAGGTTCATCATTCTGTCTGTGATGGTTACCACGCAGCTCTTTTTATGGATAAATTTCAGACTCTTGTAGATAATCCCTTAGGGTTTCTTGAGTAAATAGTAAACGAAACACCGACTAATTCACCTAGTCGGTGTTTTTTAAACTGCGTTGTTACTGTAGAAGGGAAAAGCGATCTTCGTTATTGAAGAATGTCGCCCGAATGTAGAAGTCTAAATTCTACGCTTGTGTAACTATCGCCCCATTATTTTAATAAAGATAATTTAGTCTATTCTTATGAAGTCACTTCTAACTATTTACAATGAATTGATGAACTTTGTCTAAGTCCACATTTCCACCAGAGATAACAGCTACAACGTTTTTACCTTGAATGTTTAGTTTATTGAACATAGCTGCTGCGATCGTTGTAGCTGATGATGTTTCGATTAGTTGTTTCGTACGTTCCATGACGAAACTAAAAGACTGACGAATTTCATCTTCACTTACTAGGACAATATCATCTAAATATTTCATAAGGACAGGGAATGTTAGGTCACCGGGCTGGTTAGTTCTTAATCCGTCCGCAATGGTCATACTTGCGGGAATTGTAGTGATTTTTTTATTTTGTAATGATAGGTATGTATCATTAGCAAGCTCAGGCTCTACCCCAATTACTTTTATTTTCGGGTTCGTTTCTTTAATGGCTGTTAAGATACCCGATATAAGTCCACCTCCACCAATCGGGACAATGATTGCATCAACATTCTCTACCTGTTCCAAAATTTCTAATCCAATCGTTCCTTGCCCTGCCATAATGAATGAATCGTCATAAGGAGGAATGTAAACACCGTTTTCTTGATCTGCAATCGCCTGTGCTCTTGGTATACGTTCTCCAGAAGTAGTCCCGCACATTTCCACATTGCCATCATAAGCCTCGATTGCGTTAACTTTACACTTACTAACATTTTCAGGCACTACAATGGTTGCAGGAACTCCGTATTTATTTGCAACATAAGCAACGGCTTGACCGTGATTACCTGATGATGCTGCAGTTACAAACTTCGCGCCATTTTCAATCGCATGAATGACTTTATTACTTGCTCCTCGTATTTTAAATGAACCTGTTTTTTGTAAATGCTCTGATTTTAAAAATATTTGATTTCCACATATTTTAGAGAGTTGTTCTGATTGTAAAATTGGTGTTACATACGCTATATCGCGAATTCGTTCTCTGCCATCTTTCACATCTTTTAAAGTAATCATGTTTTTTATCCCTCTTATTTAACTGCAATAATAAAATCAATCTCAATTGGTGTGTTGCTAGGAAGTTCTGCTATTCCAACCGCTGAGCGAGCATGAAGCCCTTTTTTTCCAAATATCTTCTCAAGTAATTCAGAGGCGGCATCAAGGACTTTAGAAGGTTCATAAAACCCCGGTGCAGTTTGTACGTAGCCAGTTACTTTTAAAACTTGCTCCACATTATCAAGGCTGCCGATTGCTGCTTTTAAACTGCTTAGACCTTTTAACACACATAACTCAGCAAGTTCCTGAGCCTGCTCGATTGTAACATCTCTGCCCACTTTACCTGGATAAGGAACTTCACCATTAATCCTAGGAACTTGTCCACTAATATAAGCCACTCCATTATGAATCATAACGGGAACATAACTATACAAAGGGGCAACAGCCTCAGGTAATGCCAATCCTAACTTTTCCAAACGATATTCAATCGTACCCATATCCATAACTCCATTCACAATGTTAATTAAGAGAAAAATATCACTTATAAACTAGCTATTCAAGAATACACAGTGAAAATCCTTCTTGACATGGAGGGACACTAAAAATTCCTTATTACACTAACATGCCTCGCACAATCCTAGCTAAACATTTATACATATATCCACAAAAAAGATGTGATTCTACAATCTGGCTCGTTTGAAGAACAAAGAATCACTTTGCAAAAATCGTTTTTTAACAATATCCATATCAGGCTTTTTATAAATTATCGAACTTTCTAATCGTGGTTGCTCTAACAGGAATTAATACAAAAAAAGATGGTCTTAAGCCAGTTGACTTAGAGACTATCTTTTATATTCTATGAAACTTACATTATTGTTGAATAAATTGTTGTGTCCAGTAGTTACCATTTGCCACGTAGCCAACACCGATATGTGTGTAGTTTCCGTTTAAAATGTTTGCACGGTGACCTTCTGAATTCATCCATGCTTGGACTACCTCTTCAGGTGTTTTTTGACCTTGTGCAATATTTTCACCTGCCGAACGATATGAAATGCCTGCCGCTTTGATTTGATCAAATGGGCTTCCATAAGTTGGGCTTGTATGTGAGAAATAATTATTTTTTGCCATATCTTCTGATTTTGCTTGCGCTACATTCATTAACGGATTCGAGATTTGAAGCGCTTTTAAACCTGCTTTTGCACGTTCCGCATTTGTTAAATCTACTACTTGTTTCTCAAATTCAGAGACTGATTGACTCACATTTGTAGAAGGTGTTTTTGCTGGTGCTTCTACTTTGTTCGTTGAATTTGTTGGTGCTGTTGTTTTGTTGCTGTTCGTTACATTTGTTGACTTTGCTGGTGCTTTTGTGCTCGTTTCTTTAGAAACATTTTCTTTAGAAGCATTTTCTTTATATACTTTTTTACCTTTAATTACTTTTTGTGCTGCTTGATCATTTAACGTTTTATTGGCTAATTCTTTGAATTTATTAAAATCGAATTCTCCATTTGATAATGCAATTTGATCGATTATTTTTAAAGCGATTCCTTGAATTTGATCGCCTTTCATTACTTGAATATGAGAATTTGATTCACTTTTAACCTCTTTATTTAAACTTGCTGCACCTGCTGTTGTAAAAGATGCACCAAATAATGTTACTGCACATAATGATGTTGCTAACCATTTTTTATTCATTTTCTATTCCTCCTCTTTGCAACACCTATGTTACAGTACATTTTTAGTAATATAGGGTCCATAAACTGGAAGGAGAAACAAACTAAACCGAAGCTCTAATAGATAAAGAGTTTATTCACAAACTTTTTCATAAAACATTCCAAACAAAAATGATTTTGCCACTGAAAACCTATTGACAGATTTTTATTTTTATAGATTAATACATAACTACTACATTTGTTACAAATAGATTAATTTATTTTTATTGAAGGGTCTTCAATTTTTAGAAATACCCTAAGATTTTGGCTTATCTTTTCTCTGTCGAATGAAGTAGTCTCCATCAAAATACGCTTTTTCTAAATTCAATTGAAACATCCTTTTATAATATTTGAAGCTTTTCTGTTCCTTGCCCAATTAATGCACTCAATTCAGGAATAATTGCTGCTCCACGACGGTTGTTTCTAGTTTCGTTTCCCGTTTAGCAAAATAACCACAACCTGTTATTTATGGTACGGCTTCACCTTCCTCGATATTTTTAAATTCGTTGTTTTAAACAATATCTCTATCGACATTACTTATGTATTTACTATAAATTTACTATAGGTTTTGTCATAAAGCTTCATAGCACCAAAGCCAAGCAATCCTCCAAAGGTGTTTAGTATTAAGTCATCCACATCAAAAATTCCGAGAGAAAAAACAACCTGTAAGCATTCCAAGTATAAACTTAAACTCAAAGATAGAGCTAATACACCTATGAATGATATCCTTTTATTTTTAAACAATAATAAAAGAAACATCCCAAATGGTATGAACGCTACGATATTCCCAACTAAATTACTTAAATCATGCCATCCTGATAAACTTTGAATATTAATGAATATCGTTTTTAACGGGATCAAATTCGCTCTTTGCAATTGGTACATGAGAATATCAGGGTTCTCAACATTCCTCTGAAGTTGATGCAAGAGAAAGTCCATATCTCTCCAGCGGAACTTAAATAGAATGATTCTAAGTAATGCGTACATATAAAAGACAAATAGTACTAGTACAATAATTCTGTTTAATAATTTCATTTTTTCATTCCCTCATCCTAACCTCCTTGAAGTTAGTATTTATTGATTAGGGAAACACTGTCACTATGACACCATCCATATTGTTGCCTGATATCTCATAACGAAGATTGTCCGGCACATGAATATTGATATTTTTAGTAACAGGATAATAAAAGATTTCATACTTTTCCCCATTTACACTAGTAGAGATAGTTCCTTCTTCTTTTAAGTATTCCAAATATTCTTCCAAAGCAAGATTCTTTTCCTGCATAATTATGCTGTGTGGCAATCCAACATAGCGAATATGCCACGGTTCATACTGAATTCCTGTAATTGCCGTTTTGTCCTTTGGATAGCGGAGTATAAAGCCGTATTTCCAAGCATTTTCTTCTATCCACTTCCCTTCAGGTGCCTCCTCCATTTTCAATTGGGTAGATCCGACATCAAGGGATAAACCTAAATTGTGTTCGCTATAACCTGCTGGCAAGGCATAGTCAGCTCCCATTTCCTGGTAAAGTGCATTTTGCTCATCAAAATCTCGAAAGCCACTATTAATTAAAAAATGTTGAACCCCTTCTTTTTCAGCAGCCTCTATCATCGCAGAAAATTTAGTTGCAACATCCTTTGATAATTTAATATCGTTATTAAGCAAACCGTATCCCTTTGTCAATTCATTATTGGTAGATAGATTGATGATATCCGATTTTATACTTTTTGGGTGAACCGGATATTCACTATTGACCAAAAGCAGATTACCTTGATAAATTTGTTCTTCTGAAATCTCTATCGTTTGGAAACTTTCATCGGTTTCTCTATTATCTAATTGTTCATTGTTATTTTTTTCATAGCTTTGAACCTCATCTTTATCTTGAAAAGAAGATTCTTTATTAACCAATGCAAAAATTAAAAATACTACTACAAATAAAAAAAATCCCCACTTCTTCATTTCAAGCTCCTCCTTATCCTTATACATACTAGAATAGGAAAAACTTTTTAAAAAAAGAGTAGGGTAAAATTTAAATTTTTCTTAAATCCTTTATGAAATTTTTAGACTTGATCAAATTGGAACACTTTCCTGTGGTAAACGAACTTCAAATACAGTGCGTATTAAACTACTTTCGGCCGTAATCGTTCCATTATGCTGCTCCACAATATTCTATGCAATAAATAAACCAAGACCTGTGCTATCTTCTTGATGAGTTCGTGCTTTGTCACCAGTGTAAAACATATCAAAAGATACGGAAGTTCATTCGGAGGAATACTATCTCCATAATTGACTACCTGAACAACCACTTCACCTTCATCAACAAACCCGTTTATATCTACAAACTGACCATCATATCCATAACGATTGGCATTGGTTAAAAGATTTTCAAACACACAAGCTAACAACTCTCCATCACCCAAAATCGGTAAATGGGGCAGAATATTCATCGAGCGATTAAATCATTTTTCTCGAAAACAGGATACAATTCTTCTTTTAGTTGAAGAAGCAGGTCACTTAGATTAATATGCTTTTTTCAATTGGTAACATCCCATAGTTCATTCTAGTTATTTCAAATAATTCATCAATTAATCTTTCTAAACGCTGTGATTTCGTAAAGGCAATCGTTAAAAAATGTCTGACTTGTTCTTTAGTTAACTTCTCATCCTTAAGGATTAAATCTAAATAACCTAAAACAGAAGTTAGAGGCGTACGTAAATCATGAGCCAAATTGACAACTAACTGTTCTTTACTGTTTTCTGAAAAATCTCCTCTTTGTATGGCTTCTTCTAATTTTTCGCTTGCCAGGTTAATGGCTTGTGCAATATCTTCAAATTCATCATTTGATTGGATAAAAATGCGATGTTTAAAGTCACCACGGGCAAGAGAATGAATTCCGTTTGATATTTCATTGAAATAGGTCGAATAGGGCTTCATGAGTAAATAGAAAAACAAAATCGAAAGTATGATAAATAGTATAAAAAAGAAATTAAAGTCTCCAATACTGTCTATGAATTGACTTAGTTGAGCCAACGGGTTTTCACGACGAACCATCGTATGATAATAAAGCTGTAGTCCTTTAAAGATTAAGTAAGTTAAAACTTGCATATTTCCTGCTTTTAATAATTTTTAATATCAAACAAAAGCGCCCGATAATTGAACAACAAGAAGTCTCTATTACTAACATATAGATGATGATTATTAATTTAATAGCTGGTTAAAAACACTTTCCCTTTTGTCATTTTATAATTTTCAATAACTTCAACACCCCTTTTAATATCCACTAAATCATACTTTGAATCTACTGGCATCAAATGTAACTTTTTATCATCAATAGTATCAGGTATGCAAACTGCATATTCTACTGATGTTTTAACGAACTCTTGCCATGTACCTTCTCCACGTAAAGGTAATACACGTTTACCAATAAGATTTTTAGAAACTAATGGACCTATTTCTTCTACAATACCTACTCCTTCATAACCCGGAATATTAGGTAATGAAATTCTGTGAGCATAAGATCCTCTAATCGATATTAAGTCAGAGGGATTTATTGGGCGAGCTAACATACGTACAAGAACTTCATTATCTTTTGGTGGCTCAATATCTTTATATTCAACTCTTAGCACATCTTTAGGACTACCGAATTCATAGAATTTAATACTTTTTGCATCCAAACTATTAGTCTCCTTAATCAAAGTAAATTTATTTAATTATATCACCTTCAATTAACGATCTTCAGTTTCGCTTATTCCATTTAATGTTATTGCTGTGAGCCTTTGTAAACCATCAAAAGTGTAACCAGTTGTAAATGTCTTGCCTTTTATCGTTTCAGTAAAGGATGTACGTAACCCATTTTTCGTTTTATCCCTTTTCAACTTTTCGAATTTTCAATCAACAACTATAATATTTTGGAAATCTATGGTACAATTTATTTCGACTATCGGAATAAGGGGAGTGTAGGATGATTAAACGAAATGAAGTAAATGTAGAAGAAACGTGGGATTTATCTCATCTCTTTGCAACTGAACAATTGTTTGAGGAAGCTATACATGCAGCTGTAAAAGACGCCAACGAAATTGAACAACATTTTAAAAACAACATTACCGATGCGAAAAAGGTTGCTTTAGTTTTAACTGCTTATCAAAATTTGAATGAAAAGCTAATCCCGATCGGCACTTATGCAAGTTTAGCCTATAGTGTTGATCAAACAGATGACACTTCCCAAATGCGTTCAGCTAAAGTTGGTCAAGTTTTTGCAAAAATTAATGCCCAGCTTTCATTTATCACTAGTGAATTATTACAATTAGACGAAGCTACTTTAGTAGAAGCAAAAAATCTATCACCACAATTTGCTCACTACATTGAAAAGTTAATTCGCAAAAAGCCATTCCAACTGCATCCAGAAGCAGAAAAAGCACTAGCCGCTTTTGGCACTACTTTTGATGCACCCTATGAGCTCTATAACACAACAAAATTAGTAGACATTCAGTTTGAAAATTTTGAAGTAAACGGACAAAGCTATCCATTAAGCTATAATTCCTTCGAGGGTGATTGGGAGTTAGAGTCGGATACAGCAATTCGTCGAGCTGCTTTTGAGGCTTTTTCAAAGAAATTGCGTCAATATCAGCATACAACGGCCAAAACATATGACACCCATTTAAAAATCGAAAAAACAGATGCGGATTTACGGGGCTATCAATCGATTTTTGATGCATTACTTTTTAATCAAGAAGTGGATAAAAGACTTTATGATCGCCAAATCGATTTAATTACGACAGAACTTGCTCCACATATGCGCCGTTATGCAAAGCTTTTACAAAGAGTTCATGGCCTGGAAAAAATGACCTTTGCAGATTTAAAAATTTCATTGGACCCAACCTATGAACCAAAAATTTCCATTAAAGAATCGCGGGAATATATGAAAAAAGGTCTTGCAGTAATGGGTGAAGACTACCAAAATATGCTGGACCGCGCATTTGACGAGCGTTGGATTGATTTTGCACAAAATAATGGAAAATCTACAGGAGCTTTTTGTTCTAGCCCTTATGGTTATCACCCATATATTTTGATCTCGTGGACTGCCCGTATGAATGAAGTATTTGTTTTGGCACATGAGCTTGGCCATGCTGGTCATTTCTATTTAGCAAATGCAGAGCAAAATGTCTTTAATGCGCGCCCTTCCCTATACTTTATTGAAGCACCTTCGACAATGAATGAAATGTTAATGGCTAATTACTTGTTAGAAAACTCGAATGATGCTCGTTTTAAACGTTGGGTTATTTCGACGATCGTTGCGCGTACGTACTATCACAACTTTGTAACCCATCTTTTAGAAGCAGCTTATCAACGAAAAGTGTATGAAATCATCGATGAAGGCGGCAGTGTTAACGCATCGATTTTAAATAATTTAAAACGTACTGTTATAGAAGATTTCTGGGGAGACGCAGTAGAAATAACGGATGGTGCAGAACTTACTTGGATGCGCCAGCCCCACTACTACATGGGCTTATATCCATACACATATTCTGCTGGACTAACGATTGCAACACAAGTATCCCAACGTATTCTTAAAGAAGGCGACACTGCTGTTCAAGATTGGATTGATGTGTTAAAAGCAGGAGGTACAAAAACACCTGCTGAGCTTGCGAAAATGGCTGGTGTTGATAGTACAACAGAGCAACCATTATGTGATACGATTGCATTCATTGGCTCATTAATCGACCAATTAGAGCAATTAACTGAAGAAATCGATTCTAATCAATAATAAAAATGAGCCAATTGTAGTTTTAAATCTAGCAATTGGCTCTTCTTTTATCGATGATTCACTTCTGTACAAAAGCGAAATGCCCTACTTAAAGTTGTCGGCACAACCGAAGCATGGTTTTCATCCCGTGCGATATAAAGCTGTTTCACCTCACACGGTAATTCTTCATAAAATTGTTTCGCATCTTCAACCATAAACCCTTCTTTTTCTCCAACAATAATAAAAATCGGGTTCAGATTTTGTGAAGACGTTTCCTTTAGCAAATATACTATCTCTTTTCCATTCCACCAAATGGATGGGCTTACGGCAATATATGTTTGAAAAGCTTTTGGATTCGTTAAGTAACTCCATAAAACATAATAGCCTGATAACGAATGGCCATAAATCGTTTGCTTATTTTTATTTACTTTATATTGGGATTCTATTGCGGGTTTTAATTCATCTATCAAAAAGCGGCTGAATTTTTCTGACCCGCCAACTTCTTTTATATGATCTAACTTCCCTTTCGTATGCTCTGGAAATTGGTACTCTTCGCTAGGGGAAGTAAAATCGTAAAAGCGACGCATACTCATCGTTTCCTTCTGATGACAAATGCCTACTACAATCGACTGTTCCACTCCCGTCTTTAATGCGTTTTTTGCTTGCAATTTTACAACTTGTTGGGCTAATGGAAAATAGGAAAGGCCGTCAAGTACATAAATGATTGGAAACCCTTCTTCTGGTGCTTCAGTTTCTGGAACATGAACAGAAATCGTATATTGATAGTTTGTATGATTAGAGTGAAGCATAAAACTGCTCATTTTCTTCCTCCTAGTGTGTTGGGACTTCATCTTTTAATATGTCGTAAGTGAAGCAAACGGGCTTGTTTGTTTCATCATCATGTAAAATTTTCGCATTTATATGAAAGACATTTTCTAATACTTCTTTTGTAATAACTTGTTCTGCAGAGCCAACTTGGATTATTTCCCCTTGCCTCATTGCAATCAATTCATGAGAGTAACGGGCAGCATGATTAATATCATGTAATACCATGACAATCGTACATCCATGTACTTCGTTCAACTCTTGGACGATGTTTAATACTTCAATTTGGTGAGCCATATCTAAATAAGTTGTTGGCTCATCAAGCAATAAAATATCCGTCTCTTGAGCTAATGCCATTGCAAGCCATACGCGCTGTCTTTGTCCCCCTGAAAGCTGAGCTAACTCACGATTTCGATAGTCAATCGTTTTCGTAACCTCCATCGCCCATTCAATTTTTTCAATATCCTGTTTCGAAAGTCGATTAATATTTTTTCTATGTGGGTATCTACCGTAAGATACGAGCTCCTCAACCTTTAACTGGGCAGGTGCAGATGGAGATTGAGATAAAATCGCCATTTTTTTCGCGATTTCTTTTGTAGAAAGATTTTGCATATTTTGCTCCTGCAAGTAAATTTCCCCACGCTCTTTTTTCAATATACGTCCAATTGTTTTTAACAACGTTGACTTGCCACAACCATTTGGTCCTATAATCGTTGTAATTTTCCCTTCTGGTATCATCGCGTTTAATCCATCAATAATAATAGATTTCTCGTACCCCGCCATTAAATTTTCTATTCGAAAAGCTGTCGTCATACTAACCCTCCTAATCTTTTGCCTTCACGAGTAAATACAAGAAATATGGAATGCCGATTATTGATACAACAATTCCAACCGCGAGTTCAGCCGGAGCAAAAACGGTTTTCCCAATAAAATCAGCTAATATGAGTAAACCTGCACCGACTAAGGCACTAATAGGCAGTACATAGCGATGATGAATGCCAACTAGCTGTCTCGCAATATGTGGTGCCATTAAACCAATAAAGCCGATGCTTCCTGAAACTGAAACACAGGCACTTACTAATCCGACACATGCCAAAAGAAGCTTTACTTTTTCTTTCTCCACATCAATCCCGAGACTCATCATATTCGTTTCATCAAGTTGAAAGTAATCAAGTAAATAGGATTTTTGGTATATATAAAATCCTAGAATGATAAGCCATGGAAGCATCGCTATAACGAAAATCCAGTTAGCATTATAAATTGTTCCAGCCATCCACACTGCCGCTGATTCAAAATCTTTCTCATTCATTTTTAAAGATAAATAAAGGGACAGTGCACCGAAACCGCTGTTGATTGAAATACCCGTTAAAATTAATCGCTGCATATCAAGATGTCCATTTTTTAATGCAAAAGAAAATATTAAAGCTGCGGCGATTGTTCCTCCGACGAATCCGAAAATCGGCATCATCATAATTAACATCCAACTGCTTACATCTGCTCTCATTAAACTTACTTGGAAAAAGAACATAAAGATGACTACAGCAGCTCCAGCCCCGGCATTAATTCCCAATATACCGGGATCTGCAAGACCATTTCGAGTAATCCCTTGTAAAACAACACCAGCAATGCCTAGCCCTACTCCGACAAGTCCAGCAATTACGATACGAGGCAAGCGAAATTCAAAAATGACTAAATCAAACTCATGAGTCGAATCAATTCGAAATATTGTTTTAACTACATCTACAACTGACATATCAAAAACACCGTTCGTAATATGTAAATAACTCGCTCCTAAAATTAATAATATAAGTGAAAGGAAGCTCCAAAAAAATAAATGACGGGACCGATTAACCACGCTTCTCACCCCCGAATTTCCGAATTAAATATAAGAAGAATGGTACACCTACAAGGGCTGTCACTACCCCAATTGGCGTTTCAAAAGGATAATTAATAAACCGGCTAACTACATCACAAAGGGATAAGAAAAATGCTCCGATGACTGCTGAACAAGGAATAATATATCGATAATCTACTCCAACGATGAACCTTGTAATATGTGGTATAACAAGACCAACAAAGGCAATTTTTCCGACAAGAGCAACCGCTGTCCCCGTTAAACAAACAACACTAAACATACTTATTATTTTTATTATTTTTGTTTTCTGCCCTAATCCAATTGCAATATCCTCACCTAGCGAACTAATAGTAATAGCCCGTGCTGAAATGATAGCTAATAAAAGGCCAACTACTCCAAAAGGAATGGATAGTAAAAGCATATTTGGATCTACCGTATGTATTTTTGTGTTATACCAGGCACTGATTGTTTGAGAAACTTGGAAATACATTGCAATCGCTGTCGCAATACTACTTAAAAATGTCCCAATGACAGTCCCGATAATTGCAAGTCGAACTGGCGATAACCCATTTCGAATAAGTGAACCAAAGCCAAACACAAGTCCAGCCCCTAATGCTGAGCCGAGCATCGATATGATAATCATTTGATAATTAGCCAGTCCTGGAAAGAACACGATGGCTAGTGTAATAGCGAATGCTGAGCCATCATTAACTCCCATTAGCGATGGAGATGCTAAAAAATTTCGGGTAATCCCTTGCATCACTGCTCCCGCAACTGCTAAAAATGCACCGACTAACAAAACTGCTACCGCTCGCGGAATTCTGTTCGTGCGAATAATTTGATGATCAATATTTCCTTGATCAAAATGAGTAATTGCTTCCCAAACTGTAAATGCGCTAATATCTTTCGTGCCATATAAAATTGAAACTAATGCAATTATGCCAATAAAAATTGGAGAAATTGTAATAATGGATATTGGTAAATGAATAGTATTTTTCAACGTTCACACCTTTTTCTAATAAAAATTGACACTTTGCTAGCGCCTGTATAATCCATTTTTTCTTAAAATAAGCTTCTCAAGGACAATACATATTAAAACAGGCAGCCTGAGTTGGCCTAAACCAGCTCAAACTGCCAGCTCTATTATTGAAGAAGTTTTTCAGCAGCGGCATCTAAAAATTTAACTTTTGACCAAGCAGTACCACCTTGTGCCATCGGGTCGATTGTATTCACAAAAACTTGATTGTTTTGTGCTGCTTTTATATTTTTGAAGATTGGATTGTTTTGTAATTGTTCTAACGCTTGTGATGCATCCGCATTTTCAGATGCTTCAAATTGTAAGAAGATTGCATCTGGATTTACTTCTGCCAAGGATTCTAATGTAATTTCTTCTTGTGCTTTCGTAGACTTAATGATTTCTGGCACAGGAGCACCTAAATCTTCATATAGAACTGGATTTAAGTATGTGTCTGCTGCATATATGTACATTAGTCCACCACGAATACGAATAATTAATATATTTTTATCAGCTAATTGTTCTACTGATTTCGCTTTCACTTCTGTAACCTTTGCTTCATAATCGGCAATAATTTTCTGTGCTTCTGCTTCTTTACCTGAAACTTTCGCAAGTACTGTTAAGTTTTCTTTCCAGTTCGTTGAAATATGTGAATAAGGTAAAGTAGTTTGGATTTTATTCATCTTTGCAAGTACGTCTTCACCCCATTTTGATGTCCCAACAATAATATCTGGTTTAAGTGCTAAAATAGCCTCTGCATTTGGCTCTTTTTTATCTCCGATTAATTGTGCTCCTTCTAAATCTTTCTCTAGATAAGTAGGAAGAGCGCCACCTATTTGTAATGCACCCACAGGTTTAATACCTAACATTGCTGCATCTTCCATCGCTTCGAAACTAGCTGCAACAATATTATTAACTTCCGCAGGTATCGTGTAGTCTTGACCTAAATATGTAATTGTTTGTGTAGTTGCTTCTTCTCTCTTTGTTGTGTCCTGTGCTGTTTCTTCCGTTTTAACTTCAGAACTTGTAGAAGTTTCACTGCCCTCTTCAGAAGAGCTACAGCCTGCTATAGCTAATGTTAATAGTGCTGCTGCACCTAATGCCCAATATTTTTTCATGTTTACACCTCTAATAAGTTTTGTATGAGAATTTCTAATTGATTATCATTCTCATTGAGAATATTATTACAAATGCTTCCCAAAATAGAAATAGACAAAAAGACAAAAATATATGGATTTTTGCCGTTTTGTCTATTATAAAAGTTTAATACTGTTCTTATGGAAAAATTTTGTGACCGAATCTGGGCTTATGTGATTAAAAATATATCTATATGACCCAAGTGGTTTTTATGTGACCGAAAAGATTTCTATGTGACCCAAGCAAACTCTATGTGACCGAAAAGATTTCTATGCGCCCCAAGCAAACTCTATGTGACCGAAAAGACTTCTTATGCGCCCCAATCTTACTTTATGTGACCGAAAGAATTCTTATGTGACCCATCTTAAAATGTTTACTTCACTTTTAATGGTGCTTTAAATAATTCCGATACTCCCGAATTAATTGCCGCTTCTCCTACTGCTTTTGCTACGGCAGCTGCTACACGTTCATCTAATGCTCCTGGAATAATGAAATCTTCGTGCAGTTCATCATCAGATACAAGCGATGCAATGGCTTCGACTGCTGCAAGCTTCATTTCTTCATTAATATCTATTGCTCGTACATCAAGTGCACCTCTAAATATACCAGGAAATGCTAACATATTATTTACTTGATTTGGATAATCAGAGCGACCTGTTCCGATGATCCGTACACCCCAAGCTTTCGCATTTTCATAAGTTATTTCAGGATTTGGGTTGGCAATGGCGAATACAATTGGGTCCTCGTTCATCGACTGTATATGCTGCTCAGTTAAAAGATTCGCTACCGATACACCAATAAAAACATCTGCTCCAACTAGGGCATCAGTTAAGTCCCCTTGCAAATTTTCAGGATTCGTTAAATGGGCAATTTTATCTTTAACAGCATTCATTCCAGTAGGACGGTCACTGTAAATAATGCCCGTAGAATCACACATTATAATATTTTTAAAGCCAATATGAAGTAAGATTCGTAAAATTGCTATCCCTGCTGCACCTGCTCCATTAATAACAATTTTCATATGCTCTTTATCTTTTTGTACAATTTTCATTGCATTTCTTAAACCTGCTGCTACGACAATCGCAGTTCCATGTTGATCATCATGAAAGACAGGAATATTACATTCCTTACGAAGACGATTTTCGATTTCAAAGCATCGTGGTGCTGAAATATCTTCTAAATTAATCGCACCGAATGTTGGTGAAATCGCTTTTACTGCTTGTACAATCTCATCAACGTCTTTTGTATTTAAACAAATCGGTACTGCATCGACATTACTCATTTTCTTTAACAATAATGCCTTTCCTTCCATAACAGGTAATGCCGCTTCTGGTCCGATATCCCCAAGTCCTAATACTGCTGAGCCATCTGTTACAATCGCTACGAAGTTCCCCTTTATTGTGTAGTCGTAAACGGTAGATCTGTCTTTTTCAATTTCAATACATGGAGCTGCAACACCAGGAGAATAGGCTAAACTTAAATCATAAGTATCCTCAATTGGAACTTTTGATTTGATCTCCATTTTCCCTTTATACTGTCCATGCATCTCAATCGCCTTTTTCATTACATCCACAAAACCAACCCTCTCTAAAAATTCTGAAATTTCTTATATTTTTGTATAATATTGCTTTATTTAGATAAAGTCAATATTAAATAATAAAATTTTCTAAAATTATTAAATATTTTTTACTTTAAGTAAAAATATTGTTAATTGTGCATAATTTCACACACTTCTGTTTTCCTTAAAGTCTCAATTTTGAAGTTGTTTTCATTATTTTAGAAAAATAAAAAACTACATACAATTAAGATTGTATGTAGTCATTTTGGTTGGTAGCCTATTATTTTATTCTGTAGTTATGTCAATTATCGTTTCTAACAATTCATATGGTACGTACGTTTTATTTTCCTCTAATAAAGCTGGAGCCTGTTGGAAATATCTTAAAGCTTTGTTGTAGCCATAAGTTGTTGATCCTCTAGTAATCGTAAATGATAAAGCACCTTTTGAAATAATCGCACCGTTGCCTGTCGATTCTACTTTAAAACCTAGTTGTTCTGCAATTAAACGTAGTGGAATCATTTTTTCTCCATCTACTTCATAAAAATCTTTTTCTGCAATTGCGATTGCCTTTTCAATTTCAGGAGAATATTTGTTTAAAATAATAATTTTTTTCGGTCCAGTTTGAGCTGGATAACTTTCTAAAACCACTTCGTAAAAGATTAAAACATCTTTATTAATAATATCTGTAGATGATTTTTTTACCCCAGCTAAATTTTCAATAATAGTTTGATCATTAACAGAGATTTTTAAATCGTTCTTTTTGTTTAGAAGATTTTCATCAAACTGCTGTAATTCAACTGTACCAGGCTGTTCTGTTTGAACAATTACTACATCAGGTGAATAACGAGGTGGGTAAATCATAATCATCGCTTGATGAGCATTATTATAAGCAGTAATTTCCATACCTTCCTTTAGTTCAACTTCTTTGCCAGTGTTATCAAATACTTTTACTTTGTCATTGAAGTAAAAACCAAATTGCTGATCACCCTTTTCAACAGATGCAAAGTAATTTCCATTTGATTCCTCAGTTATTTTTGTAATTTTCCCTGCAACGGAATAAAAGTTTTCATTTTGTACTTCTTTATCTTCAATTGTTGTGTTGTCTACTTCTGCAGCATAGACAGCTGGCGAAAGCATCAAACCACTTACCATTACTGAAGAAAGAAGTATCGGAATCGCCTTCTTCATATCTTTCTCTCCTTTCAAAGCTTTTCGTTTAATTAGTCGAGAAAGCTTTAGAAAGGTTACATAAAAAATAGTCTTTTTTGTAAAAATTTAATTTAATACCCATTGTTATAACATTCAATAATTCTTTACTTATCCTTATAACTTATACCACTAATTCCTCTATTATCTTTAGTTAATTCATTCGGATCTTCCCAGTTTTTTAAATTATCAAACATATTTTTCTTTATTTTAGGTTTCTTAACGTACATCTTTTCATCCTCCTTAGAAATAACATTTTCGCCACCTTGAAAATACAGATAGCAATTTATGTTAAATAATACCAATCACTATTTGCTTTATCAATATTGTTAAGGTTAGACAAAAGAAGGGGGTGACTTTTTTACGACCTACGAAATAAAAAAAATCGACTAAATAATCAATCAGATATTTAGCCGACGTAATACAAAATAGTTCATTTTCACTTTTTTAGTTTATCAATTCGTTTTTATTTAAAATACTATAAATTCTCCCCAGTCTCCACATCATAATGATTAATCCAATCACTGAAACTACCAACATATAATCGTAATTTTTCATAGCCGGCTTCTTCAAGCACTGAATATAAAGTAGATGCTGTTACTCCTGATCCACAGTAAACAACAATCTCTTCATCCTTACTTACCTTTTGTTTCAATTTTTCATTTGGTTGTAAGGAAGTTCCTTCAATTAACTGCTCCCAGTCAAAGTTTTTCGCAGTAGGAATATGTCCTGCAATACGATCAATTGGCTCATTTTCTCCACGATATCTTTCAGCAGCACGGGCATCTAATATTGTTGCGCTCTCTTTTTTATCTACAATATTTTTCACGTCTTCCCGTGAAGCATAAATGGAATCGTTCCAATTGATTTCTAATTTAGTAGGAGCAACTGTTGGAACTTCAGTTGAAATAGCAAAGCCTGCTTCTTTTAGAGCGTTATATCCACCATTTACGATATATACATTTGGGAAGTTTGCATATTTTAGCATCCACCATGCCCGGGAAGCAAAAGGTGCTGCTCCTTGATCATAAATATAAATCGTATCCTCTAATTGTAAGCCAGAGTGTTCAAACAATTGTTGTAATTTGTCCTTTGAAGGGAGTGGGTGGCGACCATCAGATTTTGATAAATCCGATAAATCGCGTTCTAAATCCCAATAAAGTGCCCCTTGAATATGGTCTCTGTCATATTCAAGCTGTGCCCAATTCTTTTCCTTCAGATTAAACCGCGCATCAATAAATCTTCCTTCTTTTACTTCCTTTGCATCAATAAAAACTTTAGCCATTTTTTATACCTCCGTTTTTTGCAAATCTGAATAGATTGATTTCCATGTTGCCAATCGATCCTCTTCTTGAAGTAAAAGTCTTTCTGTTTCAATCTGATTCATTGCTTGCTCGAATAAATGTTCATTTAAATTTTCAGCTTCATTTTGAATGAAATTGATTGCCCAATTAAATAATTCTTCTTTTTGTTTATCCACATAATTTTGTGCATCTGGCTTTGTTAGTTCTTCAAGGGCACTTTTTAATTGTTCCTTTTCGTTTTTCTCGAAAAATGCTTTCGTATTTTTAAAATACGACTTTACAGAAGCGTATTTCATAAAATCATCAAATGGACCAGTGAAATCAAGTAAGTTTGGTTCATCTGGCTCATATGCTAGAAATGAAAAACTATTATTTAATTCTTTTAATGATCGAACTTCATCTTTAAATCGTTCAATCATTTTCTTTTGGATAAATTGCGTTAATCGGAAGTTCGTTACACGTAATTCTTGTGCAAAGTCAAACTTCAATGCATCTAGTGTTTCTTTCAATGCTTGTACAAGTGCACTCTGAGCTGGCATTGATGCAAAAGTAGATGGATTATACCCTTCTCTAAAGAAATCTGGGTAACGGTAATATACACGCTGCATTAAGTAATAAAGTAGTTCATCTAATTCCTGCTTAACGTCACTTTCAAGTATACTTGTTGAAGTCGTCGTATATTTCCGTTGTAAATGATCCTCTAATTGTTTCAGCTCTGCTAAACGCTCATCTTTCCGTTTTAAGTTTTGCTCCGTTTGTGCGATTAAATCTGAGAATCGTTGATGTGTTTTTTCTACTTCCTCATGAAGTGCCTGAATAGCGATGGACGCCAATTCCTCATTTAAGAAATGATGGAACGATTGTTCAAATTCATGCATCCCCGATTGATAATCTTTAATTTCCTCTTTTTCACGCAGAGCAAATAAACTTGATACGCCATAAAGTCTTGGGAAGCGAATGCCGAAACGTTGTAATTCATTTCGAACATAGCTTTTCACTTCTTCTTCCTCTTCTTCTGTTGAAGCAAGGTCGATTGCATTCACAATAAAGAACATTTTATCTAACTCGAAGGCATCCTTCACACGACCTAATTGAATTAAAAATTCACGATCTGCTTTTGCGAAGGCATGATTATAATACGTAATAAATAAAATGGCATCTGCATTACGAATATAATCAAATGCTACACCTGTATGACGAGCATTAATTGAATCTGCCCCTGGAGTGTCAACTAGTGTAACACCCATTCTCGTTAATGGACTGTCATAGTAAAAGTCGATATTGTCTACGAAGCAAGAGCGATTTTCTTCTGCAACAAAACGTTCAAATTCTGTACGGTTAACGCGAATTGTTTGACCTAGTTGAGATTCATAAGCTTTAAATCCTTGTGCAAAGGCGCGAATAAATGATTTATGAACATTTAATCGTTCATCAGTTAATTGAACCTTTAAACCTTCTTCTGCTCTTTCAAAAGCTTCATCTAAAGACTTAACTGTTAACCCAATTGCTTGATATGAACCTTGGATATCCTCCAATAGTTGCTGTGCTGTTTTTAAATGAACATCAGCTGTTTCATGTGGATGTTCATCTGTTACTGGTCGAATTTTATTAATGGCAGCAGTCGTTGGATTTGGTGAAACCGGTAAAACCTTTGATCCCATTAAAGCATTTGAAAAACTAGATTTACCTGCACTAAATGCACCGAATAAAGCAATTGTAAAATCCTTTTGTTTAAGTCGCTCTACTTTTTTCATTAAGAAGCTTGCAACTTCTTCAAAACCATCGATTTTTTTCACAGCATTTGCTGTTCTTAATGCCGATTGAATAACATCCTCGCCTTTTCCATCAAAGGTTAACGATTGTTTCTCTTTTTCAAGGAACTCATTTTCATTTTTCGTTTCTTGTTTAATAATCATAGACGGATCAAACGGACGAACTTCTTTTAACGATTGTTCAAAGCTCGCTTCCCATAAATTTTCTTGGGATTTTGCTTCACTTCGCGTTTCCTTTGATGTTAACGTAATTTCTTTTTCCGAAAATTGTTTGCTTTCATCTAATTTAAGAATCGTTTGAATTGCCTTTACTTTAGCTGACATACGATTTAATTTTTCTGTTACTGGAGCGGATAATTGGCTAGCTGCATTATTTAAAACATCTATTTGTTGATCCTTCCACTCATCCGTTGCCTCAATAAAGAAGCGTTTTGTAGCTTCAGCAACTCGATTCGCAAAGTTGAGTACTGCGTCACCTGTTACAAGGGCATCGGATTTTACTTGATCCTCGATGACTGAGAAAGGTACGTTAAATGACATTGCATCAATTTTTGCGGCACGCTCATCAGTTAATGCGCCAACATCTCGCAATGATTGTTTCATTAAGTTTTTCATATGACCAATAATTTGAGATTGTAAAATCGTTTTATATTGCTCATATACTTCTTCTTTACGCAGATTTTTTTCTTCTTCTGTTTTCTTTTTCGCAGTGAATAGTCCACCTACTTTAAAGCCTTGCTGTTTACTTTCAAGATAAGAACGTAATTTTTCTCGGAAGTCTGCTGGGATTAGTGCGGCATTGTCTAATAAATTTTTACGTTTGTCTTTAAACGTCTCAATCCAATTATCAATTGAAAATAAATCTGTTTGAAGTTTTAGCTTCTCATACTGTTCAAGAATATCCTGATGATTTTCCCATTCCTCAGCTGTTAAAACTTCTTCAAATTCGACAAAAGCGTCTTGCTTCTCTTGCTCTAAATACTTTAAATGTTCGCTTTGAAGTTTTTTCAATGTACTTTCGGCAGTTTTAATAAGCTGATCTTCCCAATCATTCATGGAGTCCATTACAATTTTTTTAACTGTTTGAAAATCATTATTTGGATGATCAAAGTCTCTTAAAGAAGTAAAGAAAATTCCTTTTGGTTCAACACCCCATGCCGCAAAGGATTGGTGAACAGATTGTTTAAACTCCTGAAAAGATAGTTCTTGCTCTTTATGTTTATCGATTTGGTTAACAATCAAGTAAACGTTTGGATTGTATTTCATTAATTGTTTTGTAAATTGGAAGTTTAATTCAGATTGAACATGATTGTAATCCATCGTATAAAAAACAATATCTGCAAGGTGTAATGCAGATTCTGTAGACATTGCATGAGCATCATCAGTAGAGTCTACTCCTGGAGTATCCATTACCGTTACTCCTTTTGGTAGAGATGACCCTTTATGACCGATTTCAATTTGTGAAACGAGCTGGCCATTTTTACTTAATTCCTTTACGGTTTTAAAATCATATCCTGCTTCAAACTTAACAGGTTTAGCATCGTGCATGTAGACGATAGCGTAATCCTCATCTGATTTATGAACCTTTACAATGTTTGCACTTGTTGGAATTGGGCTTGCCGCAAGAATGTCCTCTCCTGACAATGCATTGATCATACTTGATTTACCTGCAGAAAAGTGCCCTGCAAAGCCGATAACATATTCTTTTTGCAACAGTTTACGAGCAAATAGATCCAGTTTCTCCATTCGTTCTGTATCTTCATTTTTTTTGTAAATTATGTATTGAACAGCAGATTGCTGCAGTAATTGCTGTAGTTTTTCATCAAAAGAATTCATGTAAATAAATACCCCTCTGCCTCATTTTTGTCACAATTATATATTATATACTACCATGATTTATCAACAAAATCGGCTAAAAAATATGAAATTTAGAGGATTTTTTTCATTTATTAATATTTGGGAAAAGTTTTAGAAAAAAGAAGTGTTAATAGAGGTATGTGAAAGATCAGGAAATTGAATTGCGAGTTTATGATTTTATTGTGTTCTTAAATATATATGTGCCAATGCCTGTATAAATAAGAATTGTTGCACCTACAAACATATAAACCATCTAATTCACGCTCCTATTATTAATGAGAATCATTTTCATCTAACTTTATTATATTAAAAAATTCAAGGTGAAGTCAATCCAAATCAATTTTTTTGATGTCTATTATGCTAAATTAATGGTAAGATGGAAAAAAGTCGAAAAAAGGGTGTATGCTATTGAATAATTCGAAACATATACAAACTATTTTGAACAGTTCCGTTCATTCTTTAAAAACCATCCTTCCTATGGAATTGGATATACAGTCTCCTACTATACTTTCTGAGCCATACATACAAAAAGAGATAGGAGTTTTAATCGGGTTATTAGGGGATATTAAAGGAAGAGTAATCATTGATAGTGCTACTTCAACCTTTAGTGCAATCGGAGAAAAAATGTTCGGTATGCCGCTTGAAGGCGAAATGTTGGAATCTTTTACAGGGGAATTAGGTAACATGTTTGCTGGTAATTTATGTACATATGTTGGAGAACAATCCTTTAATGTAGACATTACCCCTCCTACCGTATTAGTCGGAAACACAAAACTACTTGGTTTTGAAAAAGCGTTTAAACTTCCTACATTTATTGAAGGAGTCGGTCTTCTTACGATTCTATTTACTATTGATGAAGACTAATAATATAATAATAGAAACTTCTATTTAGAGTCTGTTCAGAAGAGTTCTTTTGAACAGCCCCAATTAGCGATATCTTTCATACTTTGTACGTTAACACCCGATTGAAAATAGGCTGTCTCGAAACTGAAAATTTCGGGACAGCCTATTCTCTTTTATTGTAACTGTTTGCTTAAAAATATTTCTTCTATAGTCCTTCGTATCCTCGCTGAAATTTATCTGTAATGAAAGCAAAGTGTCTGATACAAGAGCCGTTCCCAAATGATTTTTTGGGACGGCTACTATTTGTCGTTTCATGCAGGAAATAATAGCTTTCACATTAATTTCACATTTGAATTGTCGAAGTGTGATTTTTATCACATCTTGCTCCCTCTTTTTCTTATATGATGGGTTCGTAAAATAAATATTTTTATCGTTTAGGAGGGAGAGACATGGCAAACCAAAAAAAATCCGATGACAATTTAAAAGGTACACTTTATGCTACCTTTGGAATCGGAATTGTCATTATCGTCGTTTGGGCTCTTTGCTTCAATTTATTCATTGATCGTTTTTAAAAGTAAGTCGAATATTTATTATAGGAGGGAACTCTACAATGCACATACACAAGTATGAGAAATGGTGGCTTGTATTCGGTACAGGTACACTGATTGCATTCCTTATTATTATTGGTGTAAGTGCCTTTCACGCAGGCACGCATCCAAATAATTCGAAATGGACAATTAACTATGAAAAGGTAGATGAAATTGCTCCATTCGATAACCCAGGCGTTCATAAAGTTGAAGGAAAAGACTGGGATTATGAAGTTGTATTAGTTGCTTCGGCATTTAATTATAATCCAATGGAAATTGAAATACCTGTCGGATCAAAAGTAAGATTCGTTGCTACAACTAAAGACGTCGTTCACGGTTTTGAGGTTGCAGGTACTAATATTAATATGATGTTAGAACCTGGTTATGTTTCAGAAAAAATTGCTACGGTTGATAAAGCTGGCGAATATACAATCGTATGTAATGAATATTGCGGTACTGGTCACGCAATGATGTATTCTACATTAAAGGTGGTGGACTCTCATGACAACAGCAGTCACTAATAAAGAAGTCCAAATAAATCAAACAAATAATTCAAATAAATCAAACACTAAAAATAATATAGTGAAAGTTGATAAAAAAGATGCAAAACTTTCATTAGCCCATATTTATGTAGCATTTACAGCTCTTTTAGTCGGAGGTTTAGCAGGTTTACTTCAAGTATTTGTTCGTTCAGGACAATTTAAACTTCCATTTGGAATCGGTTATTATCAAGTATTGACAGTACATGGCGTATTATTAGGTCTTATATTAACTACTTTCTTTATTATGGGATTCCAATTCGCAGCAGTTAGTCGTACAGCAGGTGCCCTTTCTAATACTCAACGCAATTTAGGTTGGATTGGTTTCTGGTTAATGACTATTGGTACAATCGCAGCTGCTACTATGGTTTTATTAAATGAAGCAACAGTACTTTATACATTCTATGCCCCACTTAAAGCACACTGGATTTTCTATTTAGGTTTAACTCTAGTTGTTGTTGGATCTTGGATTGAATGTTTAGCACAAGCAATGCGTTATGCACAATGGCGTAAAGAAAATAAAGGTCAAACTTCACCACTATTAACTTTTATGGCTATAGTAAACAATTTAATGTGGTTTGTAGCAACTTTAGGTGTTGCAACTGAAGTATTATTCCAACTACTTCCTTGGTCTTTAGGTTTAATTGAACGTATTGATGTATTATTAACTCGTACTTTATTCTGGTATTTCGGTCATGCACTTGTATATTTCTGGTTATTACCTGCATATATGATTTGGTATGTTGTAATTCCGAAAGTAATTGGCGGTAAAATTTTCTCAGATGCATTATCTCGTTTATCGTTTATGTTATTCTTAATCCTTTCTGTTCCAGTTGGTATTCACCATCAATTTACTGAACCTGGTATCGACGGATTTTGGAAATTCTTACAAACTGTTTTAACATTCTTTGTTGTTGTTCCATCATTAATGACTGCCTTCTCAATGTTCGCAACATTTGAATTACGCGGACGCGAACTTGGTGGCAAAGGTGTTATGGGTTGGTTTAAACAATTACCTTGGAAAGATTGCCGTTTCCTAGTTCCATTTATCGGTATGGTTGCATTCATCCCTGGTGGTGCTGGCGGTATTGTCAATGCATCTTATCAAATGAATGAATTAATTCATAATACGATTTGGGTAACTGGTCACTTCCATTTAACAGTTGCAACAGCAGTTGTTTTAACTTACTTTGGTGCAGCCTTCTGGTTAATTCCACATTTAACTGGACGTAAGCTAACACCTCAATTAAATACTTTAGCAAATATTACAGGTATTATGTGGGCTGTCGGTATGTTCATCATGTCTGGTGCAATGCATATTGCTGGTTTACTAGGAGCACCTCGTCGTTCCGAGTATTCTACTTACGGTGGTTCAGAACAAGCTACTGAATGGATTTCTTACCAAATTGCTCAAGCAGTTGGCGGTACAATTCTATTCATTACAATTCTTCTTATCATCGGCGTTGTCGTAAATTTACTTTGGTTTGCACCAAAAGGAGAAGAAGAATTCCCTGTTGGTGAAGTTGCAGAAGGCGCAGGTAAATCCCCTGCTATTCTAGAAAACTTCAAAGTTTGGGGCGTAATTTTAGTAGCATTAATTTTAATTGCTTACACTGTTCCAATTATAGACATTATTAACAACTCACCACTTGGATCAGTAGGCTACAAATTCTGGTAACAAGAAAAGCGTAGTACGTTCCTTAGTTGCGATAAGCGAGGTACTTTCGCTACCCGTGGACGACCTTGTGGTATAGCTAGCCCCCGTAGCTAGACATCAAGAAAAGCGTAGCAAGTACATCTAATATCTAGTCAACAACCTTAAAATTTATAAGCATCCCCTTCCAACTTTGGGAGGGGTTTTCACTTTCTCCACATGAAAACAATTTTAAAATATTTAAAATCATTATTCAATGATTTTATTCCCCTTAAAACATTCTTTTTAAATACAACTTTAAATTGAGTTTGTCAACTTCCTCTCCTTATTATTAAAACTATTAAAATAGAAATATAGAAATTGTTTGAAAGGATATAAAAAAGCAAAAGGTCCCCTATATTTGACCTTTTGCTTTTAAGTTATTTAGGTTGTACAGGTAGGATATCAATAAATTCTGGAATAAGTTTTTTCTCTTCTTCATTTAGTAGAATATGGATATCACCATAATCATTCGAAGTACGAATTAGTCGACCCATCCCTTGCTGCAATCGTAGTTGCATAAACGGTAATTCCACTTCTTCAAATGAATTTTCAGCAAAAGCTCGTTTTGCATCAAATAATGGATCATGTGGTGGGAATGGTAAGTCGAAAATAATCACACGTGTTAATGCTTCTTCTGGTAAATCTAACCCTTCCCATAAATGATACGAACATAACGTTTTAACAGTACCCTCTTGGAAATCACGAATAATTGCCGATAATTCACGGTCTCCTTCAAAAGCGACTGTTAACCGCGCCATCATTGATAAATTCGATTTAAATGAAAGCATTGCTTGTTTAGATTTAAATAAAATTAACGTCTTCTGGCCATCTTTTAACAGTTGCTCTACTTTCGCCACTTTTTGTTTTTGTTCTACTTCATGTAAGTAAATTTTCATTACTTCATCATAATCAAATGGTGAAGGTACACTAAAGGACTGATATTTTTTAATACCTAAACTATAGGCGATATATGAAAAGTCTTTATTAACAGATAATGTAGCAGAAGAGAACACAATTGGTATTTTCTTTGAGAATAATTTTTCTTCAAGCACATCAGTTATAAGTCTTGGCATAATAACTAACGTTTCTTCCCCATCTGTTTCTTCTAACCAATCTACCGCATCACCTTGAGCAACAAAAATCCGAATAGCCGATTCATATTGTTCTAAAAACTCTTCAGCCATGTTTAGTTCGTATTCAGGAATCATATACAATTCAGATTCAAATACAAAATCTTCCAGTAGTTGCTCAACATCTTTAATTAATTGTTTTCCTAATGCTAACAGACGCTGTGATTTTTGGATTGTTTTTCGGTCTTCTTCAGAAGGGACAACATCATCTCGAAGCTGATCAAAAAATAATTCATGATCGTCTTGTAATTTTTCCATTGCATACAAAGTTCTTTCACGAACTCCATCAACCATAAGGCGTTCTAACAAATTCACAATTGTATGGCTTTGTACTTTAACAGTCATTGCTTTTTGTGCTGCATATTCTAGAAGATGTCCTTCATCTAAAACAATCATTGAAACTTCTGGTAATAAAGGCAATTGACCTTCTCGTTCTCGTGATTCCTTTGTTGCTAAATGCTCCATTAAAAAATCTTGAGAACAAATAATTAAATCCGAAGATTGTCGATAATGGGAACGATGTAATGTTAACCCACAACGGTTGCGCATATCACAAACAGAACATTGCATAATTGCATTAAAATTAACTTTTTGCCAATCCTCATCACTTACTGTAGGATAATCACTTCGTACACCATATGGATTAACTGTCAACATTGACCCTTGACTGTACACACTGTCTGGAATCGTCATTGCGATATCATCAATCCATTCTTCTGTTACCACTTTTTCTGCTTCTTCAAAACGTTTTAGACATAAATATTGATTTCGTGATTTTGCTAATCGAACATCAATTGTTAATCCAAGATGCTCTGTTAGTTTATAAATGTCGCCGCCCTCTTTAACGAGTTGGTCAATTAACGTTTCATCTGCACACGCTACTAATGCTGGTCTACCTGTATAGCGTGCATAGGATATTGCAGGTAATAAGTAGGCGATTGTTTTCCCTGTTCCAACACCTGCTTCAGCAAATAGTACATTTTTTTCCTTTAATGCCTGTTCGATTTGGTATGCCATGAAAATTTGTTCGTCACGACATTCAAATCCTTTTTCTGGCAATTCATCATATAATACATCGCCCAGCCAATCGCCAAAGGATTCAAAAAAAGAGCGATCTTTCGATAATTCAAATGGTAAAGACTGTCTCATTATTTTTAACTCCTTCAATTCAACATGTCTATTTTAGACATTCGAAACGGAAGGAATGTTTCATCCTTCCGTTTAAAGTATTGTATTCAGTTCAGTAACTATTTACTAGTTACGATTTTTGACCCCAAAATTGATAAAGGTCAGTGCGAATAAATCCGTTAAATAATTTGCGTTTTTTTGTTGCTTGTTTTCCATACAATGCTTCAAGGTTTTCCATCGAAGAAAGCAAATATACAGACCAAGTTGGATATTGCTTCATAACTGCTCCCAATTCACGGATGACTTGTTCGATTGCTTCTTTTTCACCGATACGTTCTCCATATGGTGGATTTGAAATAATAACGCCATCCATAAGCTTTGTTGTAAAGTCTGAAGCTTGCATTTGTTTAAACGTAATCAAATCTGCAAACCCAGCTTCTAATGCATTGCTTTGCGCTATTGTTATCATACGATGGTCAATATCTGAACCGATAATTTCTAGAGGTTGATCATAATTAGCTAAATCGTCTGCTTCATTACGAGCATCATCCCAAATTTTTGAAGACATCCAATTCCATTGTTCTGAAATAAAATCACGATTATATCCAGGTGCGATATTTTGTCCAATCATTGCAGCTTCTAGTGGAATTGTACCCGAACCACAAAATAGATCTACAAATGGTCTACTCGGACTCCATTTTGAAATTTTTACTAAAGCTGCTGCTAATGTTTCTTTCAATGGAGCTTCCCCTTGTGATTGTCTGTAACCTCGTTTATGTAATCCAGCTCCTGATGTATCAATCGTTAATGTTGCAACATCCTTTAAAATCGAAATTTCAATTTTATATGTTGCACCTGATTCGTCTAAAAACCCTAAACGTTTATAATGAAATTTCATACGTTCTACAATTGCCTTTTTAACGATTGCTTGACAATCGGGAACACTGAACAATTTAGATTTGACCGATTTTCCTGAGACAGGGAATGCTGCGTCAACAGGTAAATATTTTTCCCATTCAATTGCTTTCGTGCTCTCAAATAACTCATCGAAAGTATGTGCTGGGAATTCTGCTACGACGATTTTTACTCGATCTGCAACACGCAACCATAGATTACATCTTGCAATCGCCGTCTCATCACCTTCAAAATATACTTTTCCATTTTCTACTCGCGTTTCGTATCCTAATCCTTGTACTTCTTCTGCAACAATTGATTCTAGACCCATTGCAGCAGTTGCTACTAATTGAAATTTTGTCATTACTCAATTTCTCCTTGGTGTTCATATTCCCATAGTTGTAAAAATTCAATTAATCCCTCCATTGGGACCGGTTTACTATAATAGTATCCTTGAATATAATCACAACCCATTTCTTGTAATAGGTTCAGTTGTTGAACACTTTCAACGCCCTCTGCTATTACTTGCATGTTTAATCGGTGTGCCATTTGAATAATCGCATCTACAACAGCCTGTTTATCATCTAATGTTACAATATGTTGTATAAAGCTACGGTCTATTTTTAAATAGTCAAGCGGAAATCTAACTAAATAACTTAAAGATGAGTAGCCAGTTCCGAAGTCATCAATCGAAAGCTTAAATCCTAATTGCTTAAGACGAACTAGTTTTCGAATCGTATCTTCATCACTATTCATTACCGTTCTTTCAGTAACTTCAATCTCAAAGTTTTGTGCAGATGTATTATTTTTTTCCAATATTTTTTGGATTGAGTCTAAAAAGTTTTGTTGTTGGAAGTGGATGCTCGAAATATTGATGGCAATGGATAATTTCGAATAGCCAGCTAGTCTTAGTTTAGCCAAATCTTCACAAGCTTTTTCCAAAATGATTTCACTAATTGGAATAATAAGCCCTGTTTCTTCTGCATATGGAATAAATTCTCCTGGCGAAACGAAACCTAATTTTTCATTGTTCCATCGTACTAACGCTTCTAATCCTACAACTTTATTTAATTCAATATTAACTTTTGGTTGATAATATAACGTGAAATCATGATTTTCAATCGCTTTTCTTAATTCTGAATCAAGAACGATTACACGCCTTGTATCAATATTCAAGTCTTCGAAATAAAATGAGAAACCATTACGTCCATTTTGTTTAGAAAAATACATTGCTTTATCAGCTCGATTAACAAGCTCTTCTGTTGTATCCCCATCATGCGGATAAATGCTTATTCCTATACTTGTTGAAACAAAGATTTCTTGATTATTTATTAAAACGGGCTTTTCAATCTCACGGATGACTTTTTCGGCAAATTTGGCCGCTTCTCTAGGATGGTTTATATTCGTTAATGTAATAACAAATTCATCTCCACCATATCTTGCAAGTATATCTTTAGGTTCTAATAAATCTCTTATACGCTGTGCAATTTCAACTAATAGTAAATCACCCGTTGTATGGCCAAGTGTATCATTTACTTGTTTAAATCGATCTAAATCTAAAAAGAATACAGCGTGTTGAACCTGATTTGATATAATACTCGAGGACTCCAAAAGTGAATTCATCTTTTTTAAATAAGCAAATCGATTATTTACTTCAGTTAACGAATCAGTTAAAGCACGTTTTTCTAGTTCACTTTCGACTATTTTTCTTTCAGATAAGTCAGTAAAAATACCACAATAGTTAGTAACGTTTCCATAATTATCTTTTATTTGCACAATCGTTAGCCACTCCGGATAAATATCGCCCGTTTTACGACGGTTCCATATTTCTCCTTGCCATACGCCATGTTCATAAATACATTTCCACATATCATTATAAAATGATCGTTCATGAACACCTGATTGCAATATTGTAGGTTTTTTGCCAACTACCTCATCACTTTTATAGCCGGTCACAATTTCAAATGCGGGATTTACGACTAAAATTTTTTTATCTACATCTGTTACCATAATACCTTCAGATACATTTTCAAAAATTTTCATCACAACATGATCTGGATAATAACTATTTTCCTTAGTTATCTCATTGTTTACTTCCCTCATCTAAACTCTCCCTATCTCTAAAAGAAAGGCTCTCCAAATTGATGGAGAGCCTATCAATATCAGCATAACGCTCTTATTGGTTACGTAGCTTTAAACGTCCATCCAATCGAATGAACATTTCTTAATACATTTTATCGTTATATTCCCTCTAACCGAAAGAGGCAATCACTTAATAAAATTTAAAATCATAGAAATTCATAAGCCATGTTTTGTTCCCGAGTACTCAAGCGGCTAAAAAACCTCGTACGAACCGGGTAGTAATCATCTATCTACGAAAGAAATCTTTCGTCCCTCCATCCGTTCAGTTCCTTCAGGAGAGTGCCCCTACCATAATTTGGGTTTCTCACTCGTGGGGTTTACCTCGTTCCACCTTCACTGTTTCCAATGAAGCTACGTCACTGTGGCACTTTCAGGAAGTGTCAACCATATCAAAAGACTTAGGTTTTCCTTCCGCCGTCAAGCTTATGCTTGCCTTACCTTATTTTTTCAGTAAGCACGAACACTACGGTCATCTCAGAGCCGTGTGAGCATGGACTTTCCTCTACAACTTCGTAATGAGTTGCAGCGATTACTCGAATTTGACTATGATAAAAGTATTATACTAAAAAAAACGGATAAATACAATATCCTTTAAGAGATTATTCGTATAGTTTGCTACCAAATACATGCTTTTCTAGATTTGATAGACGTTTTAATATATCAAAATTCGTATTTCCTGCTGGTTGTTGTACTTGCGGTCTTCTAACTGCTGTATTTTCTAATTCTTCTTTAAGACGTTTATTTTCAGCACGCAATTCTTCAACAACTTTTTCAAATGCGTCATAATCTTCCATAATTTGATCTAAAAATTGGTCTACTTGATCGATACTATAACCTTTTACTGACTTTTTAAATTCTTTCTCCAATATAATTTTTGAATTTAATTTAATTTCCATTCACATCGCCCTTCCATCCGATACGTACATATCTCGATTATAGCATATAAGTGATATAAAAGGGATTGAAAGGAACTTTGATAGCGACATATTTTTGCAAAATGTGATTATTTTAATCACATTTCTATTTAAATGTCAAAAAATGCGCTTACCCGGGAAATTATTTTTAAATTTTCAGGAAATTACTAATCATTTCCCTAGTTTCTTTTCAATCCTTCTATATCTTTTTTTCCATTGTTCAAGTTGTTTCATTTGTTGCTCTTTTTTTAATAAAGGACTTGTACGAATAAGACGCAATCCTTCTTCAGCGTAAACTAATGCATCTTCATATCGTTTAAATTGATGCTCATTTAAAATTGCAAGTTGTTCTAAAACTTTAAGTTTTTCTCTTGATGTTACAACTTTTAAAGCTTTTTCAAATGATCGTTCTGCCTCTTCATATTGTTTATTTCGTTTTTGCTGAAATGCTAAATAATAATAGGCAAGGCCAGCTTCTTCGTCGTTAAATTCATTTGTAACGTTGATTAAAATTTGCTCACTTTGCTGCTGATGTTTTAAGTCCCCATACCATTTCCCGATGTTTGTATAGGTTGTAGCAGCTTCCTCTAAATCATTTTCAAGTAATAGATTTGTAGAATGGATATAGAGTGTGACAAGGGATAATAAATCCCATTCATTATGATAGAGTACCTTCATCAAGTTATTGGCATCTCCGCTTTTAACTGCATCTGTATATATAATAGGAGCTAAAAATCCTGGAATATCTCCATTTCGTTTAAAACCTAACTTCTCTTCTTCTACTTGTGTTAATTTCATTCTTTCCAAATTATTTTTCCATATTCGCTTTGTGCTATGTAACAAGTCAATTTGTTTTGGAACTTTTAGTTTTGGTAAGAATTGTTGATTTAAAGTCCATCTCGTTTCAAGCTGAGGCCAATCAAAACTTTTTCCGTTGTAGGAGACAATGGTTTTTGACTGCTGCCAAAACTTTGATTCAAATAATAAAGCTGCTTCATTAGCTGGATCAGCTAACACATATTGATTTAAAATAAAGCTATTTTCGGTTGGTTCTAATAGTCCAAGTAAAAATATATTTGTTCCGACACCTTTTAAACCAGTTGTTTCTGTATCAAAGAAAAGTACGTCTTCATCTACATCGATTAAATAAGGATGTTCCATTTCAGTCAATTGCCATTTTTCAAGTGCATCAAAAAATAAGCTTAACTCATAATGACCATGTTTATAATGGAGCGGGTACTCGACCTGCCGTTTAAATAACACACCAAAATCATTTTCCACTACAGTTAATCCTGCCTCTTGCCATTTTGCAATATAGGTTGGTTTATCTGGTTTTTGAAAGACAGGTTTTTCCTTCACTACTTCCTTCTTTTTCCCAAGCATTTGTTTTAACTGCATCATTTTATTTTCATACGACATAGGATCACGTTATCTCACTTAATAGTATCGATAAAACTTTTAAAACCTTACTTTTACTTTCATTTAAACTATCTTGCGCGCCAATACATGAAGGACATCCTGTTTGGCATGGACAGTTTCGAACATGTTTAATTGTCTCTTCAAGAATTGGCACTATAATATCGTACACTCTTTCACTTAAACCGATTCCACCTGGATAACTGTCATAAATAAATAAAGTTGGTTTGTCATTATGAACAGATTTTACTTGTGGCACCACTGATAAATCGCTGCGATCACATTGTAAGTACAAAGGAATGAACGAACTGATTGCATAAGCAGCCCCTGTTAAAGCATCTGTTAACATTTCCTCGGACCAATTTTCAGGTAAATTAAAGGATATCCACGTTGCATTTGTATGCATTTCTAACGGTGGAATATGAATCTTACCGGAACCTATATTTTCATGAGTTTGAAATCGTATTTTTTTAAATATAGTTGGGATTGCTAGTATGCTAATATCACCGTAGCTTACTGTTGCCGTTTTGAAAGTTGCACTTTTATCTTCGTTTAGTACTTTTAATTCAACTGCTAAATTCGCATCTGTAAAATAATCTACGTCGACTTCCCTTACATATGCTTTTTTCTCCTCCCAATCAAGAATTTCTACTTGGTATTGGGTTCCTTGATGAAGATAGATGGCCTCTTCATGTAATAGTGTCATGGCACTATACGTATCCATTTCCCCAATTACTTTCGTACCTGCTGGAATCGTTTGATCAATTATAACAACATTTTCTTGAGAAGCGGATCGCAAACTAATTTCATGGGCTGGAAAACGCTCGCTCATCCAAAACCATTGGGAGCTCGTTTTTACTAATACTCCCTCATCTTGTAAAAACTCTAATAATTGCTGTACTTCAAATTCACCATATTGATCTGTCATTGAAAATGGTAATTCAAAGGCAGCACATTTTAAATGGTCCATTAAAATAAGTATGTTTTCCGGATTAATTAATGCCTCTTCTGGTGAACTTCCTAATAAATAATTTGGATTTTGGACAACGTATTGATCGAGCGCTGTTGAATTCGCGACATAAATAATTAAAGCGGAATCCTGCCTTCTCCCCGCTCTACCAGCTTGTTGCCAGGCACTCGCTATATTACCAGGATAGCCCGTCATTATACAAGCCTGCAATTGACCTATATCAACACCTAATTCTAGGGCATTTGTACTGACCACAACTTGTATTGTGCCATTTCTTAAGCCCTTTTCAATCGCCCGACGTTCAGTTGGCAAATACCCTCCTCGATATCCGCGAATCGATTCGTCTTTAATCTTATTCTTTGTAAGACTTTTTAAATATGTAACAAGCATTTCTACTCGTACACGTGATTTTGCAAATACAATTGATTGAATACCAGCCTCATATAATCTAGTTGCTAAATCACGTACTTCTAAAATACTACTCCGTCTTACACCGAATGTTGGATGGACTATTGGAGGGTTATAAAATAGAAACGTCTTCTTACCAACAGGAGCACCTGAATTCGCAATTAATTCGTGTTTCGAATTTGTTAAATTTTCAGCTAGCTCTTTTGGGTTTTTAATTGTAGCCGATGTACAAATAAAAATCGGATCGCTTCCATAAAAGGCACAAATCCTTTTAAGTCTTCGAATAACATGGGCTACATGACTTCCAAACACACCTTTATATGTATGTAATTCATCAATGACAATATATTTTAAGTTTTCAAAGAGAGATACCCATTTTGTATGATGCGGCAATATTCCCGAATGTAGCATATCCGGATTAGTCATTACGACATGTCCAGCTTTTCGAATTTTTTGTCGGATTGCCGGAGCTGTATCTCCATCGTATGTGTAGCTTAAAACTTCTTCCCCCATCAGCTCAATTAATTCATTTAAATCTGCTTTTTGATCCTGAGCTAAAGCTTTTGTTGGAAATAAGTAAATTGCTCTACTTGATGGATCTTCTAATATTTTTTGTAAAACCGGCAAATGATAACAAAGGGACTTCCCTGAAGCTGTTGGCGTAACAGCTGTGAAGGATTTTCCCTGCTGCGCAAAATCAAAGGCTTCTCGCTGATGAGTATATAGCTGTTCTATACCCCGAGCGACTAATGCCTTTTGAATGGAAGGATGAAGCTCCTTTGGAAATGGTGCATAGCGAGCAGGTTTTGCTTCTAACGTTTGCCAATGGACAATATTTTGTTTTAGCTCTTCATCGTACTGCCATTCCTTCAATAACTCATCAATCGTACGTTTTTTACTGAACACCATTATCGCCCTCCTCTAAATATCTTAAAAAAGTAGATAATGTGTAATGAACGGATTGCACAGATTGAATGAATCTTTTTTTACTTGTTTCCTTATAAAAGGATTGCACGACAAATTGGTTCATTGCATCAACCGCATTGTTTATTTGTGTTTCGTGCATATATTTCGGTCTATTTTCTTTTATCCAATTAAGGGCACTTTGCTGCCACTCTGTTAAATAAGTTTGTATATGATCTGCGTGGGGCTTTACTTCATCAAAAAAATGAGGTGTTGCGTCAAGTTCACGCTGTTTATAAAAGCGACTAATTGACGCATCACACTCTTCAATTAAGTATTTAGTTTGTTCGATTAGTTGCATTTTTGGTTCCTCTTAATCTTTTTTAATCTATCTTTAGTGTACCAAAAACTAATCTAATTCACTAGTAAAAGGGGAACAGGTATTCTTTACATAAACTTGCTTTTCTGCTAAGCTTACTTTTTGATAAGTAGTCCCTAATTGAGAGAAAAATTGGTCATTCATCATGGCACGTTCATTCTCGATTTTAGCCGTTATCATACGATCAACGCAGTCAATTTGCGAAATGAGCATTTGAATTTTGTTCATTGTCATTCCTCCTTATGACTGTACAATTCATTAGAAAATGTTAAATCCCTTTCTATATGTCAAAACTAGACATTGGTTGATAAAACAAGAAAATATTCGCTATATTTTTATGTTAAACTTGTTTGTAGAATTGGGTATCATTTTAAGAAAGCGGAAGCGCCCTTTGGCTGTGACAAACTGCTCGCGGGACATGACAGGTGTACTTGCACTATCGCTTCGCTTTCGGTACAAAATAAATTTGTACACGTGGGAAGGTGCAGACCGCGACCTCGAGGGGCTGGGTGCTTGGACTAAACATTTAAAAATTTTTAATACTTTCTTAATTTAAGAAAGAAAGGGTGTTTCTGATGATACATTATCCAAATGGCAAACTGTATAGGCCAAGGTCAAATGAAATACCAAAAGTAAAGAAAGCAAGTAGAAAAAAAGAAAAAGACTTTTCATTTAGTAATCGTGGAAAAACACTTGAAGATGAAATCAATGAAACGAATAGTTATTATTTAAATCATCAAATTGCAATTATTCATAAGAAACCTGTTCCGGTACAAATCGTCAAAGTAGAGTATCCATCCCGTAGTGCAGCAGTAATACGAGAGGCATATTTCCGTACTCCATCTACTACTGACTACAATGGTGTATGGAATGGATATTATATAGATTTTGAAGCGAAGGAAACCGAAAACAAAACTTCTTTTCCATTAAAAAATGTACACCAGCATCAAGTAACCCATATGAAAGAAGTTATGAATCAAAAAGGAATAGCATTTACTATCGTACGTTTTTCTTCATTAGATCGATATTTTGTTGTCCCTTTTTCAGTGCTGTATGATGCTTGGACGATTATGGAAAATGGTGGTAGGAAGTCTATCCCATTATCCATTTTTGAAACGGAAACTATTGAAATTCTACCAGGCTATACCCCACGAATTGATTATTTATCGGCAATCGAAAAATTGATTGTAAATGAGGAAGAAAGATAGTTTGTTAAAGTGAGGAGATTAATTTGACAGAGAAAAGACGTACACGTGAGGAAATAAAACGTCAACGTGAACAACAGAAGAAGTTACAAAAAAAACCGCTTAAGACTTGGATAAAAAGAATTGCCATTGCGGTTTTAATTATAGGAGTTGTAGGTTTGGTTTCTGGAGCAGGACTTTTTGCAATTTATGCAAGTTCAGCACCAGAGCTAGATGAAGAATTATTAAAGGATCCGATTTCTTCAGAATTCTATGATATGAATGGCGAACTGTTCGCTACTGTCGGTGCGGAAAACCGTACATATGTAGAATACGAAGAAATTCCAGATGAGATGGTTGATGCAATTTTAGCGACTGAAGATGTTCGTTTCTTTGACCATTTCGGAATCGATATTTGGCGACTTGGTAGTGCGATTATTGCCAATGTCCGACACGGATTCGGTTCTCAAGGAGCTAGTACGATTACCCAGCAAGTAGTAAAAAATTCATTCTTAAGTAACGATAAAAAATTAAAACGTAAAGCACAGGAAGCTTGGTTAGCGATCCAATTGGAAAAGCATTATGAAAAAGAAGAAATCTTTGAAATGTATTTCAATAAAGTTTTAATGTCAGGTACAATTTACGGTTTCGGTACTGCTGCAAAATCGTTCTTTGGTAAAGAATTAAGTGAATTAGAATTAGATGAAATCGCATTGTTAGCTGGTATTCCACAAAGTCCAAATAACTATAATCCATACCGTAATCCAGAAAGAGCTCAAAAGCGTCGAGATTTAGTATTAGACTTAATGGTACAGCACGGAAAAATTACTGAAAAAGAAGCAGAAGAAGCAAAAGCAATCGATGTTACTTCTCGCCTACTTCCAGATGAAGAACGCCAATCAATTAGCGGTTCAAAATATAATGCCTTTTTAGATGTTGTATTAAGTGAGCTTGAAGAAAAAGGTGATGGTGAAGCACTAGCAGAAGGTATAAAAGTTTATACAACATTAGATCCGAAAGCACAAACTGTTGTTGAAGAAACGATGAATAACTCTGCAAACTTCCCTACAGAGTCAATACAATCAGGAGTTTCAGTTATTGATACTAAAACTGGTGAAATTCGTGCGATTGGTGGTGGTCGTAACTATGGCTCAGAACGAGGATTTAACTTTGCCTATGACTTAACAACTCGTTCTCCAGGTTCAACGATTAAACCGCTTTTAGATTACGGCCCAGCTATTGAAAACTTAAAATGGTCTACAGGTCAAACAATTGTTGATGAAAGAATGACTTACACTGGTTCTGATAAAGTAATTACAAACTGGGACAATAAATATTTAGGTAGAATGACTGTTCGTGCAGCGCTTTATCAATCTCGTAACGTTCCAGCAGTAAAAACGTTAAAAGAAGTTGGAACAGAAAATGCGAAACAGTTCATATCAAAATTAGGTATTAATGCTGAAAATATATATGAATCAGACGCAATTGGTGGTGGTAATATCACATTAACTCCGATTCAAATGTCTGCTTCCTATGCTGCATTTGGTAATAATGGTATTTATAATGAACCTACCGCAATTAAACAAATTGTATATCGTGATGGTTCGAAAAAGTCATATAAAACTGATCCGGTAGTAGCTATGGAAGATTATACGGCATATATGGTTACAGACATTTTACGCGATGTTTTAAGTACTAAACCAGGTGCTTCAGGTTCTGCAGCTAACGTGTCTGGGCTAGACATTGCAGGTAAAACTGGTACAACGAACTATGATGCAAATGAATTTGAGCAATATGATTTACCTAGCAGCAGTGTTCCTGATTCATGGTTTGCAGGATATACAACGAATTACTCGATCGCAATTTGGAGTGGATATTCAAAACGTTCGGAGCCAATTACAACATGGGATGAACGTCGTTTACCACAAACCTTATTTAAAACAATTATGTCTCAAATTTCAGCAAATGTTGAAACTGCTAATTTCACAAAACCAAGTTCAGTTGTTGAAGCAACCATTGAAGTAGGATCTAATCCACTGAAACTTGCAAGTGAATATACACCGAAAGAATTACGACAAACTGAATTGTTTGTAAAAGGTACTGAACCTACTCAAGTATCAGAGGAATATGAACAGCTTGAATTAGATACGCCTTCTAATTTACAAGCGACATATAACGAAGCTGGTGCATCAGTTGATTTAACTTGGGAGTTTAACCAACAGCTTGAAGGAGATACGAAAGTTTCATATGAAGTTGCTATGAAGGTTGATAATGGGCAACCTCTTGTTGTTGCAACTACAAAAAATAAACAAACATCCGTTCCAAATATTGAACCTGGTCGAAATTATACATTTTCTGTAACTGCTGTATCAGATACTGTACGCAGTGAAGCAGCCACTGTTTCAATATTTATTGAAAATAAAGTCGATGTACCAGAAGTAGAAGACCCAGATGGAGATTTCGGGGAAGATTTTGACTTCGGCAATGGAGAAGACGGAAACAACGGTAACGGCAATGGAAATGGTAATGGCAATTGGAATAACGGAAATGGTAACGGTAATGGCAACGGTAATAACAATGACGCTGAAGATTGGTTTAACCCTGGAGATGGTGAAGTAACCCCTCCTACCGAACCAACAAATCCAACACAATCTAACGGATGGTAATTAAAAAAGTGTAATTCTGAACTACCCTAGTGATTTGAGACAAACATAAAACACCTTTTTATAAATAATGTTATTTATGCTCGAGTGGCTTGACATGGAGCCTCTGCGGGCATGATTCCTTAGCCACAGCGCCAGCTTGATAGAGCTGACTTTGCCAAACTAGGCTATCATGCCCGCCACTCCATGTAAAGCCGTTCTTCGATGCTTATTTAAAATTCTTTTTAACCGAACATTACTATGGTTAACCAATTATTTGTTTTAAGCTACTTGGCGACTAAATTCTTTAGGTGTTAAGTAGCCTAATTTTTCTTGAATACGTACCTCATTATAATATTTGATAGATAAATCAATTCGTTTTCTTACCTCCTCATTACTTAGTGAATTAAATTTAGTATTTTGGAATTCTTCTGTTTTTAAGTTCGAGTGGAATGATTCAATAACCGCATTATCCCAACAGTTTCCTCGTCGTGACATACTTCCAACTAAATCCTTTTCTTTTATAAAATTTTGATAAGCATAAGAAGTATAAACACTGCCTTGATCTGAATGTACAATAACACCCTTAGGGAAATTTCTTACTTTTAAAGCCTTTTTCAATACGTCCATTACTAATGGCGTTTGCTGATGGTCATATAACTTGTAAGCTACTACTTCATTGTTATAAAGGTCCAAAATGGTTGCTAAGTAATGAGTCGTACTACCATATTGAATGTACGTAATATCTGTTACCCATTTTTCATTCGGTTTTGCTGCGATAAAATTACGAGCCAATCTATTCGGTACAATTACTTCTTGTCCACTTTGCGATTTCCATTTGCGTTTGCGCTTAATACGACATTGCAGATGATGTTTTTGCATCAAGCTTTGTACCGTATTTCGATTTAGTTCAATATGATGTTCCTTTTTCAATAAGGCCTTTATTTTTCTATGCCCATTTCGATATTTTGTACGTCTACATAATTCTATCAGTAGGATTTCAGTTTCACTTAAGTTATCTTTAATTCCTTCTTTTAACCAGCGATAATACGTTGAACGTGGAATTTTTAACACTTTCAAAATCATCGTCACCGTATACTTTTTACTAAGTCTCTCTACAGTTGGCAATACTACTTTACGTTCAACTCCTTTGCGATTGCCATAAACTTTTTTAAGATTTCGTTCTCCATTTCTAGGTGCATCATTTGACGGTTTATTTTATCAGCTGCCGATTGTCCTTCTGGTCCGTGTCCATAAGTATATTGCTTCTCAATGGGTTGATCAAAACGATAAATCTCATTATTCTTATACCAACGCATCCATGTCTCAACTTGTGATTTATTTTTAATATCATACTTCTCCATGATTTGTTTCGTTGTTAACTTACCACTTAATTTTTCCTTTACTACTGCCCACTTAATTTCCGATGTATATCATTTTTGCCCACCCAAAAACACCTCCGAATAATTTTTGTACATATTTTCCAATATGCCCTATTCGAAGGTGTTTTATGTTGTCTTATAAAATTAGGTTAGTCCATCCAGAGTTTATTCTGAGTTACACTTTTTTTATTTTAATGATGCAATTTTTAAAGTTTTTGTTTATTTGAGTTTTGAGTTTGATTTTTTACACGTTTTTCACTATTTCTTTATAAAAAGAATAGCAGCTGCCCCATTTATGAGACAGCTGCTATTACTTTGATTTAATTCTTAATCGAGCAAGACGCTTTTTCAGCTCTTTAAACAATTCATCCAATTGGCGATAGCAAGCATATTGCCCTGGTCTTGCTTTAATAAATAATAATCTTTCCATGCCATTAATCGGCATTACTTCATACTGTCCACTTTCCTTTATTGATTGATCTTCTACCTCAGAACAGTCGATAATGCATTGTTCAAATAAAGCGATTCCTTTTTCCATTAAGTTTTTAGCTTCGCCACTTCGTTGATCGTGAGCATGATGAATTTGCTCGCTCAATTGACTCCATTGCTCAAAATAAGGCTCAACTTTTTCTTTTTGTATCGCTTCATTTTTCGCCTTTATCAATTTTCACCAACCCCTTTTTCATGCGCTTTTGCCCTTCTCTACAATCATCTAATAAAGGACAAACATGACATTGAGGATTTTGAGCCTTGCAATGATAACGTCCGAAAAAGATTAATTGATGATGTGTTTTTGACCATTTCTCTTTCGGTGTTTTTTTCATAATCGTTTCTTCTACTTCTAACACAGAATCTTTTAAACGACATAAACCAAGTCGTTTTGTCACCCGTTCTACATGAGTATCTACAGCTAATGCAGGTATATCGAAGGCAACAGATAAAACGACATTAGCAGTTTTACGACCTACTCCTGGAAGAGTAACTAACTGCTCACGACTTTGTGGAATTTCACCATGAAAATCATGAATTAATTTTTCACATAAAGCTTGAATATTTTTTGCTTTATTTCGATATAAACCGATGGAACGTATATCATTCTGCAATTCTTCTAAAGGAACTGCTAAATAATCCTCTGGTGTTTTATACTTTTGAAATAAATTTTTCGTTACTTTATTGACAAGTGCATCGGTACATTGTGCTGATAATAATGTTGCGATTGTTAACTCAAATGGGTTGTCATGGACGAGTTCACAATGTGCATCTGGAAACATTCGATCCATTTCTTCTAAGCAATGTTCCCACTGTTTTTTTGTAAGCACTGTAAAACCCCCTATTCCCTTTCTTCTAGCCAGTTATAAAATGAAACTTTATGTGTATTTTCAGTTGTTGGTTTCCCACGAGGTTGAACGGAAGTTGTTTTATTGTAAAACTGCTCTGTGTGCTTTTCCACTTGTTTAATCGATGTGATGTTTTTCTTTTTCCATTCAAATAAAATACGGTCGATATATCGGAAAGAAATTTTCCCTGCTAAAACAGCCTCTTTCAAAGCAGCTTTAATAATAGTTGGTGAATGATGATCTGTATCTAGCCACATTGAAATCGTTTCTATTTCCATTGGTGAAAGAAGTCGTCCAAATTCCTGTTCGAAAAGATTAAAGATTTCACCTTCTTCATTTTTTTGAGCTTGTAGTTCCTCATTGATTGTTGAAGTTTCAATGAAATCCATTATTCTTTCCCAAAGCGGAAAAATAGAGTATTTTTCATACAGCTTACCATGAACATCGACACCTTGAGTAATCTCTAACAATCCTTTTTGCATTAGACGTTGTAGCTTCAATGTAATATCATTTTCGTTAAAATGTAGTCTTTGTGCGAGATCATTAGGTGTTGGAAAATCATTTCTTTCTGAAAGAAACGCTAATAAATGTAACAATAGTAGTGCTTCATCATCTTGTATATTTAACTTCTTATAATGTTGAAAAAAAAGCTGAGGAATCGATACATTCCCCTGCTCTATCCACAATTGGAGTCGTTTATTTTTTTCATTCATGTTAAGACTCCCTTCTTTCTAAAACGAATCTTGATGTGTTTTATTAAATCTCTAAAGGAAAGCGCCCGTTGTGAACGGACGCTTTTTCGTAATAAGTACGTATTAAAACTATTTGAAATGTCTAGCTGCAGCGGTCAGCTCTCAGTCAAGCTGGAAATTGCTTTCGATATGGGCCCTCCGCAGCGCGCTTCCGCTTTTTCTTCTTATGGATAAAGTCTATTTAACAATCTTGGGAATGGGATACATTCACGAACGTGTTCTGCACCACTAATCCATGCTACTGTACGTTCTAATCCTAAGCCGAATCCAGAGTGAGGAACAGATCCCTGCTTACGTAAATCTAAATACCAAGCATATGCTTCCTCATCTAAGTTATGCTCTGCTAGTCGTTGTTTTAATAAATCAAAATCATGAATACGCTCAGAGCCTCCAATAATTTCTCCGTAGCCTTCTGGAGCAATTAAGTCCGCACATAAAACGACATCTTCACGTTCTGGATGTGGCTGCATATAAAACGGCTTAATGCCAACTGGATAACATGTAATAAATACAGGTTTATCAAAGCTTTCAGCAATCGCTGTTTCATGTGGTGCACCAAAATCGTCACCCCATTCGATGTCATTGAATCCTTTTTCGTGTAAAAACTTAATTGCATCATCATACGAAATACGAGGGAATGGCGCTTGAATATTTTCTAATTTTGATGTATCTCGGCCAAGACGTTCTAATTCGATTTTGCAATTTTTTAACACAGATTGAACGATATATGAAACATATTGTTCTTGTACTTCTAAATTTTCTTCGAATTCTACAAAGGCCATTTCTGGCTCGATCATCCAAAATTCAATTAAGTGGCGTCGAGTTTTTGATTTTTCTGCACGGAATGTAGGACCGAAAGAAAATACTTTTCCTAAAGCCATTGCTGCTGCTTCCATATAAAGTTGTCCTGATTGTGAAAGATACGCATCTTCGTCAAAATACTTTGTATGGAAAAGTTCTGAAGTTCCTTCTGGAGCCGAACCTGTTAAGATAGGTGGGTCAATTTTAACAAAACCGTTATTGTTGAAAAATTCATATGTTGCACGAATAATTTCGTTTCGAATTTTCATAATTGCATGCTGTTTACGTGAACGCAACCAAAGATGACGGTTATCCATTAAAAATTCTACACCATGCTCTTTTGGTGTAATCGGATAATCCACTGCTGCATGAATTACTTCAATATTCGTAATAGCAAGTTCACAGCCAAAGCTTGAACGAGTATCTTCTTTTACAACACCTGTAATGTACATGGATGTTTCTTGAGTTAAACCTTTTGCAGTTGCAAATAATTCTTCTCCAACTTCTTCTTTTACAATTACTCCTTGAACAAAGCCAGAGCCGTCACGTAATTGTAAGAAGGCAATTTTTCCACTTGAACGTTTGTTTGCTAACCAAACACCTAATTTTACAGTTTCGCCAATATACTCGGGCATATCTTGAATCATTATTTTTTTCATATTGTTCCTCCAACAAAGAACTAATTGTAGCAGCTTGTAAACAAGTTAAGTAACTTATTTACAAGCTATTGTTTTAAAAAATTAGTCTTGCCATTTTGATTTTACATAGTTGTCCATTCGTCTCACTGCTTCTTCAAGCAATTCTAAAGATGTTGCATAGCTTAGACGAATCGTTGATCGTACACCAAAACCTGAACCGGGTACGACCGCAACATTAGCTTCTGTTAATAAAGCATTTACAAAATCATCTACTGAGTCAAAGCCTGTTTTATAAGCAGCCTCAGATACATCTGGAAGTAAATAGAATGCGCCTTGTGGTTTCAATACTTTAAATCCTGGAATCGCATTTAATTTAGGATAGATTACTTCTAAACGAGATTCAAAAGCAAGTCTCATCTCTTCAACTGAATCCTGTGGACCATTATATGCTTCAATTGCTGCATATTGAGAAGTCGTTGTAGGATTTGAAGTTGAGTGAGATGCTAAATCCGTCATCGAATTAATAATTTCTGCATCACCAGCTGCATAACCAATACGCCATCCAGTCATTGAATGAGATTTTGCTACACCATTTACAACAATTGTGCGTGCCTTTACATCTTCAGAAAGCTGTGCAATTGAGAAATGTTCTAGTCCATTGTATAAAAGCTTTTCATAAATTTCATCTGATACGATTAGAATATCTTTTTCAACTGCAACTTCAGCTAATTCTGCTAGTTCTTCTCGATTATAAACCATTCCTGATGGGTTACTTGGTGAGTTAATAATAACAGCTTTTGTTTTGTCAGTAATCGCATTGCGTAATTGTGCTGCTGTAATTTTGAAATTTTGTTCACTTGTACTTTCAACGTAAACTGGTACACCGCCTGCTAATTTTACTTGCTCAGGATAAGAAACCCAATATGGAATTGGGATGATTACTTCATCGCCCTCATTTAAAATCACTTGAAATAGCGTATAAAGAACATGTTTAGCTCCTGCACCAACAATAATTTCATTCGGTTTGTATGATAAGTTATTATCACGAGATAATTTATCGATAATTGCTTGTTTTAATGCTGGTAGACCTCCAGCTGGTGTATATTTTGTAAAACCTTCTGTCATTGATTTTGCAGCTGCATCAAGGATATTTTGAGGCGTATTAAAATCTGGTTCACCTGCACCTAATCCGATTACGTCGATTCCTTGTGCTTTTAATTCTTTTGCCTTTGCAGTAATAGCTAGTGTTAAAGATGGTGTTAAACTTTTTACACGATTTGCCAATATTTCTTTCATCAATAATCTACTCCTCTACAAGTTCAAAATACGCTTCCACCATTGTCCATCCTCAAACAAAATATAGACATAATTCAATTTATCAGATCCGTTTTTATAAGTAATTTCCCAAACTGGACCCACTTCTTCAAAGCCTAATTTTGTATGGAGAATTTCTTTTACTTCTTCTTCATGATTTAAAACCGATAAAGCTTGTTCATCTGTAATGCCGTCTTGCAAAAATACTTCCTGAATCGAATTTTCTTCTAAACTGATTGGAACAAATATTGCCTTTTCCTTACCGTTTTCGTCTACTCCGAACACAGTAACGTACGGCTTATTACCATTATAAACGTAGCTTTCCGACACTTCCGCAACGGCTCCTGATGATAATGCAAGATCTTCTGCTTGCTTCTCGATTTTATTAAATGGAGCATCGGCTTTCCAAATTACGAGAATTGAAATAACAAGTGACAAAGATAGAATAAATACGGAAATGAAAATTATCCAGTTTTTCATTGAATCACCTTTATCGTTTTAACTTGATTACATTTCATTTTTGTCTACCTGCTTTCTTTCCTCATCTTTCATATTATACCAATCTTCTATCTCTAAAACCATATCTTGAAGGGGTAGTTTCTGTACAGAAATTTTCGGTAATGCACGTAAAAATTCTACTCCATACGATTTCGTTTCAATTCGACGATCTAGCACAATAAATACGCCCTTATCTTGAGAAGAGCGGATGAGGCGACCGAACCCTTGTTTAAAACGTAAAATTGCCTCTGGTAGTGAAAGTTCTGTAAAGGCATTACGTCCTTGCTGTTGTAATATTTGTGATTTTGCCTTAAAAGTAGGTTCTTCCGGTGAGGTAAATGGCAAACGAACAATAATGACAGATGACAGCCCTTCTCCTGGAACATCGACACCTTCCCAAAAACTATTCGTACCTAATAACACGGAATGGTTAAACTTTTGGAAAGATTTTAACAAGCGCATTCGACTACCACCAGTAATTCCTTGAGCGAACAACATATAATCCTGTAAAAGTTCGCTTTCCTGAATAAGCTCTACTGTTTTCCTTAACATATCCTGTGAAGTGAACAACACAAAACAGCGGCCTTCTGTTGCCCGTACAATTCTTGTAATTGCTAACACTACTGATTCTACATAATCAGATTGTGAAACGGTTTGGATATCAGGCATATCATTTACAATATACGCTTTTGCTCCTTTATAGTAATGGGCAGGAGCTTGCAGTTTAAGCAGTGGCACGTCTGGATGAATCCCTAATTGATTTACAATAAAACGATCATTATTTGGTACTGTTAATGTTCCTGACGTCCAAATAATGGCGTGTTTATTTCGAATTGGATCAAATAGCTGTTGAATTGTTGTCGTTAAATTAATCGGCTTTTTCAAAACGCGAATACTACCAGGAAGATTTCGTTGATCTAGCTCAATCCATGCTGAATAATCTTCATTTTCTTTAAGAAAAATTTCTTCCCACTCCACTAATTTCACTTTAAATTCACGCACCCAATATTCCCATTGCTCTAATATTAATTGGTGCTCAGGTGCAATTTGCTCGATATCATTTTTAAATAGCAGCGCAGTTTGCTCAGCTAAATCAATCCAACTTTGCATGACATCTAAAACATCTCTTAATGTATGTTGATTTAGTGATAGCTCTGATAAAAAAGCTGTATGCTTTATTTCCCGCTTCGTGTTGCGAGTAAATGCTTTCATGGAAATAATAATCTCTTGCATAGATTGATCAAATAATTCGCTCAATCGAATAAAATTCTTTTCCAATTGATGAAAGAATGATAATGGAACACGCTGTTTTTTCAATGCAATTTTTTGAAAGGCTGAAAACAATTGATTATCTGAAGAAAGTCCAATTTGTCCGAACAAATACTTCCAATTTGTAAAGGAAAAGATCGATTCATCTCTGTTAACGGCAGCTTGAATAAATTGATGGGCTTCGTCAATAATCCAACCTTCAATATGATTAAAAATTGGCTCGTGACGTACAAGATCAGCTATTAACATTGAATGGTTTGTCACGATTAAATCAGCATATTTACTTTCCTCGATTGCTCGCTCATAATAATCAAATTCGTTTTGATTTCGTATACTTTCAGGGCTTTTACGAATTTTATCAATAAATAATTGCCCACCACCAGATACATTTAATTCAGATAAATCGCCCGTTTCTGTTTTCGTTAGCCACACTAACACTTGTAAAATTGTTAACGTCTCATCATACGAGCAATCTCTAAATTTCATTAATTGCTCGAAAATGCCAATGTCAATATAATTTTGCTTCCCTTTTAAGCGTGTTACATTAATTTGATTACCTAATATTGCTTCAGCCTTTGGAATTTCACTCGATAATAATTGCTCAAGCAAATGTGAAGTATATGTGCTAATGCATACTTTTCGATTATTTTGTTTCGCATAAATAATCGATGGAATTAAATAACCAATTGTTTTGCCAATTCCAGTTGATGCTTCAATTAAAATTTCCGATTTATTATTTAAATTTTTCCAAATTGCATCCATCATTTGAAACTGTTCTGGACGTTCTTCAAAATTAGGAAAGCTTTTGCTTAACAGTGAAATCTTTTCATCATTGGTCATTGGAAAGCTAAGTTTTTTTTGTTCACTTTGCTTTTTAGCTTCTTGCTTTTTTAACGCAATTTTTTTGTAATAAATGATATTTGTATCATCATTCACTTGGTTTCTTCGTTTTTGCAACGCTTCAAAAAATAGTTGGGATAAATTTGTTTTTAATTGAAATGATTTTTTATGCAGCTGCTCTAACGTTGATACTGGCAAAGTTAATAGCTCTTCCCAACATCTTTTTAATAGATATGCACATGCTTTTGCATCATCGTCAGCACGGTGCGCATTCGCTAATGGAATATTTAAATCCGCTGCTAAATCCCCTAGCTTATAGCTTAATGAATACGGAAATAAAATTTTTGATAGCTCTACTGTATCAATCTTTTTCCCAATCCATTTTTGCAGTCCAACACGTTTAAATTCAGCTTGCAAAAACGATAAATCGAAATCTGTATTATGAGCTACGAAAATCGCATCTTGCAATAATTCATATATAGTATCTGCATGCTCTTCAAAGGGCAGTGCGTCTTTTACGTCGGCATCGGTTATATTCGTTAAATCCTGTATAAATAAAGGAATTGGTTTCCCTGGATGAATGAATGATGTAAAAGTCTTCTCAATACACCAATCTTTCATAATGACAATCGCTATTTGAATCATTCGATCGCCTGTAGCCTGCGAATGACCCGTTGTTTCTATATCAACAATGGCATATTTTTGACTTTCCATCTTTTTCTCAACTCACAATGTAAATATTTATAAAGGAATTTTATCATATTCAAATGTAGTGGTCATGCTTTACCTCGGGTTATGACGATCATTATTTAAATTTCAGTTATTTTTCAAGAAAGGAATAGCACAATTTTTGAAGGAGGTCATGTAATAAGGTACGAATGGAGCTAAGTTTACTATGATAGTATTTAATAGCATGGCGTGGTATTTGTTGAAAAAGTTAAATTAAACGTATACCCTGCTGTTCTTTCAAATGTAATTCACCTTTCTATTAAAATCACTACTAAAAACTATCATAACAAACAAGCACAATAATATATTTTCACCCAAGCAATAAATAATTCACCTATATATTCCACTCATTCGTTTTCTCTTTTGCGATAAATCAGTAAGCTATTAAAGTATTGAAACAATTAACAAACTTATCAAAGCTGAATCGATTATTCGTACGACAATTATGCCATAGGATTCGATGGATACTTCACTAATTAAATACCATACCCAAAACAAAAGTATTGTTAACAAACCGATTTGACCCCAATACATCAATTTGTCCCTTGTGCTTGTAGTCCAGCTAACATTACTGCTATGCTTTGCTGTTCGAAAATACATATACGTTAAAATCGCAATAAGTCCAATCAATGTGCTACTGTGCTGAAGAAATTTAAAGATGGGGATCGTAAAATTAAAAATATGAACCTTATTATAAGTTCCTTACCATAAAACCATCCAAATGAGTGAAAGAATCCCAAACTACGTGGGTTAGCATTCCAAATAATGCAGAATATAGAAATACTAATACTCTTAACGATCTAGTTGAACTTTTTTTAGTTGAATAAGTATCCTGAAAAATAGATAGCAGATGGATAAATAATGTTTTATATATGTATGTCTTATAAATTAAATAAACAATTACTACAATTGGAAGATTAAAAACTACAAAACCGAACAATGTATGACCAATTTCACCAGATGGCTTTCCTCGTAAAAAATATTCAAAATCAGGTGACATACTTCCTAACACCAAAGCTAAAAAATTTATGTATTTACTATTCCTTGAAAATGGCAAAACTGCTGTTGGATGAGCAAAAGTCAACGGCATTTAAATTCACTCCTTGAAATGTTCGTTAAAAAAACACTTTTTTTAAAATTGTTAAATTTGGACTTAGGAAAAGTATATGTAATTAATGCTTTTACGGTTGCAATTTTATTTCGTCTATAAATATTCTCATTCACTATACAAACTTTGGAAGTAACATAAAATAATAAATTAATGTAAAGCTTATCAAAACTATTCTGATTAACTAGCTTTACTTTCTCACAAAATAAAAAAGCCTGCTCCAAAAGAGCAAGCATTTCATAAATATTCATAAAAATAAAAGAGCAGGGGCTCATCTCCCTGCTCATACATAAGCACTCCGACAAATCCGTGTCGTAATGAATGCTTTGTTTGTAAAGTATTTACTTTACGTTGGTTTGGCACCGAAACTTATTGTAACGGATTTGTATGAATAAAGCAAGAGCAATTTTATTTCACCGTTGCTTCTGGTTCGTAATGAATCATTTCTTTAATTCTATTCCCTTCACCCATGATCGCGACTGTCGGTTGATGATTTGCGGCTTCTTCATTCGTCACATATACATAGGAAATAATAATGACGATATCCCCTTTTTGAACAAGTCTTGCTGCTGCTCCATTTACACAAATGACACCGCTTCCTCGCTCTCCAGCAATAATATAAGTTTCAAAACGGGCACCGTTATTGTTATTTACAATATGAACTTTTTCATTTGGTAACATTCCGACAGCATCGAGAATATCTTCATCAATAGTGATTGATCCAACATAATTTAAGTCAGCTTGTGTTACTTGTGCACGGTGAATTTTGCTATTCATCATCATTCTAAACATTTGCTTTTTCCCCTTTTAATGAAAAAATAATATTATCTATTAATCTCGTTTTTCCAATATAAACTGCTATCGCTATTAGGAATTGTTCTGTTTCATCTGTAACAGCGGTTAAATCTGGATAAGCTAATATTTGCAAATAATCGATTTTTCCTGATGTATTCTTTTCAATATGCTCCATTGCAAGCCCAATTGCTTCTTCACTATTTCTAGTTGCTTCAAATTGTTCTTTTACAATAAGCAACGCCTCATAAATAGCTGGTGCTTCCTTTCGCTCCTGCTCTGTTAAATAAACATTTCGAGAGGATTTCGCTAACCCATCTTCTTCTCGAACAATTGGTACTGTTCGAATTTCTAACGGGAAATTGTAATCTCTAACAAGGGTTTGAATAATCGCTACTTGCTGAGCATCCTTTTGACCAAAATAAGCTCTAGTCGGTTCAACTATATGAAATAATTTTGATACAACTTGAAGAACACCATCAAAATGTCCCGGTCTTGAAGCACCGCATAAAATTTCTGCCTGTCTTCCAGCACGAATTGATATTCCTCCATTCGTCGGATACATTTCTGCAATCGATGGTGCAAAAATAATATCTACACCAGCAGATTCAGCTAGTTTTATATCCCGCTCTATATCACGTGGATACGATTCAAAATCTTCATTTGGTCCAAATTGGGTTGGATTTACAAAAATACTCATCACAACAACATCATTTTCAAGCCGCGCATGATTAGCCAACGTTAAATGCCCTTCATGCAAATAACCCATTGTTGGAACAAGCCCAATTGTTTTTCCTTCCGATTTTTTATTTCTCAAAATTGCTTTTAGTTGTTCTATCGTTGCAATGACCCTCATTATTTTACGCCCCCGTATATTTGCGCTAATTCTTCTTCCTTCATCGTGAAGCTATGAGCAGTTGTTGGGAACTCGCTGTTTTTTACTGCCTGTGCATACGCTTTTATACCGCGCTCAACTTCATCCCCGACAAATGCGAAGTCTTCCACAAACTTAGGAATATGATGTTTCCCGAAACGCAATAAATCATGGAAAACTAGCACTTGCCCATCTGCGTGTGGACCTGCCCCAATTCCAATTGTTGGGATTGTTAATTCTTTTGAAACCACTTCTGTTAATTGGTATGGAATACACTCTAAAACAACTGCACAAGCTCCTGCTGCTTCACATGCCTTTGCATCTTCCATTAACTTTGCTGCTTGCTCAGCTGTTTTCCCTTGAACTTTATAGCCCCCTAGAACACCTGCTGATTGAGGCTGCAAACCTAAATGTGCAACAACTGGAATTCCTGCATTTGTTAGCTTATTAATCGCTTCACACACTTCACCAGCACCTTCAACCTTTAACGCGTTTGCACCCGTTTCCTGCATCATTTTAACAGCGATTTTTAACGTATCATTTACATCGCCATGGTAAGAACCAAAAGGCATGTCAACAACAACAAACGTATCCTTTGCCCCTCGGCGAACAGCTTTTGCATGGTGTATCATATCTTCAACGGTTACTGGCATTGTGGAATCATATCCTAGTACAACCATTCCTAATGAATCACCGACTAAAATCATATCGACACCTGACTCTTCCGAAAACTTTGCAGCAGGATAATCATAAGCCGTAATCATGACAATCTTTTCCTCTTGCTCCTTCATTTTCAAAAAATCACTCGTACTTTTCATCTGTTTCTCCTCCTTTTAATTAAAGAAGAAAACAAAGATTCATTACGCTTTAGAAATTTTTCATAATCAGCTTCCAACTAACGATGTCGGAATTCCCCAAAGAAAATAAAAATACCCTCCTGCTTAAAAAAGACAGAAGGGTAGCGTCATACGAAAAATTACAAATTTAACGCGTGTTGTTTTCTTCCGTCCCTGTCTTTGTAGATCAAGGCAGATCTTTTTAGTAGTTTGTAAGGTTGCTCGGTACAGTTCAACTACTGATACTGTCCCTACCGCTACTATAACAAGTTTTGAAGAAAACGTATAGTAATTTTTAGATTAATATTTTGTTTTTATTCCACTTGAACGAACAGTTATTATGCACAAAAAAATAACAGTAAAAAACTCCCACTTCAAATTTTACAGAAGTGAGAGATTAACTGCCCGTAATCTCCCATTTAAGTGAAGGATAACTTCACTAATTGGAGCTTCACTTAATTTCAATATCTGCTGAGTAAACGCTTTTAATTTCACCATTTGCTAACTCGATTTCTAAAACACCAGAATCCGTTATTCCGATTGCTTTACCCTCAATAACCTCTCGTAAGGTCGTTGCTTTTATTTGCTTACCAATCGTACCAGACGCCTCTTCCCATAACTCCTTAATTGGTGCAAAGCCTTCCTCGATATATTGATCTGAATAACGCTCTAGATTATTTAAAATTTCAGCAACGAGCTGTGCACGATCAATCGGCTGTTGCTCTTCTATTGAAACCGACGTTGCAATCGTTTGTAATTCTTCCGGAAAATCCTTTGATTGTTGATTCACATTTATGCCCATTCCAATAAGCAATGCTTGAACACAGTCCATCTCAGCAATCATTTCCGTTAAAATCCCCGTACATTTTCGCCCATTAATTAAAATGTCATTTGGCCATTTAATGTATGGTGTGAAATTTTTATATAATGATTTCATAGCGTTTACGATTGCGACTGCAGCTACTAAAGTAAATTGTGGCGCTTGGTGAGGCAATACATCTGGTTTAATGATTAACGTCATCCAAATTCCTTTACCTTCTGTTGACTCCCAAGGACGTGCCATACGACCTTTACCAGCCGTTTGAGTTTCAGCAATGACAATCGTTCCATCGACTGCCCCTTGTCGAGCCAATTCATGTGCGATCGTTTGCGTAGATGTAACCTCTTCCATATAATGAATCGACTGACCAAAACGCTTTGTGGAAAGATATGAAGTAATTCTAGCTGGATCTACTTTATCCGGCTTTGATGTTAAAATGTAACCTTTTTTCTTTATTGTATCAAATGTATAGCCTTCCTCTTGCAATGTTTGCATATGCTTCCATATTGCAGTTCGAGAAATACCGAATTGTTCTGCTAAATACTGACCTGAAAGCGCCTCTCCATTAGCAAAAAGGAAACGTTTTAATATTTCATCCTTCATTGATAAAGTCATTTAAAAACCATTCCTTCAACATTACTTCTTCGTTTTTTACAGCTCCACTTAATACAGCGATCGTAGCAGCATCTAATGCTACTTTTATCCATGGTCCTCTTTTTTTGGGCGACCATTCCATTAGATGGTTGCCATTAATTGCCAGCTGGTCTAATGATTGAATTGGTAAAGATGCTTTTGTTGACGCTATATGGTCCCTATTGAAAGGAAGAACTTGCTTTTGCCAAAGTGCAAAATCGTAGGCAGTCTCTAAAACGAACAAATCATTTGAAAAGTAATCCATTACAGTCCATTTTTTTAGCAAATTATTATATGCATTTACAACATTTCGCACAAAGGTTCTTTCTTTTTTTGATAAACGGTAGTAATCAAATATCCCTTGTATATCTTCTCGATTTGTTAAGCATAAATACGCCCAGCCTACCTCAGACTTTGTCGTATGGAAATCTTTCCATTCGTTTAACGTGTTTTTAAAGTTACCATATAAATATTTTGCAAGTTTACTTTCAATTAATGTTTTTAAACCAACATAAACATTGTCACTTTTCCACATTTTTGAAAGTTCCATTGATATACGCTCTCTTGCAATAAACTCGATTAAATCACTATCCTTTTGAATAGCCTTCATCGTTTTCTCTTCAATGGAGAAGCCTAGCTGAGCACAAAAGCGTATCGCCCTTAACATTCGTAGCGCATCTTCGCGAAATCTAACATTAGGATCGCCTACAGCTCGAATCACACGGTTTTTTATATCTTCAGTTCCACCAAACAAATCGATAATATTGCCATCTTTTGAAATAGCCATTGCATTAATCGTAAAGTCACGACGTTGTAAATCTTGTTCCAGGTTACGTACGAATGTTACTTCTTCTGGTCTTCGATAGTCGATGTATGTACCTTCAGTTCGAAATGTCGTTACTTCGATTGGCTGCCCTTCGTCTAAAACTAAAATTGTGCCATGTTCAATTCCTACATCAACCGTTGATGAAAAAATTTGTTTAATTTTAGTAGGTAATGCGCTCGTTGCGACATCGACGTCATTGACTTTTTTATTTAATAAATGGTCCCTTACTGCCCCACCTACAATGTAAGCCTCAAAGCCCGCTTTTTCAATTTTATCAATCACGCGCAGTGCAACTTGCCATTCCTCACTTTTTTTCATACCCGCAATGCCACCAATCGTTCATATAATTGTTCGTAATGATCAATAATCGGTTTTGTTAAAAATTTCGTTTGAACCGTATTTATTGCCGCTTGACGGAAACGTAATAGTTTTTCCTCATCTGTCAATAAATCAAGAGCATAGTCTGCTGCTTGATCAACATCTCCTAGCTCTGCTACATAACCATTAACAGCGTGGTCAATTACTTCTGGAATGCCACCAACATTCGTTCCAATACCCGGAACACCACAAGCCATCGCTTCCAATAATACTAATCCAAATGATTCTTTTTCTGAAAGTAATAATTTCAAATCGCTAATGCCGAAAAGCTCTGCGACATTTTCCTGTTTTCCTAAAAATAAAACCTCCTCTTTAATGGATAACATTTTCACCTGATCCATGACGCGATGTTTTTCAGGACCATCACCAACAAGCAATAATTTCGCAGGTATTTTCTCTCTTACTTTCTTAAATACACTTAAAATATCAGGTAAATTTTTAATTTTACGGAAGTTGGAAACATGTATTAACACTCGTTCGTTTTCTTTAATGCCAAACTGTTCTTTTAAATTAACCATTTCAAGCGGCTTAAAAACAGATTCATCAACAAAATTATAAACTGTTTCTATTTCTTTTGTCGTACCGATTAGGTCATAAGTTTGTTGTTTTAATGAATTTGATACAGCTGTTACGATATCTGATTTCTCAATACCATATTTAATTGCTTGAGCAAGTGTCGAATCTTGCCCTAAAACGGAAATATCCGTACCATGTAAAGTTGTTACTATCCCTATATTTTCTCCGCACATTTCACGAGCAAGAACCGCACATACTGCATGTGGTATTGCATAGTGAACATGTAGTACATCTAATTTTTCATCTTTTATAACATCCGCCATTTTACTTGCCAATGCAATGTCATATGGCGGGTATTGAAATACTGAATAATTATTTACTTCTACCTCGTGGAAAAATACGTTCGGATAAATTTTTTTCAGTCGAAATGGTACGCTTGAGGTAATGAAATGAATTTCGTGACCTCTTTCAGCCAGCATTTTACCTAGCTCAGTAGCAATAACACCTGAGCCACCAACTGTTGGATAACAAGTAATACCAATTTTTAACTTTCTCATCCGACGTTCATCCTCTCTTTTACAGTCTATTTAATACCCTAATCTTTTATTGCTCTCCAATAAAATGAAAGAAGAATTAAATATTGTAATTCATTTTGCTTTGTTTTGTTCTTTACCAAAACGAAAAGAAGCATTCGCCAGAAGTTCACGATATTCAGCTTAAATAAATTTTTACCTCATTACGTTACTTTCTTCTTTCCTGAATTAATCGCCAATCAACAAAACCTTCTTGTAATCCTTTTAGTAATATTTCAGCTGTTCCCATATTTGTAGCTAAAGGAATATGATATACATCACATAAGCGAACAAGTGCCGTTACATCCGGTTCGTGGGGCTGCGCCGTCAATGGATCGCGGAAGAAAAATACCATATCCATATCATTATTCGCAATCATAGAACCAATTTGCTGATCCCCACCTAATGGACCTGAGCGGAATCTTGTCACTTCTAAACCAACTTCATCTTGAATACGTTGTCCGGTTGTACCTGTTGCGTACAATGTATGTTGTCGTAATATCTCTTTATATGCGATTGCAAACTCAACTAGACTATCTTTTTTACGGTCATGCGCAATTAGAGCTATTTTCATTTTGAATCTCCATTCTTAAAGGATGTTTTCTAGTCCATAAACAAGTTCTTCTAATGTCATAACAGTTTCTACACAGAACATAACGCCACTCATAAATGACTCACGGTTATAAGAATCATGTCGAATTGTCAGCATTTGTCCGTCACCGCCAAAAAGTACTTCTTGGTGTGCTATTAAGCCAGGTAAACGCACAGAGTGGATTCTCATTCCTTCAAAGTCTGCTCCTCTTGCGCCAACCATTGTTTCTGTTTCAAATTCGTGACCTTGTTTTTGTTCTTCACGCACTTCTGCTATCATTTGTGCCGTTTTCTTTGCTGTGCCAGATGGAGCGTCTAATTTACGGTCATGATGCAATTCAATAATTTCGATATTTGGCATATATTTTGCTGCTTCTTTTGCGAATTTCATCATTAAAATTGCACCAATTGCAAAGTTCGGTGCAATAATACAGCCAATTTTACTTTCTCTAGCAATCATTTTTAATTCTTCTAATTGTTCATCTGTAAAACCAGTAGTACCAACAACTGTACGAACATTATGTAACATTGCTACCTTTGTATGCTCATATACGGAATGTGGATTTGTTAAATCAATTAGTACATCTGGGTTTGTTTCAGTAATTAATTGGGTTAAGTTTGTAAAAATAGGCACATCTAAGTTAGGTGGGAACATTTCTAACTCTGCTAGGCTGTCACCAACGTGCTTATAATCTAATGCAGCAACAAGTTCCATTCCATTACGGTTTACTACAGTTTTTACCGCTTCTGATCCCATTTTTCCTCTTGCGCCTGCGATAGCTACTCGAATTGTCATACTTGTTCGTCCTTTCTTGTCCAACGATCTTTATCTCTTGTTTCAAATTTATGAATTACATTTAATAGTGCTTGATCTAGTCGGATACCTTGTGCATTTGCAAAGCAGACTAATACGAAGAAAAAATCTCCTAACTCTTCTTCAATACTATTTATCGATTCTGTCGATTTTTTCTTTTTTTGCCCGTATACATGCTGTACTTCACGAGATAACTCACCAAGTTCTTCTGTCATTCTTGCTAGCAATTCAAATGGGGGGAAATATCCTTCTTCAAATTGACCTATGTAATTATCTACTTTTTTCTGTAATTGCTGTAATGAAATATCACTCGACATCATACCACGCTCCTACTAATATCGTAAATAATTTGGCCTAAAGTTGTCAAAAGATGAAAAATGCAACATAATAAATCGTACAGTACAATGGTAGAAAAGAAAATATTTTTTCTTTAAAGATTGGGGGCATCTTTGTGTTTGGACTAAAAATACGTAATATTCTTGGTATATTACTTGGCGCTGCAATCTATAGTTTCGGTTTTGTACATTTTAATATGCAAAATGAACTTGGTGAGGGTGGATTTAGTGGTATTACCTTAATTTTATATTTTACACTTCATTGGGATCCAGCTCTAATGAATTTAATTTTAAATATTCCTATGTTTATTATAGGCTGGCGGCAATTTAGTCGTAGAGAGTTTATATACACGATTATTGGAACCGTAGCTGTTTCTATATTTTTGAGAGTTTTTCAACATTATGAATTCGCTCTTCATTTACAAGATGATTTACTATTAGCTTCTCTATTTGCAGGGGTTTTTGTCGGAGTCGGCTTAGGTATTATATTCCGTTGTGGCGGAACTACAGGTGGTGTAGATATCATCGCCCGTCTCGCCCATAAATATCTCGGATGGACTATGGGGCGAACAATGTTTATGTTTGACGCCTTTGTCATTACGGTTTCCTGGATTACATTCTTAGATGCACGTTCAATGATGTACACGCTAGTCGCAGTATACTTAGGTGCAAGAGTCATTGATATGGTTCAGGATGGGGCATATTCTGCAAAGGCTGCGCTGATTATTTCTAATCATCCAGAAGAAATTGCAAATTATATTTCGGAAAAAATGGAGAGAGGTATTACCGTTTTTCACGGATATGGACATTATACAAAACAGTCAAAAGATGTTTTATATTGTATTGTTGGCCGTAATGAAGTCGTTCGTTTGAAATCAATTATTCGTTCCATTGATCCAAAAGCATTCGTGTCAATCGTTGATGTTAAAGATGTAACAGGTGAAGGTTTTAGAATTGATGAATAAAAATAGGGTCAGTCCGAAAATAAGTATATTGGGACAGACCCTTTTTAGTGACTGGTGACTTATTAGTGACAACTATAGGCACCCTTGCTCCAACAAAAAGGATATATCTTACTAATAAAACAATGTGATGTTCATTTCCTTTTTGCAATTGAGACAAAGTCTACCGTGGCTTTGTCTCTTAATTTTATTCTTCATCTGCTTTCGTAAGCACTTCATTTACATACCGAGCAACTGCCTCAATTTCCTCTTCTGTTAAAATGGTTTCAAATGCCGGCATAGTCGTACCACCATTTTTAATTTGCTCTATTACGTTGTCGTAGTTTTCAGCAAATTCACTTTGTTGTAAATTAGGCCCATTATGACCGTTTACACCCATGTTTCCGTGACAGGATAAACAATTACCTTCATATACTGAAATCGCTTGTGTTGTTGTAGTTGTCGTATTTTGTTCCTCTGTCTTCCCTAATTCCCCTTTATTTCCTTCTGAAGCATCAATCGGCGTTCCATCCCATGTTCCGTTTAGTTTAAATGTATATACTTTGTCTCCATGTACTGAGCCTGCTAGAGAGTTCCCTGCTGCAAAGATTGAAAGATATTGTTCGCCGTCAATTTCATAAGTAACCGATGGAGCATTTGCACCAGCATCCATTTTGTAGCTCCAAACTTCGTCACCAGTTTGAGCATTAAATGCAATAAGTCTACCATCATTATGCCCGACAAAAATTAAATCTCCAGCAGTTGCAAGTACCCCTGAATAGGCATTATCATCCCACTTCACTTGCCATGCAATTGTATTTGTTTTGACATCCATCGCCGTTATCGTCCCACGTCTTGGAGCACCACTAACTGGCACGAAAATACTACCAATCCATTCTCCACCTTCTTCATATATTTGTTCATCCTGTCTTGTTAATGCTACATAAGCATCTGTTCCTATTACATAAAAGTATTCTGTTTCAGGTGAATAAGCAGAAGGTGGCCAGTTTGCTCCACCAAAGGCTGATGGTTTTAAAGTAATAGGTTCATCCCAAAAAGGTGTAAAAATCGAACCGATTTCACCTTCGAATTCTTCTCCTAAATCACGTTCAATGTTTTCTTTTATTACTTCTTGCGGTACAAAGGAATCCCCTACAGGAAATGGTTGTGTTGGCGAAGTTTTTTGTTGTTCTAATTGTGGAACTTCCTTTTCTTCAATGCCAATTAAAGACTCTCCATTCGTGCGATCTAAGAAATAAATCCAGCCGGTTTTCCCAGCCTCGCCAAGTGCCTTTTTCATTTCTCCATTTATTTCTACATCGAATAATATAACTGGGTTAGTAGGATCCAAGTCCCAAATATCATGATGTACTTGTTGGAAATGCCAAATGTATTCACCTGTTTCGGCATTAAGAGCTATAATCGAGTTTGCATATAAATTATCACCTTCACGTTTACTTCCATCTAAATCTGGTGATGTATTGCCAGTTACAAAATAAATGTAACCAAGCTCGGGATCTACTGCTGGCGTGTTCCAAATTGGTGCTCCCCCATGCAGCCAATTTTTATCGTCATCATCCGGCCATGTATCTCCGTTTTCCTCAGAAGGTGAAGGAATTGAATACCATCTCCATACTTCATGACCATAATCTGCATCATAGGCCATTATTCGTCCACGAATACCATATTCTCCACCAGCAACTCCTGTATATACTTTATCATTGTAGTATAATGGAGCACTTGTAATTGTGTAACCTTCTTCCCAATTTGCAACCTCTGTTTCCCAAAGTAGTTCACCTGTCTTCTGATCTAAAGCTATTAATCTAGCATCGAGTAATCCTGCAAACACTTTACCATCAGCAACAGAAACTCCTCGTGTTGTCCATCCACAACAAACTGTATCAAGTTTCTCTTCAATTTCCGGTCGATATTCCCATATTTTCTCGCCTGTTTTTGCATCTAAAGCTAATACATCATTTTCTCCTGTTGCAATATACATTACTCCATCTACGACAATCGGTGTCGCCTCACCAGAAAATTTCATATCCAAACTTGCCCCTAAGCTTGTTACCCACTGTGGTTTTAAATCTTTAATTGTATCCAGGTTGATTTGTTCTAGTTCTGAAAAACGACGATTATAATAATCTCCACCATGAGTCAGCCATTCATCTTTTGCATAGCTTACATTAATTTTTGGTTGACCAGGACTTACGGTATCATCTTCACTTTCTTCATTTGTTGTACTGATTGTAAAGCGACCTGTTTCCTCATCAGTTCGATCATAGTTAATAATATGTTTCGTCAATGCACCTGCATAAAATGCAAATGCCACTAGAATAATTAATACGATGAAACCAAATACTAGCAATTTTGAAGCGCTAATTTTCATTGTCTCACCCCTTTAATTTATTTATGTTAAGTACTTTTTAAGCACTTTCATAACGAAACTTTTTCTCTACATCATATTACCGACGAGTTAAATATAGTATTTTTTTACAGATAATTTTTTCACAGATTTGACACATTTTTTACAAATGAACAGTGAAAACTTATAGTTTGAGACATTCATTGGCTACCGGTAGTTACCGCAGGAGCAATTTTTTTCGATTGAATAGTGCAAGTCTCCTTAGAAAACAATTTTTCAAGGAATTAATTACTTATTTTGACTTGTAGAAAAAGGTCCTTTGTCAAATGTTGGGGTAACACTTGAGAGAACAAGAGAATTTGAGTATAAGATTAACTTTTCCTGCCCATACATTTCTTCCGAAGCGTAGCGAGGAAGGAATGTATGGGTAGGTCGCGGCTCGCTTCGCTCCCTCACCCAACATACAACCCTATTTTTCTATACATGTGACCTAATAATATTTTTGCTTTAAAGTGCTCATATTTGCGGAAGCCATAAGCATTTCGCTTGAGCACTT
>JAEXYZ010000095.1 GCA_023405135.1 Bacillota bacterium | reverse complement strand
CCAGCAGGTCCAGTCGGTCCAGCAGGTCCAGTCGGTCCAGCAGGTCCAGTCGCACCAGCAGGTCCAGTCGGTCCAGCAGGTCCAGTCGCACCAGCAGGTCCAGTTGGCCCAGCAGGTCCAGTCGGTCCAGTTGGCCCAATTACTCCATTACCAGTCAATTGAGCCACTTGTCTTAATCTATTGTCCAGTAACAATTCCTTCTTTATAGCCATCGAAAGTGTATCTTGAACACTAGAATTCACATCAAGGATGTCATCTAATGTGGCTGGAGGTGTTAAGCCAGGAATTGTCCCCAAAGCATACTGGATTTTTTCTCCCTCAGCATTAAGAATATGTGCTAAACCTATTTCTTCCATCGCAATCGATGCTAACAATAGGTTAATAACAGAATTTCTACTAAGGGTGATTGTTGGGGTAATATTTGGCAAATTCGGTTGAGACATTTCACTTCCCCTTTCTATTAAATTTAGAAAAGAACTCGTTTCGCCTAATTCCTATCGAATCCTCGATAAACCGATCGGCAACGTGTTCTTTAGTAAATTATTCAAATGGTAAAGAAAGGTATAAACACTCGCCCGATTTTCATAATAAATATAAAAAATTCGGTAAAAAGTAATATAAATAGTTGGTTTTCTAGAATAGAAGAAAGATAATTAATATCTATGGTCCCCGAAAATATAATATTCTTGTTAAAGGTTAGGAGAATTTCCTTTAACTTCTGGAGATATGGAGGTTTAATGAAGAAAGAAATAATATGTATTTAAAAGAAAATGAGTAGCAAAAGGGTTATCAATTGGAAGGATACAAAAAGAATGAGTACTACAAGTTTAGTAGAACTCACTCTATCGTGATGTTAAGTATTATATATTACAAGTGATTTCACAATAAGTAACATCGTACTACTTGACTTCAACATTTTGATCGACCTCTATTAGCTATTTGAAATTAACTGAATTATTTGTTTTAATTTAATATCAAGCAATAGTTCTTTTTTAATCGTGGTAGTTATTGTATCTTGAACACTATTATTTATTTTTAAAATATCTTCAAAAGAGGCTCTAGGGGATAGACCAGGAGCTGACCCCAGCGAATATTGTATTTTTTCTCCTTCTGCATAATGATATGTGCTAAACCTAATTCTTCCATAGCTATTGATGCAAGCAGTAAATTAATAGCATCATCTCGATCAATGGTAATTGCAGGGCTTATATTCGGAATATTTGGTTGAGACATTCAACTCTCCCTCCATAAATTTCATACCAGATATAATGTGTTATATGTAATTTATTTAAATTGGGTGCGCAAAAATGGGTTTTCGCCCAGTTTTACAATTATTTATAGAAAATCTTGAAATCAATTAATTGAAACTTAATGAGATTGGTGGAAAAATATGAACTGGGAGTAGAACAACCAAATTGGAAAAGTAAATAGTTCTAGACAAAATAATACATTAACATTACCTACTAATGAAAAATGATAAAATGAGGGGACTATTTTGAAAAACGTTATTGATTTCATATCGATTAAAAAAAGCAAGCAGAGTGAACAACTTGAAAAAGTGTTTAGAAAAGGGAATTCTTTAAAAAGTCCGATAGAAATAAATAAGCTTGTGGAAGAAAAGTCCCTTGTACTACAAGATCATAAACTTTTTCTTGCCTTTCTCGGATACTTGAGGGAAAGAAAAATTGAACCATCAACTATATTTAAAGATGTTTTAAAATATCCAAAGCATCAATTTGAGCAGAAGTATGAGATGAAGTGGTCTTCAGTTGTTCAGTTTTGTTTTACATTCCTTACAATTTTAAAAGAAAATGACCCAAAACAATATGAATTATTCATTACAAATATTTCGGATAAGTAAACCCAATATATTTTGTTGAAAAATAGTACAAGTTCATATTATATCTATAACTTTTCAATTCCCTATATTGTTCTTTCTACCTATCATTCGTTATAATAATAAAATGGGATTCGAATGTGCGAAACCAATCTTGAAAGGAGTTTCTAGATTTCAATGAATGAGGAACAACGACTAGCTAGTCAACAAGTGAAACAACCAAAACCTGAAAAAGATTATAGCAGTTATTTTGAACGAGTAGTTACGGCTCCTTCTTTAAAAGATGCGAAAAAACGTGGGAAAGAAGAAGTAAAGTACCATAAAGACTTCGCCATAGATGAACAATTCAAAGGTATGGGAGTAGGTCGCAAGTTTTATATTCGTACGTACGGATGCCAAATGAATGAACATGATTCAGAAGTAATGGCTGGTATTTTTATGCAGCTAGGTTATGAACCAACAGATCAAATTGATAAAGCTGATGTTGTGCTGTTAAATACTTGTGCAATCCGCGAAAACGCTGAAAATAAAGTATTTGGAGAGCTCGGCTTCCTAGTAAAATATAAGCGTCAAAATCCTGAAATGTTAATCGGCGTTTGTGGCTGTATGTCACAAGAAGAGTCGGTTGTAAATAAAATTTTAACAACATACCAACATGTAGATATGGTATTTGGTACACACAATATTCACCGTTTGCCACATATTCTAAAGGAAGCATATATGTCCAAAGAAATGGTCATCGAAGTTTGGTCAAAAGAAGGAGACGTAATTGAAAACCTTCCGAAACAACGTAATGGTGCCATTAAAGCTTGGGTAAATATTATGTATGGTTGCGATAAATTCTGCACGTATTGTATAGTTCCTTATACACGAGGTAAGGAACGCAGTCGTCGACCAGATGAAATTATCCAGGAAGTACGTGAACTGGCTGCTCAAGGATATCAAGAAATTATGCTTCTTGGTCAAAACGTAAATGCTTACGGAAAAGACTTTACTGATATTGAGTATCGTCTAGGTGATTTAATGGACGAGTTACGTAAAATCGATATCCCAAGAATTCGTTTTACAACAAGCCACCCTCGCGACTTTGATGATCATTTAATCGAAGTATTAGCTAAAGGCGGCAATCTAGTGGAACATATTCATTTGCCGGTTCAATCTGGGTCAAATAAAATTTTAAAGATTATGGCCCGTAAATATACTCGCGAGCACTTCCTAGATTTAGTACGTAAAATCAAAGAAGCAATTCCTAATGTTGCTTTAACAACTGATATTATTGTAGGTTATCCTAATGAAACAGAGGAACAATTCCAGGAAACAATTGACTTATATCGTGAAGTTGGATTCGAAACAGCATTCACGTATATTTATTCTCCTCGTGAAGGAACGCCTGCTGCAAAAATGAATGATAATGTTCCACTAGAAGTTAAAAAAGAGCGTCTTCAACGTTTAAATGCAGTAGTTGAAGAATTTTCATCTGCTGCATTGAAAAAATATGAAGGTCAAGAGGTTGAAGTATTAGTTGAAGGAAGCAGTAAAAAACGTGATGATGTTTTAGCTGGATATACTAGAAGAAATAAATTAGTGAACTTTAAAGGTCCTAAGGAATTAATTGGAAAGATTGTGAAAGTAAAAATACTCGAGGCGAAATCTTACTCTCTACGTGGTGAGTTTGTAGAAGTCGTCAATCGACATGGGGTGGAAGTATAATGACAACAAAGCTTTATACAAAAGATGAAATCGTTGCAAAATCTAAAGAGATTGCACATATGATCGCTAATACAGAAGAAGTTGAATTTTTCAAAAAAGCAGAAGCGCAAATTAATGAAAATCAATTTGTTCGTGAAAAAATTGCTAGCCTTAAAACATTGCAAAAACAAGCTGTAAATTTCCAACATCTTGGAAAAGAAAAAGCTTTAAAATTAATTGAAGAAAAGATTGCAAAAGTTGAAGAAGAGATCGATACACTACCAATTGTGCAACAATTTAAACAATCTCAAATGGATGTAAACAATTTATTGCAGCTTGTTTCAAATGCTATTGCCAATACTGTGACAACTGAAATTATTGAATCAACAGGCGGCGACCTTTTACGTGGCGAAACAGGTTCAAAAATACGGAATTCTCAACCTGGAAGCTGTTCATAAATTAACATTAAAACTGTCTCATTAGTTTTTATAAAACTTTGAGGCAGTTTTTTTATTTCCATGGGAACACTATTCGCCCATCTTTAATACTATAAGTTGTCAAAACCAATAAAAATCAAAAAAAATAAATAACAATTCTATTATCTATAGTTAAAATACCTTTTCTTCAAAAATTTAAGAGAAATTTATCCATGACATTTCACCAATTAGGCATGTGCCGCATACTATAGTTCGAAAATGTAAAGGAGGAAAGTACGTTGAAACGTTTGCGTCAAATAGTGACAAAAGCGATTGTCGCGAAGGGTAAAAAACGAGTTGAAAGTAGTGAAGTTATACGCCCGTCCAATGTTCCAACGAGCATTTTAGGTTGCTGGGTAATTAATCATCACTATAATGCGAAGAAAGTAGGCAAATATGTAGAGGTTTCAGGTAAGTTCGATGTGAACGTGTGGTACGCGTATAATAATCACTCAAAAACTGCAGTACACACTGAGACGGTTCAATACAAAGATCGTATAAAACTTCATTACCGTGATGACGATGTTATTGATTCAAATGATTGTCATGTACGTGTATTACAACAGCCAAATTGTATAGAGGCAGTAATTACATCGAATGGGGACTGCTTCAAAGTTGTTATTGAACGCGAATTCTTAGTAGAAGTAGTAGGAGAAACAAAAGTAGTTGTATCGGTTCATCCAATAGAATATGAAGAAGAATGGACATTTGAAGAAGAAAAAGAAGAAAGTTCATCTTCTTCTAGCTCAAGTTCAAGCTCGAGTTCAAGCTCAAGCTCTAGTTCTTCATCAAGTTCAAGCAAATATGACAATATAAGCGACGAATCGTCATCATATCATTAATAAAGTTGAGAGCGCCATCTACTAAAAAGAAGTAGTGAAGTAGGCGCTCTTCTTTAATTTGTGGATAGGAAAGTATAAGTTAGAAGAGTAATCTTTTCTATTATATAAATAAAATTTATTGCATTTTGCACATGCTATCTGGCCTTTCTATGCTGTGATCTGCCCCGGTCAAAAAGCTGGAAAAAAATTTATCGATATTTTATCGATATTGACTTTCAACAACGCACATAGATGTTCAAGTACGACAATACCACATAATGTGGCGCTTTCTAAATAGAGGGGCAAAACGGAGCCTTGCGCTTTTCTAAGTAGGATTCCTCGTTAATTAATAGATTTTTGTTATAATAAAAGATAACTAGTAATACATGTGAGGGAATAAAATGACGACATATACACCAATGATGCAACAATATTTATTAATAAAATCAGAATACGAAGATGCCTTTCTGTTTTTCAGATTAGGTGATTTTTATGAATTATTTTTTGATGATGCCATAAAAGCTTCGCAAATTTTAGAAATTACGTTAACAAGCCGTGATGCTGGAAGTCCAGAACGTGTGCCGATGTGTGGTGTACCGCATCACTCCGCTCAAGGCTATATTGAGACCCTTGTATCGAAAGGCTATAAAGTAGCAATTTGCGAACAAACAGAAGATCCAAAACAAGCAAAAGGTGTCGTAAAAAGAGAAGTAATTCAACTTATTACGCCAGGTACAATAACTGAAGGAAAAACGATTGATGGAAAATCAAATCATTATATTGCTGCAGCGGAACAACTATCTGAAAATAATTTTGCCTTCGCTTATTTAGATGTTTCAACTGGAGAAACAAATACCTCAATCGTTGAAGGTGGAGCAAAATCTTTACTCCAACAGTTAATGGCGTTAAACATTCGCGAACTTGTTGTGACAGAGCAACTTCAAATTTTATTAGCTGAACAAGCTGCAAATTTAGGAATCGTGCTTTCTCTTGAAAAAAATGAAATGACTGACGAAAAATCATTGCAGTATGTAGGCAAATTACCAAAACAACTTCAAGGGGCTGCGAAAAGTTTATTGCAATATGTGGAACGAACACAAATGCGATCTTTAACACATATCCAGCCATTTACATATACAGAAACTAAGAAATTGTTACGTATTGATACGAACTCAAAACGAAATTTAGAGTTGCTTCAGTCCATTCGTGGAGGCGATCAAAAAGGGACGTTGCTTTGGCTATTAGATGAAACTGTAACAGCTATGGGTGGACGGAAATTAAAGCAATGGCTCCATCAACCGCTAGCAGATCGCCATGCCATTGAAGAACGTCTAGCAATTGTGACAGACATTTTAGATGAATTTTTCATCCGTGACGAATTAAGAGAGCTTTTAAGAAGTGTTTATGATTTAGAACGTTTAGCTGGACGAGTTGCATTCGGTAATGTTGGGGGACGGGATTTAGCACAGCTTCGTGAATCATTACGTCAAGTCCCTGCAATTAAAAAACAATTAATCAATAGTAATAAACCAACGTTAATTAAATTAGGTGAAAAGCTTGATGAATGTTCGGATATCGAACAACTATTATCAAAAGCCATCACAGATCATCCTCCAATTGCAATTAAAGAAGGTGATGTTATTCGTGAAGGCTATAATGACAAACTGGATGAATTACGATTTGCGGCTCGGAACGGAAAAGATTGGATTGCCCAACTGGAACAAAAGGAACGTGAAATTACTGGTATAAAAAACTTAAAAATCGGCTACAATCGTATATTCGGATACTATATTGAAATTACAAAATCCAACATCGCTAATGCAGATTTAACACGCTATGAACGAAAGCAAACATTAGCCAATGCAGAGCGTTATATTACAGAAGAGTTAAAAGAAAAAGAAGCGATTATTTTAAATGCAGAGGAACAAAGCTTGGCACTAGAATATGATTTGTTTGTAGAGCTTCGTGAACAATTAAAACAGTATATCCCACGGGTTCAAGCGCTCGCTTCGGAAATTAGTGAGCTTGATGTGTATATTAGCTTTGCTGTCGTTTCCGAGAAATATCGATTTGTCAAACCAGCGTTCCATGAAGGACGAGCATTGAAAATCATAGGGGGACGTCATCCTGTTGTTGAAAAAATGTTAAATAAACAAATGTATGTACCAAACGACTGTATTTTAACAGATGAAAAAAATATGATGCTTATTACCGGACCTAACATGTCAGGGAAAAGTACATTTATGCGACAAGTGGCACTAATTGTTGTGTTAGCACAAATGGGCTGTTATGTGCCAGCAGATGAAGCTGAACTTCCAATAACTGACCAAATTTTCACTAGAATCGGAGCAGCTGATGATCTTGTTGCAGGTCAATCAACATTTATGGTGGAAATGATTGAATCACAAAATGCGATTATGAATGCAACTGCAAACAGTTTATTATTGTTTGATGAAATTGGCCGAGGTACATCTACTTATGACGGTATGGCTTTAGCTCAAGCGATGATGGAATATATTCATGATAAAATTGGAGCAAATACATTATTTTCAACCCATTATCATGAGTTAACGTCTCTTGAACAACAGTTACCGCGACTTCAAAATGTTCATGTTAGTGCAACAGAAAAAGACGGCAAAGTAGTTTTTTTACATAAAGTTAGAAATGGTGCTGCTGATAAGTCTTACGGTGTTCACGTAGCACAGCTTGCTGAAATGCCGGATGCAATTATTGAACGGGCAAGAGTTTTACTTGAACAATTTGAATCAAAGGAGTCGCAAACTCCAAATGATGAAATGAAGGAAGAGGCACTTCAACTGTCTTTATTTGAAGAAGCAGAGAAACGTAAGGAACCTGCTGTAGAAGTAGCTTCACATGAGAAAGAAGTATTAGATCGTCTTGAAAAAATGAATATTATGGGCACATCGCCTATTCAAGCAATAAATTTACTATATGAATTGCAACAGACATTGTTGAACAAGAAATAAGTAATTTTAAATTTGACGGAAAAAAACAAAAAAGTGGCGGAAAAAATTCGAAAAGTGACGGATATTCCTCCAAATTTGGCGGAAAAATTTCAAAAACTAATCAAAAAAATTGCAAGGGAGGTTTTTCAACATGGGAAAAATTCAAATAATGGATGAATGGTTGTCCAATAAAATTGCGGCAGGTGAAGTGGTGGAACGGCCTTCCTCAGTCGTAAAAGAACTTGTTGAAAATGCTATTGACGCAGGCAGCACATCAATTGAAGTTTTTCTCGAAGAAGCAGGATTAACCTCCATTCAAGTTACGGATAATGGTAGTGGGATGGATGAAGAGGATGCATTAAAATCCTTTTCTCGTCATGCAACATCAAAAATTTCAAAGGAACAAGATTTATTCCGAATAAGAACATTAGGATTTAGAGGTGAGGCATTAGCGTCTATCGCCTCTGTCTCAAAAGTGACATTAAAAACTTCAGATGGTGAAAATAACGGGATGGAGCTACAGCTTGAAGGTGGACATATTGTTTCAAAAAAACCGACTGCTTTTCGTAGAGGTACGGATATAACAGTTTCCCAGTTATTCTTTAATACACCTGCAAGATTAAAATATTTAAAAACGATTCAAACTGAGCTCGGTCATTCCATTGATTATATGAATCGCCTAGCACTAGGTTATCCAGAAATTTCGTTTAAACTTGTACATAATGGGCAAACACTTCTTCATACAAATGGTCGTGGCAATGTACAACAGGTCATCGCTGCAATCTATGGTGTTCAAAACGCGAAAAAAATGATTCCATTTAGTGCTGAATCAAAGGACTATAAGGTACATGGATTTGCAAGTCTTCCAGAAGTAACACGGGCATCAAAAAATTATATGTCAATATATGTGAATGGAAGATGGGTAAAGCATTATTTAGTACAAAAAGCGATTGTAGATGCGTATCATACGTATTTACCAATTGAACGTTATCCAATCGTTGTTCTTTATATTGAAGGAGACCCTTACTTAACAGATGTAAATGTGCATCCAGCTAAACTTCAAATTCGTTTAAGTAAAGAGCAGGAGTTGTTACCTTTAATCGAAAATGCTGTTCGCCAAGCGATTCGTACAGCAATACATGTTCCATTAGCTGAGAAGAAAGAGAAGACAGTGCGTGTTCCAAGCGAACAAATGAATTTTTGGAAACAAACTTCGACCCCAAACATTGATGAAACAAAAATGAATGCGATTGTAGAGAAATTAAATGCCCAGCAATCAATTGTTAAAGAGATCTCAAGCACAGAGGAACCTATAGTTACTCAAAATAGTGTGCTTGTTGAGGAGCCCCCTACTGAAGTTTCGGTACAGTGGGAACCTCCAGTAGTAAATGAGAATGAGAATGAGAATGAGAATGAGAATGGTGAAATGGAATATAAAGAGCCGGAAATTGAATCAGTACAGCCAGAACAAAAAGAGCCTTTTCCACAGCTTGAAATTGTTGGTCAAATCCATGGGACGTATATTGTTGCGCAAATGGAAGATGGGTTTTATTTAATTGACCAACATGCTGCGCAAGAACGGATTAAATATGAATATTTCCGGGACAAGGTTGGCGAAGTTAATTCAAACGAACGGCAATCCCTCTTGCTGCCGTTAACCTTCCATTATTCAGCTGATGAGGCGTTAATATTAAAAGAAAATTTACATGCATTAGAAGAAGTCGGTGTGTTTTTAGAGGATTTTGGTCAATCTTCATTTGTTGTTCGAGAGCATCCAACATGGTTCCCGAAAGGATTCGAACAGGAGATTATCGAAGAATTAATTGAACAAGTGTTGAAAACTCGTAAAACAGATGTGAAAAAGCTAAGAGAAGAGGCAGCGATTATGATGAGCTGTAAAAAATCGATAAAAGCAAATTATTATTTAACAAAAGAGCAAATGGTCGCACTGCTCGATGATTTGCGAAAAGCTGACAATCCATTTACATGTCCGCACGGAAGACCTGTTATGATTCACTTTTCAACTTATGAAGTAGAGAAAATGTTTAAGCGTGTCATGTAACATCTATAAAATCGATAACAGAAGGAGATAAACTCGATGTTTTCATTTAAAGATCGTTCCAAACTATTAAACATCTGTAATAGCTATTCATTTGATGTGCTTGTCATAGGTGGTGGGATTACGGGAGCTGGTATCGCACTTGATGCTGCTTCCCGTGGTCTGTCTGTGGCACTTGTCGATATGCAAGATTTTGCAGCAGGTACGTCAAGCCGCTCCACTAAACTAGTACATGGGGGGCTTCGTTATTTAAAGCAGCTTGAATTTGGCTTAGTTTCAGAGGTTGGGAGAGAACGCCAAATTGTTTATGAAAATGCTGTCCATGTGACGAGGCCTGAATGGATGCTTCTTCCATTATACAAAAAAGGAACTTTAGGAAAGGTAACGACGAAAGCTGCTTTAACAGTTTATGATCGACTGGCACAAGTACAGAAAAATGAACGTCGAAAAATGTTATCGGCAAAGGAAACCCTTCAAAAGGTACCATTATTAAAAGAAAAAGGGCTGCTTGGTGCTGGCTTCTACGTTGAATATAAAACTGACGATGCAAGACTAACGATTGAAGTTTTAAAAAAGGCAGTAGAAAACAAAGCAGTTTGCTTAAACTATGCAAGAGTAACCGGATTTGAATATAAGGGTAAGAAAATCGTTGCAGCAAACGTCAGAGACGAAATGTCAGGTGAAACGATAACAATTCATGCACATCAAATTGTTAATGCTGCAGGGCCTTGGGTTGATGATGTTCGAAAAATGGATAAAATTCAAGATAAAAAGAAAATTCGACTAACAAAAGGAATTCATATTGTCATTGATCAATCAAAATTCCCCCTTCAACAAGCGGTTTACTTCGATACTGAAGATGGTCGTATGGTATTTGCAATACCTCGTGACGGGAAAACATATGTTGGAACAACAGATACTTTTTACGATGATGATCCGATACAGCCTGTTGCAACAAAGGAAGATATTAGTTATTTATTAAAGGCAATTCATTACATTTTCCCGAAAATCCAAATTGACTCGGAAGATATTGAATCAACATGGGCAGGTGTTCGACCACTCATTTCAGAGGAAGGAAAAGATCCATCTGAAATTTCTCGAAAAGATGAAATTTGGATTGCCCAAAGTGGTTTATTAACGATTGCTGGAGGGAAATTAACGGGCTATCGTCAAATGGCTGAAACAATTGTTGATAAAATCGTCAAAATGCGTAAATTTAAACATGCGACACCTTGTATGACGAAAGAATTGTCGCTATCAGGTGCGAGAGGGTTGAATTCATTTAATTTTGCAGACTATGTTGCAAATAAAGCAAAAGTAGGTGAAGCACTAGGCATTCCATATAATGAAGCGAAATTGCTCGTTGAAAAATATGGAACAAATGTTGATGAAGTATTTCAATATGCCGAGTCAGTTTTGGATAATAACATTAGTCTTCCAATATCAATTTATGCGCAATTGTTGTATGCAATTTACAATGAGATGGCGATGACACCAAGTGATTTCTTTATTAGACGAACAGGCTACTTGTATTTCCATATTGACCTAGTGGAGCGTTACAAATCGATTGTTGTTGATATTATGAGTAATATTATTGGCTATTCTGAAAGCGAGAAAGTATTTTATCAAATGCAGCTAGACCAATTTATTGAAGATGCTAAAAATCCAATAATGTAAGGTGTGAATGTTTTGGCAAAGCTTACGAAGTTTTTGCAAATGAGTGATGGACATCAAATTTTTGTTCGAATTTATGAACCAAAAGACACACCCGTAGGAAATTTTCATATTTTGCATGGTATGGCTGAGCATGGTGGGCGATATGACAACTTCGCTGAAGAGCTATGTAAGCTTGGCTATTTCGTGACAGTACATGATCATCGTGGTCATGGAAAAACAGCAGAAGTAAATGGTAAACTAGGTTATTTTGCTGATAACAATGGTTTTCATCGAGTTGTACAAGATGTTTATGAAATAATAGAAAATTTTCGTTTAGAACGAGAAGTTAGACAAACAATTATTTTTGGACATAGTATGGGCTCTTTCATTGCGCGGAGATTTATACAGCTTTACAGTCAGCAAATCGATAAATGTATTTTGTGTGGAACTGGAGCAACAACAGTTCTCCATTTGTTCGGGAATATGCTTTCCAAATCATTTTCTCTCGTTCGGAGCAAGACAGTGAAAAGTCATCTCATGAATCGATTAAGCTTTGGTAGCTTTAATAAACAAATTGAAGATTCAAAAACTAGTTTTGATTGGCTTTGTAGCGATGAAGACGAGGTAAAGAATTATATAAACGATCCGTATTGTGGTTTTGTTCCGACAAATCAGTTTTTTGTTGATTTAACAGAAGGATTATTATTGATTAATCGAAGGAATGAAATTGCAAACATTCGAAAAGATTTGGCTGTACTATTAATAAGTGGAAGTGAAGATCCGGTAGGAAATAAAGGTGTTGGTGTTTATAAAGTTGCAAACCAGCTGAAAAAAGCAGGGGTTGAAGATGTTGTCGTATATCTTTTTGAAGGAATGCGCCATGAGATTTTAAAGGAAAAAAATAAAGAGCATGTGTTTCATGTGGTATCACGGTGGTTGAATAAATGAGTAAAGAGAAAGATATTGAGGTTGTAGCCATCGTAGGACCAACAGCCTCAGGAAAAACAGCATTAAGCATTAAAATGGCAAAGGAATTTAATGGGGAAATTATAAATGGAGACTCCATGCAAATTTATAAAGGGCTCGACATCGGAACTGCAAAAATAACGGAAGAAGAAATGGAAGGCATTCCACATCATCTGTTTAGTTTTAAAGATCCGAGAGAAAGCTTTTCTGTAGCAGAATATCAAACTTTAGTACGTGAAAAAATTGCTGAGATTCAAGGTCGAGGGAAGCTTCCTATTATTGTAGGGGGAACTGGACTTTACATCCAATCGGTATTATACGATCTTCAATTTACAAAAGAGGAAATTGAAGAAGAGGCGCGTAAAAAATATTATGATGAACTAGCTGAAATAGGGCCAGATGCAATGCATAAAAAATTAGCGATGCTTGACCCGAAAACAGCAAGCTCCATTCATCCAAATAATACTCGTCGGGTTATTCGAGCATTGGAAATGATTGAATTACATGGAGTATCTAAGGCTGCGGAAGAACATAATCGTGGAAATATTCCATTATATCCACATTTAATTATCGGTATGGACATGGACAGAGAAAAACTATATGAACGTATCAATTTAAGAGTAGACATAATGATTGAAAAAGGACTACTTGAAGAAGTGAAAGTTTTATGGGATCAAAACATTCGTAACGTACAATCTGTCCAAGCTATTGGCTATAAAGAGATTTATGCCTACTTTGATGGCTTAGTATCATTAAATGATGCAATTGAACAGTTAAAACAAAATTCAAGAAGATATGCGAAGCGACAATTGACTTATTTTCGAAATAAAATGGATGTTCAATGGATTGGTAATGACTGGGGAGAAATTGTGAAGTTTTCAAAATTTTTTAAGGTTAAAGGAGGAAATTAATTTCCACTTGCCGAATACGTACTATACTATAGAAAAAATAGATGGGGTGTACGGGCATGAAATCAATCAATTTACAAGATACTTTTCTGAATAATCTTCGTAAAAACAACACATTCGTTACAGTTTTCTTATTAAATGGCTTTCAATTAAAAGGATTAGTGAAGTCATATGATAATTTCACAGTATTGCTTGAAGCAGATGGAAAACAACATTTAATTTATAAGCATGCTATTTCTACTTTTGTACCATCAAAACCAGTTCAATTTAGTTCTGATGAAGACAATGTCTAGTCTATAAATCGGCGAAGTTGAGATACTAGCCGATTTTTTAGTTATTTACTATAATGACATAGTAAATGGAATTTTTGGAGGGTACATGATGAAAACAATGACAACAGAAGAGTTAATCAACTTACTAGATGCAAACGAAGATTTAAATATTATTGATGTACGTGAAGATTTTGAGGTGGAAGAAGGTATGATTCCTGGAGCAGTACATATTCCACTAGGTTCAATTCCAGAACGTGCAGCTGAGCTAGACAAATCAAAAGAGTACATTATGGTTTGCAAAGCAGGTGGCCGTAGTGCTAGTGCTTGCGAATACCTTGAGTCACAGGGCTTTGAAGTTATTAATCTTGAAGGTGGCATGATGGCATATGATGGAGAACTAGAATTCAAATAATTCTTGTTCCCATTAATGCAAAAAGCACATTGATGAGCATTTTAATCATCAATGTGCCTTTTTATTTGTTGAGATTGCAACAGAAGTCCTTTTTAAAGTTCGAACAGGTAATTTCCACTGTTTCATATATGATAAAACACGTAATGAAGTAATTACGACAAACAGGGAATACAAAAATAAATCTCCGGACAATAACTCTAATCCGATGATGACTCCTGCTCCAGCTGCCCAAATAGCATAAATTTCATCACGTAAAACAATCGGCTTTCTTCTAGCTAATAAATCTCGAACAATTCCTCCACCTGAACCGGTTAAAACGGCTGCAACAATGACTGCACTTAGCGGCAGTTCAAGGGATACAGCATACATTGCCCCTTGTATTGCGAAGGCTGATAATCCAATGGCATCGGTAAAATTCCCCCAACGGTTCCAATGCTGAATTAAATGATGTGGAACGAGGAAAAAGATCGTAATTGCAGCAATGGCAATTTGGAACATTATTTCTTGACTCCACAAAGTTGAAACTGGCAAGCCGATTAAAAGATTTCGAATAGCTCCACCACCAAATGCTGTTACAATGCCGAGTAAATAAACACCGAATAAATCATACTCTTCTTCCATTGCAACGATTGCACCTGAGATTGCAAAGGCGATTGTTCCGATAATACTGAATACTTCCCATGCCATAAAACATCCCCCTTACTCCATGCAATTTTGAGAATAGCAGTTTGTAAGATGTTCGTAAAGAGTTATTTTATTGTTTTCCCGCAGAACATAGATAAAGCCGAGTCATGCATTTCGTAGTGGAGTGAATTTATGTTTCATGAGACAGAAGTCCAGATGCATAAACGTTTGGAAGTAATTGATTTGAGTAAGTATAAAAATGCTTGGATTATCTAAAATAGTTGAAAAGAAATGAAGAATTGGTAAGATGATAGAGGAATTCATAAAGAACGGAGCAATTATCATGACATTTATTTCAACATTGAAACCAGAAACGATTGCACTTGCAAATCAAGTGGAAGAACAAATAAGTTTATTTCATAAAAAAGTAGATGAAATGGCATTTTATAATCAACAAAAAGTATTAGCAGCTTTTCGAAAACATCAAGTAAGCGATTTTCATTTACATCCTTCAAGTGGGTATGGTTATGACGATGAAGGTCGCGACAATTTAGAAAGAGTGTATGCAGAAGTGTTTGGAGCGGAAGCGGCAATTGTACGTAGCCAAATTATTTCCGGAACACACGCCATTACATTAAGCTTATTTGGTGTATTAAGACCTGGCGATGAATTAGTATACATTACCGGGAAACCATATGATACGCTTCAATCAATTGTTGATGGGGGAGAAAAGGATACAGGGTCTTTAAAGGATTTTGGTATTGGTTATCAACATGTGGATTTAAAGGACGATCGTGAAATTGATTGGGATGGGGTAAGAGCATCTATCAATGAACGGACAAAAATGGTTGCCATCCAACGTTCAAAAGGTTATGCAACTCGCCCTTCTTTTACGGTCGAGGCGATTGAAGAAATGTGCAAAAGAATTCGTGAAATCAAATCAGATGTCGTAATTTTTGTGGACAATTGCTATGGAGAATTTGTAGAGGCAATGGAGCCAACAGAGGTTGGGGCAGATTTAATGGCAGGTTCATTAATTAAAAACCCAGGTGGTGGCTTAGCTAAAATTGGTGGCTATATTGCAGGGCGAGCAGATTTAATTGAAAAATGTGCCTACCGAATGACTTCGCCAGGCATTGGTGCTGAAGCAGGTGCATCATTAAATACACTTGCTGATTTTTATCAAGGCTTTTTCTTAGCACCTCATGTAGTAGCGCAAAGCTTGAAAGGGGCTATTTTTACTTCTGCAATGCTTGAAGAAGTGGGAATGACAACTTACCCACATTACGCAGATGAACGTACGGATTTAATCCAATCAGTATCGTTCCAAACAGCTGAGCAAATGGTGGCATTTTGTCAAGAAATCCAGGCTGCATCTCCAATTAACGCTCATTTTGCCCCAGTGCCCGCTTACATGCCTGGGTATGAAGATGACGTTATTATGGCAGCGGGAACTTTTGTCCAAGGCTCAAGTATCGAGTTGACTGCAGATGGTCCAATACGTCCGCCATTTACTGCATATATTCAAGGTGGATTAACATATGAGCATGTGAAATTTGCCATTTGTAGCGCGGTTCAGAAGTTGAAATAAGATTTTCGTAAGGTTGGGATTTGATTTGGGTCACGAGGAAGTGGGTTCGGTCACATAGGATTCAGAATGGGTCACAAGGAAGCGGATTCGGTCACATAGATCGAGATTGGGGCGCATAGATTCAGATTCGGGCACATAAATCAAGGTTCGGGCGGATAAATCCAGAATGGGGCACATAAATCGAGGTTCGGGCGGATAAATCCAAATTCGGTCACTAAATCGAGGTCCGGGCGGATAAATCCAGATCGGGTCACATAGATCCAGAATGGGGCACATAAATCGAGGATCGGGCAGATAAATCCAAATTCGGTCACATAGTTCAAGAATGGTGCACATAAATCAAGTTGGGGCACATAACTCCAAAAATTATTAATATCACAAGCAAAATAAAAATATAGTAAATATAAATAAAAAAGATTGGAGTAATGTATGACTTATGTGAGTCGAAATCGGAACTTCAACTTCATCTTAAAACATTTTATTTTTATGTGGATATTAACTGTTTTAGGCGTACTGATCGCAATGATGCTGCCATATTCCATAGTCATTGCATTAGCAATTGTCGGTATTGCTATGTTGGCTAGTACATATCTAGTACAAACTATTAAATTTCCGAATATAATTCTTTATTCTATACCTTTCTTTTTTGGAATGATGGCGTTTTTAATGATGATTCTCTTTATCGAATGGTTAGGGGCTGCTTTAATCGTTTCGGTATTTATTGGAACCGTCATCATTTTTTTAGTACTGGCCCTTCTTGATTTAAAATTTACATCTGAAATTCCAGCTGTTGCGTATTATTTATTAATAGTCCTTATAGTGTTTGTTGTATTTGCATTTATTTGTATTTTTATTCCAATAAGTAGTGCGTTCTTTTTAATTCTGTTCGCTCTCTTTGTTCTATTGTTTGCTCTTTATACTGTTTATGAGTTAAACAGTATCAGGAACAATTTTGTGAAGGACAGCGAAGTAATAGTGATTGCACTAGGTCTTTATTTGAATTTTATAAATATGTTTTTAAATATTCGCGAGTTTACACAATATATAAAAAAATAATGTTTATCCTAAAGCTGCCTCCTTTATTAGGGGGTAGTTTCATTTTTTATTGAAAAGTAACAAGAAATGTTATTGTTGATTTTTTCGCTTTGTGTATATAAAATGCTTAGTATTGATTGTATTTTGTAAATAGTGCAATTATTTACTATACTTTTATGTTAGTTTTTCTTACGTGAGATTGACAATATATATCGTCGAGAGTATGATGGTTGAAAGGGAGGTGAATTAAATGGGTAGTGAAAGAAGATCTAGTGAATTAAGAAGATCAATGCCGCTTTTACCAATAGGTACTGTTATGCAATTAACAGAACTTTCAGCGCGCCAAATTCGCTATTACGAAGAACACGATTTAATTCAGCCACACCGTACTGAAGGGAATCGAAGAATGTTTTCGCTAAATGATGTAGATACTCTTCTTGATATTAAAGATATGCTTGAACAAGGCGTAAACATGGCAGGTATTAAAAAAGTATTTGATATGAAAAATAATCCGGCAGTTCAAGCTGCTAAAGCAAAAGAAGACATTTCTGATTCGGAATTACGTCGAATTTTACGTGAAGAAATGCGAAATGCAGGTCGCCATAATCGGCCTTCTTTACGACAAGGGGATTTATCGCGATTTTATCAATGATCCGCGTGAATTATAAATATTTATAGCTAGGTGAGTAGGAGTGTGGAATGCTGTGGGGAAATACACAAAAGAAGACATTAAACGTCTTGTAGAAGAGAAAGAAGTAAAATACATTCGATTACAATTTACAGACATTTTAGGAACAATCAAAAACGTAGAAATTCCAGTAAGTCAATTAGATAAAGCATTAGACAATAAAATGATGTTTGACGGTTCTTCTATTGAAGGTTTTGTTCGTATTGAAGAATCTGATATGTACTTATATCCTGATCTTGATACTTTCATGGTATTCCCATGGACTACTGAAAATGGTAAAGTAGCACGTTTTATTTGTGATATTTATACTGCAGATGGTGAACCGTTCGCAGGTGACCCTCGTAACAACTTAAAACGCGTTCTAAAAGGTATGGAAGAACTAGGCTTTACTCATTTTAATTTAGGACCAGAGCCAGAATTTTTCTTATTTAAATTAGATGCAAAAGGTGAACCAACTTTAGAAGTGAACGATCACGGTGGTTACTTCGACTTAGCACCAACAGATCTTGGTGAAAACTGTCGTCGTGATATCGTATTAGAGCTTGAAGAAATGGGCTTTGAAATTGAAGCTTCTCACCATGAAGTAGCACCTGGTCAACATGAAATTGACTTCAAATATGCAAACGTTGTAGAAGCATGTGACAATATTCAAACGTTCAAGCTTGTTGTAAAAACAATCGCTCGTAAACATGGATTACATGCAACATTTATGCCAAAACCATTATTTGGAGAAGCGGGTTCAGGAATGCACTGTAACGTTTCTTTATTTAGAGGTAAAGAAAATGCATTCTATGATCAAAAAGCTGAAATCGGATTATCTGAAACAGCAATGCAATTCATGGCTGGTGTACTAGCTCACGTTCAAGGATTTACAGCGGTAACAAACCCAACTGTAAACTCATATAAACGTTTAGTGCCTGGTTATGAAGCGCCATGCTACGTTGCTTGGTCAGCTCAAAACCGTTCACCATTAATTCGTGTACCAGCTTCTCGTGGAGTTTCTACACGTATTGAAGTGCGTTCAGTAGACCCATCTGCAAATCCTTATTTAGCATTAGCAGCGATTTTAGAATCTGGTTTAGAAGGTATTCGTAATAAAATGACGCCTCCTGCAGCAATCAACCGTAATATTTACATCATGAGTGAGGAAGAACGCAAAGCAAATGGTATCGATAATCTACCAGCTTCACTAGACGATGCACTTATTGCACTTGAAAATGATGAAGTAGTTAAACGTGCATTAGGTGACCACATCTATGCAAACTTCAAGGAAGCTAAAGAAATCGAATTCGAAATGTTCCGTACAACAGTACATCCTTGGGAACGTGAACAGTACTTAAAAACGTACTAATGTGTACCAGGTACACAAACAATTCTGAAAATTTAATGCAATTTGGAGATGTCCCGAAAGTTTTCTTTTGGGGCATTTTTTTGTAAAAAATTGAAACCTTTTGCCAGTTAAATATGTATATATTGGTATAGGAAGGTGAAAGAAATGGTATGGATTGGCATAGGGATTGCCTTAGCAGGTTATTTTATTGGTGAAGGATTAAAGAATTTTAAAAATCCAACAAATTACAAAGCGTTAATGGAAGGTTTAAGTGAAGATGATACACATGAGCTAATTAAAGAAAAGGACATACATTATTTTATGGGCATATCAAAAGAAGATGCAAAAAATTTAATTCAAGAACATCCGGAAATACCACATATTAAAATTAACGATAATATTTATTATCCTAAAGAAAAATTACGTAAATGGTTAATGGGATTAGGGGATACAAAATAACAAAAGGGTTTCGATTTTGAAATCCTTTTTTTATTAATGTATAAATAAAAACCATTTCACCCTATAAAAGAGAAATGGTTTCGAAAATTTAACTTTCTTTCCACGTTAACACATTATCAAGTTCTGTAATTAATGCTCCATTCTTTTTATCAAATATTTGGATTAGTACACGAGATAAATTTTCATAACTTTCATGTGGTTGTAGCTTTAATAAAATATACACATCGGCATCACTATGCTTTTCAAAAGTCATTGTAGATTTTTCGATTTCTGGTTCACCATAACCGATCGACTCAATGCCTTCAATACGCTGATCAAATGTGTAGTTTTTTGTGACAGTAAATGCTTGGTTTAACTCTTCCTGAGCGATTTCAGTTGCAGCTGTTACTTCTTCTTCTGAAAAGCTGACATTTTTATCTGTAAAATCGTTATAAATCGTTAAAGCTCCGCCTATTAAAATGAGTATCATAACTGTGATGGCGATAATCTTGATTGTTGATTTTCCTGACTGATTGAAGTTGCTTATGTTATGCATGCAGTACACCTTCTTTAAGTAATTGATCCTAATATTTTCAATTACTACTGTACGCTATATAAATTTAAATTTCTATCCACTACAAAGGGGTAATTCGGAATATTACATGAATTTTTTAAGTGAAATATAATTGAATGATGGTTGTCCAAAAGAATTCTTTATTTACGATCTACAATTTCTGGTTCGTTTATTGATTTAATATATTCTTCCTCTTCATCACGATTAAACGCAGTGTAGGATGTAATTAAGTCTTCATCATATAGAATTTTTAAACGCGAATATTGGGTTGCAACACTATTTCGTATTTCTCCTTGAGTTTTTGCACTAAGATAACCATTTTTTGTATCACCGCGTACTGCTGTTAAAATTAATCGGCGTGCTGAAATACCACCAGTTAAATTAATATTCGAGCCAACTCCATACATAATCATATCCTGTTTAGTGTAGAAAAAGCCCTTTATTTTAGTTGCCCCTTCCTTACTGCTATTTACAGACATGTTATATATATCAATATTGCCATTGGAGAAAATAATTAATGTACTATCTTGATCTACTCCTTGAATAGTACTTTCAGAAATGTCAACTTTCCCTTGTACATACATAATTGCATCTGCCTTTAAATTTGCGTTTACTATTGTTAAGTCACCATATACAAAATATGTCCCTCTAAGTGTTATATCTTTTTTATTGCTTCCTCCATTGATTGTCATGTTCCCTAATTTATAGGAATTTTTGTCTACCAATCTTGTTCCAGTTTTTTCAACTTCGCCCCATTGGATACATTCATAGCTTGGAATAATCCAATTCCAAACCCAACCATATTTTAAACAAACAGACTCCATATACGTATATGTTTCTTGAACTCTTTGTGTAGCAGTATCACTTACGAAAACAACGTCTTTTTTGTTGTAATTTCTTGTTGGATGGGTAGTGACATCAATATTTAAATTAGTCGTATAGTTCGCTTTATTCGTTGGTAAGTTATATCTTTCGGTAATTTTATTTGTTATTTCAACAGTATCTTGTGGGATTGAAGGTTTGGTTATAACGCTAATCGGTGAACTGTTAAAAAATAAATTTGATATTTCTTCTTTACCAGTTATCGTTGTTGGATTGAATTTTGTATAACGACTTGTCGTTTCAAGTTTAGTTCCTGCAATATGTTCTTCATAATATTTATATTCTTTTAACTTATATACCGCATTATTTTCCTTACTAAAAATAATTTTAGGTGTAGCACTTCCAGGTCCTGCTGATAATTTTGCGGATACACTTGGCTGCCAAATAGCTGTATTACCACTTAACCATGTTGCGTATTCTGAGATGATTAAATTTCCATCGGTTTTAATATCACCATTGATTTCAACTCCACCATGAAGATATAGATTGCCTCCATTATTTGTTGAAAGGGCATATCGCAATTGGTCTGGAATGGCATCCGTTCCAACAATTATTTCTGCAGTCGTGACGTTTTCTTTACCATCAACAAAGCCGGTACTAACAATTCGTATCTTCTTTTTAAGTTCTTGTAGTTCCTTTGTACCATCGTCTTTTTCAACATAGACATCTTCAATGTGATTGCCATCGATACAGACCCTTGTTTCTCCTATATCGCCTGGAATGACAACACCACCAGTAGAACAACTTAAGTTAGATAATGTTAACGTATCCATTAACATTTTTTTAAATTCAGCTTTTCCAATATTGCTTGTATTAATATAACTTTGTAATTGTGCTTGAATACTTTCAACTAAATAGTCAATCCCTTTATCAGCTAAATCTTTTGATTGAACTCCTTCCTCGCGCGTTTCGTTTCTTAAAAGGCCATTTGTCGTCAGTGTAATTAAACTTAAGCCTAAAATGGAGAAGATGAGTACGACAACAACCGCAAGTAAGAGGGTGTATCCTTTTTCACTTTTGATTAGTTGTTTCATGGCTAATACTCCTCCGTTGTTTTTTAGAAAGGTCGTATAATATTACGGAATTCCATTTGTTTTGAAATTCCACGATTACTTACATATTCAAGTTTTAATACAATCTCATAATAATTTTGAGTTTTTGGGTCGCCATTAATCCGAGATTCTTTTAATATTGAAATGTTTTTGTTTGTAACTTCATAAACTTCATTTTTAATATATAATTTTGTTTGCCCGTTTATAGTTTTAAAACCGACTGGCTGTAATGTTCCCATGCAAGCAGTGTCAAGTATAAAGGCACCGTTTTCTCCTTTTTTACATTGAGAAGGGGAGGTCGTAATATTTAAAAAGCTATTGTTAGCATCTGTTTTATTTTCGATAATATGTGATTGTTTTGTTTCGTATAGTGTTTTTATTAATTGACTTATAATCAAATCTGCTTCATCTCGAAAATTACTTTCGATTTGTACACGACCTGCAGTTTCATTACTTTGAACGATGAGTGAGATAGTAGAAATGGAGATAATTGACATTAAAGTAATTACTACGAGTAATTCGATTAAAGTTAGGCCATTTTCGTTTAATTTATATTTATTCAATCGAAACATATCCTTCTGAAGATCCTTTCGTTTTGCCATCTGGTGCAGTAACTGTTACGACAACTTTGACGAGGTTTAAATCCTTCTCTGAAAAACCTGAATTCGCCGGTTTTGAAGTGGACTGGGATGCTTTATACGAAATCGTATACGTCCTCCCGTTAAGATCTATTTCTAGGGGTGGGTCCATCAATTTTTTATCCGTCTTTGTTCGATCAATAAAATAATCCTGAACCGTTGCACCAGTTGTTGTAATTTTTATATAAGATTTCGCCTGTACTCTAGCAAGCATCGCATCAGCTAAATTAATCGTCACAAGCTTCTCCGTGTTGATGGATGCAGTTTTGTTGGATTGAATAAAGATTTGGGAGAAACTAATTAATACGATGGTAATAATCATGATGGAAGCAATGACTTCGATTAGGGTGAAGCCGGATTGGTTTTTGTTGAGTTTTTTCATTGTAAACATCTCCGAGAGTTTGTAAGCTTAGTTTTCTTTATTTAAAATGTTTACATGCATATAAAAAGAAAAAATTAAGAAAGAATGAGGAAAGTAAAAAGCCTAGTAACGACTTGAAAGCGTTACTAGGTGTAAAATTTTATGAAATTATTCTATTTCTTGAATATTATTTACGGGTGATAAAAGTACCTTTGCATTTTCATAATTTGAAGGTTTTTCGAATAAATCAGAATTTATATATTCACCCTGATTTACTAATGGTTTAGAGATTGTTACATTCCCAGAACCAGACACATTATTTGCTACTACATAACCCTTGATATTTACATAGTTTTCTGCAATTAAGTTGCTATCGGGTAAATAGAAAATCTGTGTATTCATATTACTATTACCTTTTAAAGTAACCGTATTATTTCCAAGTACTACAACATTACCTTGAATTTTACTTTGATTAGTATTTAGATTCGAATTTTTAATATATAGATTCGATTCAATTGATTTTCCCCAGTTAGAAAGGTAAGGAGATGTTTTATTGTCACTTAAGTAATAAATAGTTGTATCAAAATTGCTTCGCTTTTTTCCAGACGAGTTATTTCCCTGTATAACACTGCCGAGACCTAGAGAATCTTTAACATAAATATTTAGTTTCCCGTTTCCTGAAATATTCATATCATAATTATCCATACGAAGTGAATTTACATAAAGGGAGTATACTTGATCTTCTTCTCCATTAGGGAGAATGATAGAAATATTAGAAGATTTTTTAATCTCATTAAAATGTAACTCGCTAGAATCTTTAAAATTAATCGTATTACTAGTTAAATTAGTTGAAGTAGATGGAAATGTTACATTTGGCATTTTAGGTTTGAAAACATTTGAATCAATCATATTTGTACAATCAGAACCTTCATATAATTGAAATATAGCACTTATATTTCGAGAACCAATAGCTGGAAGTGGAAGTTGATCTATCGGAACATTTTTTATAAGAGTTAGATTTGGATCAGGTGCAGTTATGTTGCTAGTAGAAATAATTTTATTTGCTTTAGTACCCCAATTAGTTATTGAGATTGTATTTTCAGAAACAATATCCCCTGTTACATAAGCTGCATTTGTAATATTGATTTTCCCTTTAGAATATAACTGTCCATCAATAGCTGGTGTATTTGTTATGTTTACATCTCCAGTTGAAAAAACGTTTCCAGTAATTTTAATTGAATTTTGAAATGATACATCACCAAAAGAGTATAAATCTCCATTGATCTTACCGTCTGCTGTTAAATTTCCACCACTTTTTAATACTATATCTCCATCCATATCAACTGAACCGCTAGTATTCAATGAAGTGAAATAACCATTTGCACATGATTTGAGATTAGAACCTTCATTACTAACCGTTCCAGGATCAAACTCGACTTTCACATTTTGTTCAACTGTCCGTGTTTTTTTACCGATTTTTCCTTCAGAACGAATTATATATTCCCTACCATCAATACTTGTTGCAGTAACATTGGCATAGGGAAGAGTCGCTTCATTTAAATGTTTCTCATACTTGTAAGTAATAGAATGTTGATTGATTTTAGAAAGAACGGTTTCATAAAAAATTGATATTAAATTTATTTCTTCCCTTTCACTAGGTTTCTTTCTTTCGTTTTCAGCTACTTTCTTTTTATATTCATTTTGTGCCTCTAACATTGCATTATTAAGTTCAATGTTTAATTGTACTTTTCTATCATTCAACCCAGCTTCAGCAATATAGTAAGCAGATTGATCGTCTCGTTCGTTTGTCATAGATTTCATTGTATTTGCTGAAATATTTAACAAACTTAGGCCGAGAACAGATAATAATACTAAAACAAGTAAAACGATAATTAGTGAATAACCACTTTCACTTTTAGATAAAATTTTTTTAAAATCATATTTTAGCAAATTCCCAACCTCCTTACCTAAGTGTAATTTCCGTGTTTACTTTAGCATGTGAACTTTTAATTGTAATGTTAAATTGAGTATTAGAATCATTGGACACTATAATAAAATCCTTAATATTATAAGCAATTGGAATATCATTTTCAGTTATAGTATTATTTTCTAATTTATAAATTTTCCCATTAACATTCAATTCTCCTGTATCTTCTTCATACATTACATTATTTGTTTTCCGTATTTCTCTTGTTAAAATTTTTAATACGTATGAAATCTCATTTACTTGCTGGTTTTTTTCTGATTGTCGTAGTACTTCTTTTTGCCCGCTAGAAAAAATGTGGAAAATAATTACTGCAATGAAAAAGGTAATAACTACAGCAGCTAGAACTTCGACTAGTGTCAAACCTTGTTGATTTTTTGGTCGATTGAACATAATCGATTATCCTCCCCATTCCAACGTATTTTGCATTTGAGCTTTAGGTGTTCCGTTTTTTTTGTCATATACTATAATCAAAATGGAGGACATATTTGCTAAGCTTTTAGGTCCTAACTTTAAAGTAATATAGGCATTAGTTTCTTTATCATATTTCTCAAAGGTAATTGAACACCCGCTTCCTGATATTTCCTTATATTTATACTTTTCGTCAACTATATCTTTATCAATTTCAAGGATTGTATTTTTACAAGATGGCTCAGTGTAATTAGATAGTTTAGTAGCAGAATATACTTTTTCCATCTCCGCTTGTGCAATGAAAGTGGCTTCAATAATATCTTCTGAATTTTTTGTGGTTTTTGCTGATTGAGTTAACAATGAAAATATACTTAAAAGAATTATAGATAAAATGAGGATTGATGCAATAACTTCTAATAATGAGAAACCATAATTATTCAATTGAACTTTTGATTTTAATTTTTTCAATTTAATTACCTACTTTACTAATAAAATATCAAATATTTGTAGTCAGAGTTCTAGTTTCTAACAAAAATCCTTTATGGTTTTGGATTTATAGAAATTATCCAAATTTTTTACTCTATTCGGTTGGTATTATAATAGCAAATTTGAGCAGGTTTCCTCAGTAACTTTACAATGAAAATATACTTAAATTATATTACCCATGACTTTATATAATAAAGTACCAAGAAATGCTTAACAAGTTGTACGTTTCAAATATTTTGTGAATGAAATAAATGGCAAAAGAGGAAGGAGTATTCCGATTGAAGGGGATTTAAGAAAGGAATAACATTAGTTAAAACAAAAAGCAAAAAGTAAAGCCCACTTTAAAAATGGGAATTACATTTCGCTTTTCCATTTTTACTGTTCAACGATTATACTATTAATATTAATAATACTTATTTCATCGGGTAGTTTGACCCTTTCTTCCACTATATCTCTCGTTTCAATAATCTCTCGTTTTTCAATAATTGGTCTTTTTTCAATGATTTCTTTTATCTCTTTTGTAACGACTGTTTCAAAAGTACTTATTGTATTAGTTTTGTAAGTTACATGGCCACCATTAACTTCAACATCTTTTCCGATGATAGTTCCTTCTAATACTTCCATGTTCCCTAAATTTAAATAGACTTTTGAGTTTGGTGCTAAAATATTCCCTTTAAAATTCGTCCCAGCATTAACCGAAATATTTGCAGAATTTACAAATAAAGAACCAGAAAAAGCTACATGGTTTGGAAAATTGATTGTATTACCAAAATACAACAAATTAAATTGATCAATATCACCGAAAGAACTATGTTGACCAAATTTAATGTTTTCTTTTACATAAATTGATAGTTTCCCGGTACCTTTAATTTTAAAACTTGATACTTTTGAAAAATCCAAATAGTCTACTACAATAGCAAGGTCCTTATCTCCAACATCAATGACAAAATCGGTCGAAGTAGGAGCGAGGGTTGTAAGAACAGTGTTATTTTTTAACGGATTTCCTGGTAAATAAGTAGTGTCCCAACCTTTAGTATCTGGTAACTTATATTGAATTGTAGATATATCAATTAGATTTACTGAAGACCCACACACATCTACTTTGTTTTTCTTATCAGCAATATCAGGAGATGAGACACAACCGACAACGGAAGAACTATTTCCGTTCCCAACGGTGAATGTTTCTAATGCTTGAATTGCAAATTGAGGAGTGGTCGATACTTTTTGTACTGTACTTACTGAAATTTCTTCTGTTCCAACAACAACATCCTCGTACCCTACAATTACATCTTCAGTACCTACAATAACGTTTTCTTTACCAACAACTATTTTTTCAGTTTCTGTTGTTATGGAACTGCCTAAAGATAGTTTAATATTTTGTGTCACACTACGTTCTTTACCCCCAATGTTACCTGTAGACACTACCTTATAGATTAATTCCTTGATATAAGTATCCGTTTCATCCATCACTTTCTCACAAGTAATTGAAACATTTGCGAATGGATCTATACCAAACTGTTTTTCGAAATTTCCTTTTTCTATCAGATTTGTATAGGGGGGATAGTTGCTAAAACTTTTTCCAAAAAAGCATGATTAAATTCAGTTGTAATAGTATCCTCTGATATATCGATATCTTTGAATTCTTCTTTTGTTTCATCTATTGCACTAATTATTTTTGGATTGTTATTTGTTAGATTTAATTGTGCTTTTGTTTCAACGAGTCCAGCTTCTGCAATATAGTAAACAGATTGATCTGCATGCTCATTGGAAGTAATTTTATGAGCATTAATTGTAATGGTGTATAAACTCATCCCTATGATAGATGTAACCGCTAAAGCAAGTATAACGATTATTAAAGAATAGCCTCGTTCATTAAAATAATAGTTTGTTTTTTGGGGGGGCATTAGTATCCTCTCCTTACAATAATTTTTGTAGAAGCTTCTATACTAGTTTTTTCATCTTTGAATGTAATTTCAAAATCTTTTACATAGTTACCATCATTAACTTCACAAGCAAATTCTTCAACATCATCTAAATATTCTTGTCCATCTTTACTAATTATTTTAGCTTCTTTATCGTATATGTAATTATTTTCCACATGACTGCTATTAATAACTTGAAAAGTAATTATAGTATCACTGAGATTACAATTGTCATTACTAATTATGGAAGTTGCTTTTCTTATATCACTAGTAAACAATTTCAATTCATAAGTAAATTCATTCAGACTACTATTCTTTTCAGATTGTCTTTTATATTCAGAATGCCCATTTATTATAAATCCAAGGATAATGATAGCAATTATGCTAATAATAACAATTGTAGCGAGAAGCTCTACTAATGTTAAACCTTTCTGGTTAAAAGAATGCCTTTTTACCATATTAAGTATTCCTCCACTCAAGAGTATTCTCCATTTGAGCTTTAAGAGTACCAGTTTGACAGGCACCATCATAAACTTGTATTAAGATTCTAGTTAATTTGGGATAACTTGGGACATCTGTTATTTTTAATTTTGTACAATAATTTGTTGAAACCTCTTGCTTAATAAAATACGCCTCTCCATCATCTCCAATTAAAAAATTACCTGAACTGTCTTTTTCGCTGTAACAGATATCAGGATAATTACTGCAATCTGTAATTGAATCAATTCGATTTGATATAGGATTTTTAGAATGTAAGTAAAGCTTCTCCATCTCTTTTTGTGCTATATAAGTTGCATCAAAAATGTTTTCGGTGTCCGCAGTTGTTTTTGCAGACTGTATTAAAAGTGGGAAGATACTTAATAATATTATAGTTAGTATGATTATAGATGCTATTACTTCAATTAAAGAAAATCCATTTTCATTTAGCTGGTTATATTGGTCCAAGTTTTTTCACCTACTTATTTAAAATTAAGTTTGAAATAAAATGTCTTTTATCCTATAAAATTCATAGTTTGTGAATTCATCATCTATTTAATATCTATTATATATAAAATTCCAGGGATTTACTTCCTATTATTTCAATAATATACATAATGAAATAAAGCATTTAAATGAATAAATCAACAGAGATTAGTAATATTTTTTGAACTTAATAGAATTGAAAGTGTAATTCATTTAGTTTTAAAGGCCTATTTTGTTTGTTAAATTTAAAAATGGTTATTTATTTTAGTAAAAAAGATATATACAAACCGGAAAAAATTATGTAAATTTAGAGTAATAAATTATTAATAATAAAATCAGTCGAAAAAATAAGAAACAGTAGTTAATAATATGTATTTTTTTAGAAATTTATAATTCTTTTTTACTGAAACCTTGTCTAATAGAAAAATTTGTACCAATAATTTGTTTTAAGATATAAATAGAATAATTACCCAATAATTCTAGTTTGTGAATTATATTCAACTATAGTGATAGAATCATATACATTTTGCCAAAAATTGTGTATCTTAAAATTGGTATTGAAAAATATACATTGAAACTTAAAAAATGCTAACTATATAATGAAACTTCTATTTAAAAGAGAAAAATTTGGGGTGAAACGACTTGAAAACACAAATAAAAATAATCCTTTTAGCTATACTCTCTGTTTTTCTCATTTATTTAATTTTACCCGATAATAACATTACCATCGCCTATGCTGATGAAGAAGGAAAAGGTTCAACGATTGCTGGAGTGAATGTAGCGGAACTTGAACGCGATGATATGGTAAAGGCAATACAAGAAGCTATAGATAGATGGATTACTGATCCAATCATTATTTCAGGCGCTGGAAAAGAACTTTATCTAGATGCTTCAACATTACAGTTCAATATCGAAGAAACAATAGATGAATACGAAAAGTTAGTAGACACGCCATGGTATGCGTTTTGGGCATCTGAAAAGGTAGTTCATATACCATTGCATGTGAATGATAACGAAGAATTTAAAACTCAAATTGCTGCAATTACAGTTTGGGATACAAACGAAACTTATAATCAAGTGTTATCACAAGCTTCTTTTTTAAAAAACCATGAAATTGAGGCAATAGTATCAGATTTATCATTGTATGAAAATGAACGACTTTCTCTTTCAATCGAAGAAATACCAGAGGATGTAACTGGGCTGGAAAATATACAAGATGTTTTAAATAATACAGTCGTTACCCCTGGAGAAACTTTCTCACTTATTCAAACATTAGGTGACAGTGGAACTTTAGCAAATAATGAAGCATTAAATTTTATCGCTTCTATGCTCTATGATGGAATATTACAAACAGAATATGAAATAGTAGAGCGCTATCCACAAGAAGAAATTCCAACATATTTAGAATCTGGGCGCGAAGCTTTTATCAATAGTTCGCAAAATAAAGATTTGAAATTTAAAAATAGTTCAGATCATGTCGCACTTATTAAGGCAACTATAGAAGATACTTCGCTTAAGCTTGAAATATATTCTGATACAGCTGGTAAAGGCGTGTTAGTTCAAATCGACAAACAGTATGTTGCACCAAGAGTTATATATCGTTATTCAAATGATTTAGCGATAGGGCAAGAAGAGCTAATACAAGAGGGGACAGAAGGACTTCGAGTAACAGTTACCCGTACAATTTCAGATATAGGAGAAGTAACTGAACAACAAGTTAGCAATGATTATTATGCACCTGTTAATCGAATTATCTTAAAATCATCACGACAACCGGATACTTCAATAAATAGTGAATCAGTGCCAGAGACTCTACAACCAGAGACTCCGCAAGGCGAAGAATCTGACGAAGAACTTCAATTAGATTTAGATGGCGATGGTTTACCTGATTATGAAATGGAAAAGCCAATAAGCGAGGATGAATTGCCTCCAGGAAGTTATTACGATAAAGGTGGAAACTTAATTACTCCGTAGAAAGGAGAAATAAAATTGAAAGTACAAGCTCGAAAACGTCTTGGAGACTTACTAATAGAAGCTGGGGTTATCACACCAGAACAATTGGATTATGCATTGTCAAATAAGAGTAGAGATGAAAAATTAGGGGACTTTCTCATTCGGGAAAATTATTTAACAGAACAGCAGTTAATTGAAGTCTTGGAGTTCCAATTAGGTGTGCCACACATCAATTTGAATCAATATTCGATTGATCCTGAATTACTACAATTAGTTCCAGGGTCATTAGCAAAACGAGCGAAAATAATGCCAATCCGACGGGATAAAAATAAATTATTCATCGCCATGGCAGATCCAATGGATTATTTTGCTATTGAAGAAGTTCGAATGGCTACTGGGTGTCAAATTGAAACGAGTATCGCCGCTAAAGATGATTTATATCGTACGATTACGAAATATTATGACTTGCAAGAATCGATGGATGCAGCCCTTTCTGATCTTGGCGTATCAGCAAATGAACCACAACCCGAAATTACCGATGAAGACTCACCTATTGTTCGTTTAGTAAATCAAATCATTGCTCAAGGAGTTGTTCAACGAGCAAGTGATATACATTTTGACCCACAAGAAAACGATTTTCGAGTTCGATATCGTGTAGATGGTGTACTAAAAACAGAGCGTTCATTGCCTAAACATATGCAAAATATGATTATCGCTCGTGTGAAAATTATGGGTGGATTAAACATTACGGAAAACCGTGTCCCTCAGGATGGTCGTATTAAAACAACAGTTAACTTTAAACCAATTGATATACGTTTATCAACATTACCAACAATTTTTGGTGAAAAAGTTGTTATGCGTATTCTTGATTTAAGTAATGTGGCAACAGATGTTGACAAGCTTGGATTTTCAGAGCAAAACGAGAATTTATTCCGCAAAATGATTGCCCGTCCAAACGGAATTGTTTTAATTACAGGTCCAACAGGTTCAGGTAAATCAACTACATTATATGCCGCACTTTCTCATCTAAATAAAGAAGGCGTCAATATTATTACGGTTGAAGATCCAGTCGAATATCAACTTGAAGGAATAAACCAAATTCAAGTGAAAGAAGAAGTAGGATTAACCTTTGCTGCAGGTTTGCGCTCAATCCTTCGACAAGATCCAGATATCGTGATGATTGGTGAGATTCGAGATTTAGAAACTGCTGAAATTGCTACTCGTGCATCTCTTACAGGTCACTTAGTGTTAAGTACATTGCATACAAATAGTGCAGTTGAGTCGATATCTCGATTAGACGATATGGGAATTGAACCCTTTCTAATCTCCTCATCTGTTGTAGGTATTATAGCTCAACGTCTTGTTCGTCGCGTATGTCGTGACTGTGGACAAACAGTACCTGCAACTGATCGAGAAAAAGAAATTTTTGCCCAAGCCGATCTACAAATAGAGACGGTTCGACGTGGAAAAGGTTGCGCCTCTTGTAACCAAACAGGATATCGAGGACGACTTGCCATTCATGAAATTTTACCAGTTGATCGACAAATTAAAGAGTTTATTTTACAGCGAACAGCAATTAGTACAATCCGTAACTACATGAAAGAAGCGGGCTATCGTACATTACTCGAAGATGGGTTCTTAAAAGTAATTGCTGGGGCAACGACAACTGAAGAAGTATTGCGTGTGGCAACGGCTGAATAGGAAGTGAAATAATGGATAATAACAATTTATCGATTCAAGCATTATTAAAAAGAGCATATGAAGAAAAGGCATCGGATTTACACATTACAGTCGGTATTCCACCAGTTTATCGAAAAAACGGTAAGTTGGAGCATTTTGGTAACAGCCCGATAACACCGGAACAAGCACAAGAAATGGTAAAGGAAATTTTGCCTAACTATAAGGTCGATGAGTATCAGGAAAAAGGAGAAACGGATTTTAACTATTCTCTTGAAGGGTTATGTCGTTTCCGTGTGAATGCTTACCATCAACGGAATGTGAGCGCGATTGCTTTCCGTTTAATTCCGTCTAAAATTCCGACGATTGAATCACTTGCTATGCCGAAAGTATTATTTGATCTTGCTGACAAACCACAAGGATTAATTTTAGTAACGGGTCCAACAGGTTCGGGTAAATCAACTACACTTGCGGCAATGATTGATTATATTAATGAAACGAAATCAAAACACATTATTACGTTAGAAGACCCAATCGAGTATTTACATCACCATAAAAAATCTGTTATTAATCAACGAGAAGTTGGCATTGATACACAAGACTTTGCAAGTGGTTTACGAGCATCTTTACGTCAAGATCCAGACGTGATACTGGTAGGAGAGATGCGCGACTTAGAAACGATTTCAACAGCGATTACAGCTGCTGAAACAGGGCACTTAGTGTTTGCAACACTTCATACATCAAGTGCACCAACGACCATTGACCGAATTATTGACGTGTTTCCACCACATCAACAAGGGCAAATTCGTATTCAGCTAGCAAACGTATTACAAGGAATCATATCGCAAAGATTATTCGCTCGAAAAGATTTGAGTGGACGGGTTGCGGCAACGGAAATTTTAGTTGCGGTTCCATCTGTAACAAATCTAATTCGCAATGAAAAAATTCATCAAATTCCAAGTATTATGCAAACAAGTCGCGCACTTGGCATGCATACGTTACAAAATTCAATTCAAGACTTAGTATCTAGAGGAAAAGTTTCATTGGAGGAAGCAAAACCTTACATGGACGTAGGTGATTACATTTGACCGTTTACAAATATGTAGGGCGTACGAGAGCAGGGGCACAAGCAAAAGGAATTATTGATGCGGCCAATAAAAAGGCAGCAATTGCGAAGCTCCGTGAAAAAGGCATTAATCCTCGTGAAGTACAGGAATCAAAAAGTATTCTCCACAAAGATTTAAATTTTGGGGGAAAAGTTAAAAACCAAGACTTTGTTATCTATTGTCGTCAGTTTGCAACTCTTATCCGTGCAGGTGTTTCAATTGTTGAGGCAACAAATATTTTAGCACGTCAATCAAGAAGTAAACCTTTAAAAAAGGCACTTGAGGCTGTTGAAGAGGATATTCGAAATGGGATTCCTTTTTCAAATGCGACATTGAAACACCCGAAAATTTTCCCTGCATTATTTTCAAATATGATGCGGGCTGGTGAAGCAACAGGGAATATCGACAATACATTAGAAAAATTGGCAAACACTTTCGAAAAACAATACAACTTGAAGAAAAAAATACAGTCAACGATGACCTATCCGATCGTTCTGTTTGTCATTACGATTATAGTAGCTATTTTCTTAATGCTCTTTATAGTACCTTCATTTGTTACAAATTTTGAATCAATGGGTGCAGAACTACCGATGATGACAGTCATTACGATTGCAATAAGTGAGTGGCTACAACGATTTTGGTGGTTAGTATTAGGATTGGTTGTAATGATTTCAGTCGGTTTTGTCATGCTATATAACAATAATAAAGAATTTAACTATATGGTCAATTACGCATTATTACGTGTTCCGATTTTTGGTCCTTTATTTCAAAAGTCAGCTATCGCTCGTACGATGGGAACACTGTCGTCGCTATTTAGCAGTGCCGTACCAATACTACAAGCGTTAACAATTGTGGAACGGGTTGTTGGGAATCCGGTCATTGGAAAAGTAATTTTAGAAGCACGGACAAGCCTTGAAAAAGGGAGCACCCTTTCGGAACCACTTGAAAAAAGCTGGCTTTTTCCACCACTTGTTACTTCGATGACACGTATCGGGGAGTCAACTGGTTCATTGGATTACATGCTCGAAAAAGTGTCGGAATTTTATGAAGCAGAAGTCGATCGTTCTGTAGACACTTTAAAATCATTAATCGAACCACTTATGATTTTATTTTTAGCAGTCATTGTTGGAGGAATCGTGTCAGCAATCTTCTTACCGATGTTTAGTTTATATGAACAAATGTAATGAAACTTGGGACAAAGGGCGTTTTGCAAGGAGGTGAAAGATAAGTGCAACAAACGTCCGTGCAAAAAGAAAATGTTTTACAAGATAAAAAAGGAGGAAATGTTATGTTTAAACAAATGAAAAAACGTATAAAAAATGAAAAAGGTTTAACTTTAATTGAGTTATTAGCGGTTATTGTTATTTTAGCTATTGTTGCTGCTATTGCTGTTCCTGCGATTGGGAATATTATTGATAATAGTCGTGCTAAAGCTGCTAAGGCTGATATTGTAAATGTGTTAAATGGTGCAAATATTTATTTCACTGATAATTCAAGTGCTACTTCGGCTACTAAAGCTAATATTGATCCTTATGTTGAATCTTATGGAAACTTTACTCTTACAAGTGCTAATAGAATTAATGGAACAACTACAGTTTCAGGTTCACTGGTAGTTGGTTCAACTACTTATACAGTTACAAATGCGACACTTCAAGATATTAAGCCTAATCTTACTACATTTACAGAACAAACTTCAGTAACAGGCACAGCAACGGATATTTTTGATTAATTTCCTTAAAGACAACTAACTAGAGTAGTTAGTTGTCTCATTAGGCAATTAATTTTGAAGATAAATTAACTTGAATTTGTATTTAAAGGAGCCCAGCGCATGTTTAACAGAAACAAAAAATCTCATATCTCCATTGAACTAACTGATTATGTACTTCGCGCGCTTGTGATGAAGGGCCCGGAATTGTCGGATGCAAAAGTTTATGAAGTGGCAATACCAAGTGGAATTATGGATGAAGCTACTTTAAAAGATGAAATGGCATTATTTGAATTGTTAAAGGAAAATGCCCAAAAATGGGGCGGGAAAAATCAAAAAGTACGTTTTTTCGTTCCTGACCCAATGATCCTTTTAAAATCCTTTGATCATCCTAATGATGTTACTAGTGATAAATTAAAAGAATATGTTCAAATGGAACTTGGACATTCCATTCATTTGCCGTTTCAAGAGCCACTTCTTGATGTTTACGACCCTGTCCCAAAGGATGGTCAAGCAATGATGTTCGCTGCAGCATCTGAAGAAGTAAATAAACTGATTGACTTATTTCATGATATAAAAATGCAACCAGAAGCAGCGGATGTTCGTGCCCTTTGTAACTTGCGTTTACTTGAACAAATGGCAGTTCTCGAGCCTGATAAAACCTATTTAATTTCAAATTGGTTAATTAATGAATTGTCCATTTGTATTTATTCCAATGGACATGTTGATTTTTTACGTTATCAACCAATTCCAACTGACATCAATCTATGGCGTTCGAAACAGCTAGATGAAAATGATTTGGAGTTTACGTTTAGTGGGGAAATTGAGGATTATCAAATGACCTTATCAGATCAAGTGCTTGAACTTGACCGTATTATGAATTTCTTCCGTTTTTCCTTATATAAAGGGGAAAAGTCAGTTGATGAAATTATTATAATGGGTGATAATCCTTTTATTGAAATAATTCATACATTTTTACAAAATAATTTACCAGTAACAAGTAAAAGAATAGATGATGCCCTTATTGAAAAACATTTTCCAGGTTTTAAAGCAAAACATACATCACTGTTAGGGTTGGCATTAAAGGAGGTTGATTAAATGGTACCAGATATTAACCTCTTACCAAAACTTGAGAAAAATCAATCGGAATCGAAATTATTGTATATATTACTTGGAATCATCGTTTTATTAGTACTGTCCTACTTAACATGGCAATATTTTAATGCGCGGAAAGAAATTGTCTCTTTACAAACAGAGGAATCAGCTTTAATTTCTCAGAGAGATGCATTGCAGAACGAGGTCAATGTAAATATTACAAACAATCAAGGCACGCTAGAACAATCTGTTGAATTTGTTGAACTTATCTCTTATCCCGTTTCAACGTTAATCGATGAAACACAACAATATCAGCCAACTAACTCTTTTTTAAGACAGTATTCATTTGATGTGTCGAGCATTTCACTGACAATTGATTTTGAAACATTAAATGAACTTTCGGATTATATTGCAAAATTATCAAGTAGTCCTTATTTTGTTGATGTGCAAGTTTCATCTATTACGAGCTTTGACTTAGATCCTGAGGAAGGTACAGAAGCTGAGACAGATTTTGATGTAATACCACGACATTCAGCCAATATCGTTTTAGTAATAGATAGCCATTCTTTAGCTATTGGAGGTACACAATAATGAAACTTTCAAATAGCAAAAATTCACAATTACTTTTATTAGTAGCTTTAGTTGCTGCATTATTATTTGCTTTATTTTACTATGTTGTACTTCCGAAGAAAGATGAAGCAAAAGCTCTTGAAAGTTCGGTCAGTACTTTAAAAAGTGAAATTGTTGCACTTGAAGGACAAAAGAGTGATCAAATTGATGACAATATAGAAGTAGCTAATATTTTTGAACTTCGAAAAAAAGTGCCACAATCCCGTGAAATTGATCAACTATTATTAAATATTGAAGAGTTAGAATTTGTAACAGATTCCCGCATACAAGCGATTACATTTAATAATTATGATTCGGTCGTTTCTGAATCAGAACTTGTACCTACTCCTGAGGAGGAAGTAACAGAGGAGGCTGCTACACCTGAAGAAACGACAACTGAAGAAGAGCCGGCTAGAGAAGGGGAAACAATAACTGAAACAGGTGAAACGACTGAACAAGCTGATTCTCCTATATCTACAATAGCTGCAGAAACATTACCAGCAGAACTAAAAATGATCACATTTGTTCTGGACGTTTCATCATCAAATTATGAAAATCTACAACAATTTATAAAGGAAATTGAAAACCTTGAACGTGTCATGCATATTGATACAATTAACTATTCATTACCGGGAGAGGAAAATGAATTTGCTGAAGAACCAACAGATGAGGTGACAGCTTCTATTCAAATTACAACTTTCTATTATGAAGGTGAAAAATAATCGATGTAAATATTAATTCGAAAATTTACGAAATAGTTAAGTATCCATTCTTAAAATCAGAATGACAGGTAAAAGTAAGGGGAGTTTTAAATGGAGATTGTTTATACAATATTTGCGTTATTGTTTGGCCTTGTATTTGGCTCATTTTTTAACGTAGTGGGGCTTCGGGTGCCTTTGAAGAAATCGATTGTCACTCCACCATCCCATTGTACAAACTGCGAACGTCGATTAACGACCCTCGACTTAATACCTGTTTTTTCATATATACTTTTGCGCGGAAAATGTAGAAGCTGTGGTGTGAAAATTTCTCCGATTTATTTATTAACGGAATTAGCAACAGGAATTTTATTTGCCTTTGCAGTTTGGAAATTGGGATTAAGTCTTGAATTAGTTGTTGCATTATTATTTATCTCACTTTTAATGATCATCGTCGTGACCGATTTTGCATACATGCTAATTCCAGATAAAATCTTGTTATTCTTCCTACCTTTTTTAGCGATTGGAAGAATTTTATCTCCACTTGAGCCTTGGTGGGACAGTTTGCTTGGAGCCTTTATTGGCTTTGGTTTACTATTTCTAATTGCTATTCTTTCAAAAGGCGGAATGGGTGGGGGAGATATAAAGCTCTTTTTCTTAATTGGAATAGTATTAGGTACTTTAAATTCATTGCTGACATTATTTTTAGCTTCAGTAATCGGAATGGTCGTTGGATTTATAATGTTAAAGTCCAGTGGAAAAGGAACAAAAACTCCTGTACCCTTTGGACCGTCCATTGCTTTAGCGGCAATTATCGTATACTTTTACGGAAATTCAATATTGGAATGGTATAGTTCGATTTTATAAAGCTTAGCTATTTTTCGTTAAGCTTTTTAATTTTGAAGGAAATGAAAGCTACCAATAAGAATATTCTATATCAAGTTCATAGATTATTTTGGAGGTGCTTTCATGAAACCGATCATTGGCGTAACGATGTCTCAAAATGATAAAAAGTATAGTTTGAATGCTCCATATGTTCATTCTATTATTGATGCAGGTGGTATTCCGTTATGTATTCCATTTGGTGTAGAAAAAGATGTAGATCAACTTGTAGAGACGTTAAATGGATTATTATTAACTGGTGGGGTAGATGTTCACCCTCATTTTTTTAATGAGGAGCCACATCCGAAGCTTGGTGAAGTAAGTTTGCAAAGGGATCTCGCCGAAATTGCTCTTGCAAAAGCTGCTCTAAAGAAGAAAATGCCGATCTTTGGGATTTGTCGAGGGATACAACTTTTAAATATTGTGTTAGGCGGCAACCTATATCAAGACATAGATGACCAATACGAAAATGATTCAATTCTCCATCAACAAAAGGCTGAGCGCTATGAAGCATCTCATTATGTTACGATATTTTCTGA
>JAEXYZ010000077.1 GCA_023405135.1 Bacillota bacterium | reverse complement strand
GTAAATATGGTGTTAAAAGAAGTTGTTGAAGAGCTTTACCCAACAATGAAAATTGAGGAAACTCCTTTTGGGCTAGGTGGAGAAGATTTTTCTCATATGACCTATGAAGTTCCAGGTTCCATGATTTTCTTAGGCTGTGCTTATCCTGATGGTGTGAAACGGGACCTCCATACACCAATTTTTGATATCGACGAACAATGTTTATCAATCGGTGCAGCGATATTAAGTCAAACGTTGGTGAAGTATTTGCTTGGCGATACAAAATTACCAAAAAAGTATGCTAACAAAGAAAATATTGTTATTTAACAGTATCGGAGGTTAAAAAATGAATCATCGAATTGCATTATTAGGTTTTGGTGTAGTCGGTCAAGGGTTTGCAGATATTCTTTTGAATAAAAGACAAGTCCTTCAAGAACAATTCGGATTAGATGCAACGATTGTAGCAGTAAGTGACATGATGAAAGGTTCCTTATATCACCCAGATGGTCTGTCTATTGAAGAGTTATTAAGAGCTGTTAAAGAAACAGGGAATTTTGACACGTATCCAGAAGTTGAAGGTCTAGTTCGAGGCTTAGATAGTTTTGAAACAATTAAGCAAAGTGATGCCCATACAATTGTCGAGGTAACATTTACCGATGTTAAAACTGGGCAACCAGCAATCGACCATTGCAAATGCGCATTTGAGCATGGAAAAAATGTCATCATGAGTAATAAAGGACCTGTTGCTTTAGCATATTCAGTGTTACGGTCTCTAGCTGAAGAGAAAAACGTTCGTTGGGGCTTTGAGGGATCTGTAATGAGTGGGACACCTGCATTACGAATGCCTGTAACATCACTTGCAGGAAATGACATCTCTGAAATACAAGGGATTTTAAATGGAACAACAAATTATATGTTGACTCGTATGGAAGAAGGTTTGTCCTATGAAGAAGCATTAAAAGAAGCGCAAAAACTAGGCTATGCAGAGGCTGATCCAACAAGTGATGTAGAAGGCTTCGATGCACTATATAAAATTGTCATATTGGCAAATGTCATTTTAAATCATCCATTACAGATTGATGAAGTTGAAAGACAAGGAATTTCAACCTTAACATGCGAAGATATTGAGGAAGCAAAAACACAAGGTAAAAGGTGGAAACTAATTGCGAAATTGAGAAAAGACAGGGATGAAAAAATCGTTGCATCAGTTAAGCCTGAAATGGTTTCTCTTGATCATCCGTTAGCAAGTATTTCAGGAGCTACTAATGCGATTTCTTACAATTGTGATTTAGCCGGGCCAATTACATTGATCGGTGCGGGTGCAGGTAAGGTAGAAACTGGCTTTTCAATTTTAATCGATTTAATAAATATCCATCGAAAACAACTTTAACATCATTAGAGAGGAGGGAGTGCATGGAGCAAACACTCCTTAAGAAGAAGATGCTGTTGGCTGGTGATTGGGTAACACGTGAAAGAATGGTTGATGTGGAGAATCCTCAAAACGGTGAGGTGATTGCACAAGTTCCTTTAGCAAGTAAAGAAGACGCAATATATGCTATCGAGGCAGGCGTTAAAGGTGCGGAAATTGCTAGTCGACTTTCCACTCACGAACGTATGTCAATTTTGAATAAAGCTGCTAGTTGGATTGAAGAAAGGCAAGCGTTATTTGCAAAGACGATTGCGCTTGAGGGAAGTAAAACAATTCGTGAGGCAACAAAGGAAGTTAGACGTTGTATTCAAACAATTCGCATTAGTGCAGAAGAAGCAAGAAGACTTCATGGCGAGACGATTCCATTTGATCAAATGCCCGGTAATGAAAATCGAATTGGTTATTATCAGCGATTACCTATTGGATTAGTTGTTGCAATTACCCCCTTTAATGATCCGTTAAATCTTGTTGCACACAAATTAGGTCCGGCAATTGCTGCGGGTAATTCGATTATTATCAAACCATCTACGGTAACTCCGCTAAGTGCATTGTTACTTGCTGAAGCATTTGTCCATGCTGGATTGCCAAAAAACATTCTTTCAGTAGTTGTAGGAAATGCAAGTGAAATTGGTGATGTTCTTGTAACCCATCCTGCAGTGCGAATGATTTCATTTACTGGAGGCTATGAGGCAGGGCAAACAATCGCTTCAAAAGCAGGGATTAAAAAAATAAGCATGGAGCTCGGTTCAAATTCACCGTGTATTGTCCTAAAGGATGCAAATATCGAGCAAGCAGTTGATTCGATTGTTTCAGGAGCATTTTGGGCAGCGGGACAAAACTGTTTAGGTGTTCAAAGAGTTTATATCGAGGAAGACATCTATGAAACGTTTGAACAGCTATTTGTTAAGCGTACAAGACAATATCGGATTGGTGATAAATTAAGTGAACAAACCGATATTGGACCGCTTATTACTGAAAAAGAAGCAATTCGTATTGAAAATTTAGTAAATGAAGCGATTCAAAATGGAGCCCATTGTTTATGTGGTGGAAAAAGAGAAGGAGCTTTTTATCACCCAACTGTTTTAACGAACGTAGATTGCGAAAGTAAAATTGCTAAGGAAGAGATTTTTGGACCTGTAGTAATTCTTGATATTGTAAAAGATTTAAATGAAGCTATAAAAAAATCGAATAATGTTTCATATGGTCTACAAGCGGGAATTTTTACAAAAAATCTTGATTTTGCCTTCCATGCTATTAAAGAAATGGAATTTGGCGGAATTATGGTAAATGATAGCAGCGATTTTCGAATAGATGCCATGCCGTTTGGTGGAATGAAGCAATCGGGAATTGGCAGAGAAGGCGTAGCATTTTCAATTCAAGAAATGACAGAACTAAAGGTTGTATGTTTTAAGATTAGTTCATCTTACTAATCTATCAAATTACTATTTATAAAATTAAATAGAAGAGTAAAACAAAACAGGAGGTCAGTTCTTATGAAAAAAATTGCATTAACGTTTTTAGCAGCACTAGTCATGATTGTTTTAGCGGCATGTGGTGGATCAGAAGAATCATCTGGAGGAGCATCAGAAGGAACAACTGGATCTTCAGAAGCAACTAGTAAATTAGAAAAGCTTCAAGAAGCAGGTACAGTAAAAATAGGGTTTGCCAACGAAGCACCTTACGCTTATGAAGAAAATGGCGAATTAAAAGGAGCGAATGTTGATATTGCAAAAGCTGTGTTTAAAGAGCTTGGTATTGAAAATGTAGAAGCGCAATTATCAGATTTTAGCCAATTAATTCCAGGCGTTCAAGCTGGCCAATTTGATGTTATTACTGCAGGTATGGCAATCAAAGCAGATCGCTGTGAAAGAGTATTATTCAGTGAGCCAGAGATGAAATATGGGGAAGGTTTAATCGTTGCAGCAGGTAACCCTCACAACCTACAAAGCTATAAAGATATTGCAGCTAATCCAGATTTAAAAGTAGTTGTTATGGAAGGAACTACTGAAATTGAGTTTCTACAAAAAGAAGGCGTAAGTCCTGACCAAATTATTACTGCTCCAGATATTCCGGCAACATTCTCTGCTGTTCAAGCAGGCCGTGCAGATGCAACAACAGGTACAGAAATGACTGTAAAAATGGCATTAGAATCAGCAGGAACTGACGCACTTGAGTTTGTTGAAACGTTTGAACAACCAGATGTAGAAGGTGTACCTAGCTATGGTGCTGCCGCATTTAACTTAGAAGATGAAGAATTGCGTAATGCCTATAATGAAAAATTACAAGAATTAAAAGAAAACGGTACGATTGCTAAATTACTTGAAGAGAATGGATTCAGTGAAATTAGTAATATGGTAAGTGCTGATGAAATGACAACAGAGCAAGCTTGTAAAAGCGAAAGCTAATTCATTATAAAAAATAAAGTAAACGAATTTCATATAGGGGCAGGCTTCAATCGGTTTTCTTACGCCCCTATATTTTTCATAGTTTCAACTTAAGAGATTACTAAACTTCATTGAAAGGAATGATGCGATATTAGTGCCGTTATTGATATTATTCCACAACTCATGCGAGGACTGGGAATTACAATTTCTGTATTAATTGCTTCAGCGATTATAGCTTACATAGTAGCTTTTATTGCAGGACTATCCCGTATCTCGAAAAATGTATTAATAAATAAATCAGCAGGTGTTTTTATTGAAGTATTTCGTGGTACGTCTTTAATTGTTCAACTCTTTTGGTTATATTATGCGATTCCGATGCTTTTTGGTATTCAATTAGGTTCAAACTGGTGGACAGGTGTTATTGCGGTTGGATTAAACTATGGTGCGTATTTATCCGAGGTAGTTCGCGGATCGATTTTGGCGGTTGATAAAGGGCAAACAGAAGCTGGAATCGCCCTAAACATGTCGCATTTTCAAAGAATGCGAATTATCATTTTACCTCAAGCTGTCAGAATGATGCTTCCAGAGTTCGGAAACTATACGATTCAAATTATGAAAGCTACATCACTTGTATCCTTAATTGGTATGCGAGACATTTTATACTACGGTGATATTATGAGAAGTACGAATCTTTCTCAAGCACCATTAATTTATGTCGTCGTGTTATTTATGTACTTTATCCTTGCACTACCATTTATTTGGTTAACAAGAAAAGGGGAAACGATTGCAAAGAAAGGGGTGGTTAGTTAATGAGTAACAATTGGAAATGGGAAACCTTTTTTGAAGCATTTCCTTTCATTTTAAAAGGATTAGGCTTAACGGTTGGATTAACATTTGCTTGTTTTATATTTGCATTACTATTTGGGTTTGTTTGGATCTTTTTAAGACGTATACCAAATAAACCGTTACGCTGGCTTGTTACTTGGATTATGGAATTTATCCGATCAACGCCACCGCTTGTACAATTATTCTTTATTTTCTATGCTTGGCCAATGGTACCAGTTGTAGGGGTAACATTAGATCCTTTTACTTGTGCTGTATTAGGAATCGGTATTCATTATAGTACGTACATTGGAGAAATTTATCGATCAGGGATTGAAAGTGTTGATAAAGGTCAGTGGGAAGCTTCAATCGCTTTAAACTTTTCAACAATTGATAAATGGAAAAAAATTATTTTACCACAAGCAATACCACCGACAATCCCAATGCTAGGAAACTATTTCATTATTATGTTTAAAGAAGTTCCATTAGCATCGACAATAGGCGTTGGTGGAATATTGTATGCAGCAAATACGTATGGTGCTTTAAACTTTGCTTACTTAGAACCATTGACAATTGTCGGAATTATTTTCTTAGCATTAAGTTATCCATCATCAATCTTAATCAAAAAGCTTGAAGTGAAAATGAATACTAGGTTTGATAAAAAAACAGTACTAGCAAATGCAAAAAAGAACGCTTATGAAGGGCTAAACCTTGAAGGGAGTGATCGTATTGTCTAAGACATTATTAACAGATAACGATAAAAAAGTTAGGGTAAGTACGGAGCCAATCGTAAAATATCGAAATGTGACAAAATCATTTGGTGATGTACACGTATTAAAAGGAATCGACCTTGATATTTATCCTGGTGAAAAAATCGCTGTAATCGGTCCAAGTGGTTCAGGGAAAACGACGATTATTCGAATGTTAATGACATTGGAAGAGCCATCTTCAGGCGATATATTTGTTGCAGGTAAAAATTTATGGAAAATGGAAAAGAACGGTTCGTTGGTGCAAGCGAATGAAAAACATTTGCGAGAAGTACGTGGTGATATCGGGATGGTATTTCAACATTTCAATCTATTCCCACATATGACAATTTTGGAAAACTGTATGTCGGCACCTATCCATGTGAAAAAGGAAAATAAAGAAGAAGTTCGTGAACGTTCAATTAAAATGCTAGAGCGAGTTGGCTTAGGAGATAAAATTCATTTTTATCCTTCTCAACTGTCAGGTGGACAAAAACAACGGGTTGCGATGGCTCGAGCTTTAGTTATGAGACCGAAAATCATGCTGTTTGATGAAGTAACATCAGCACTTGACCCGGAATTAGTTGGTGAAGTACTTGAAGTGATTCGAAACATTGCGAAAAATGATGATATGGCAATGGTTTTAGTTACTCATGAAATGGATTTTGCGCTAGATATTGCTGACAAAGTGTTATTCCTAGATCAAGGGGTAATTGCAGAACAAGGTTCTGCAAGTGAAGTACTTGAGCATTCAACAAATGAACGCGTCCAGTCCTTTTTACGACGATTCAGAAAAGCTTAGGTGTGAAAAATGCATATCAATTTTTATAACGATGAAGATGTTATGGAAATATAAAAAGAAACGAGTAGATTATATGAAGAAAATCTATTCGTTTCTTTTCGTTTTACTATTTTATTGAGGTATAGAGATAATAAAGTCGTTTTAAAAAACGTGAGTCCTTTTATTCAACAAAAGGGCTAATTAATTGAATAACGTCCTTATACTATGGAAAAAAGGGTTACATAAAACCTTTTAAGCTGCGTTGGGAAAGCTAATTTCAGATATTCAAACGGCCTTATTTGTATTTTTAATGTAGAGAAGTATATTACAACAAAAAAACCCCGTCCTAAATTTAAAACGGAGTTATGTTTGTTTAATCATTTAAAATTAAATAACTTTATTGTCATTTTACAACTGACTTAGTAAACTTTATCACCGTTAAAGATTGAATTTTTTACAATTACGTAATCAACTGTACGAATTGCTTCAAGCTTTTTACCACCTGCATAAGAAATAGATGATTGTAAATCTTGTTCCATTTCTACAAGAGTGTCCATTAATGAACCTTTATGCTCGACGTACATTTTTTTACCTTCAACGTTTTTCTTTTCGCCTTTTTGGAATTCCGAAGCAGAGCCGAAATATTCTTTAAACATTTTTCCATCTTTTACAACAGTTAGACCTGGTGATTCTTCATGACCTGCAAATAAAGAACCGATCATAACCATTGACGCGCCAAAACGTACTGATTTTGCGATATCACCGTGAGTACGAATACCACCATCAGCGATAATTGGTTTAGTGGCAGCCTTTGCACACCAACGAAGAGCAGCTAATTGCCAACCACCAGTACCAAAGCCCGTTTTAATTTTTGTAATACATACTTTACCAGGACCGATACCTACTTTTGTTGCATCTGCACCAGCTTGCTCAAGCTCTCTTACTGCTTCTGGTGTACCAACATTACCAGCGATAACGAAGCTTTGTGGTAAATGCTTTTTAATATGTTTAATCATTTCAATTACAGCATTTGAATGACCATGTGCAATATCAATTGTAATAAATTCAGGAATTAAATCTTCAATTGCTAATTGTTCAATAAAAGTATACTCTTCTGGTTTTACACCAACAGAGATTGATGCAATTAATTTACGAGAATGCATGTTTTTAATAAATTCTGCACGAGTCTCTGGATTGAAACGGTGCATAATATAGAAGTAACCGTTCTCTGCTAATTTAATAGCTATTGATTCATCAATGATTGTTTGCATATTAGCAGGAACTACAGGTAATTTAAATTTATGTCCACCAAACATTACAGAAGTATCACATTCAGAACGACTGTTTACAATACATTTATTAGGAATTAGTTGAATATCTTCATAATCAAATACGTTATCCATTTAAAAGCACCTCTAAATCACGAATATTTTTTTATATTGCAGGCTAAATGTTCGCCCTTTGGTAATTTACCTTATTTTCGGGTTCATGTCAAAAGTTTTTATAAAAAAGTTATGATTATTAATTTGTCCGATTAATAGGAAACTATGTTAACTAAAATTAATATAAAAAGAACGGATTTTTTCCTTAAAACAATAAACTTTTCTAATGTTAGAACATATAACGTGAATAAAAATTTTTGTATAAAACAACCTTTCTGTAGTTATATTAACGGTAAAGGAGAGGATTTGTTTGCCTAGAGATTCAGAAAATCAACATGTAGAAGCTACACCACATTTCGATGGCCCAAGGGAAAGTATAGTGAATGATCCAACAGCATCTGCTGGAGACAAGCTAGGTATGTTTACAGAAAGTAATCGAACAGTTGAATTTGGAATGGAAAAAAATCCTTATAAATTTACGCCAAAAAAAGATCCAATGATGGAACGGTTTGAAAAGTTGATGAGAGGTACGAAAAAGGAGTAATCTATTAATAATATTTTTATTGAATTGTTTCGATAACTCGTTACGACATTCGCACAGAAAATGAGCTTTTTCCTTCATAAGATAGATGAAGGAGGGAACTAATCGATGCTTGATAAAATCAAATTATTAATAGGTCAGCCGATTGGCGTATCATTCAAAAATGGGCTGAGTGTCTCAGGCGTATTGTGTAACGCAGATGAAGACGAAATTTGTTTAATGGAGTATTTATATCAAGCAAAATTTATACAAAAATATTATGATTATGAATTGATTCAAGGTATTTATATATTTCCGAGTTGTGAAAAAGAATTTTTAAATTAATGATCCCCTTTGAAAAATCAAAGGGGATTTTTTTACTGTTTTAAAATTTTGGAGCTAGCTCGATAGCTGAATTAATAGCAGCAATCATACTTTTTTCACCAGCTAAGCTTTTCCCTGCGATATCAAATGCAGTTCCATGGTCTACGGATGTACGAATAATACCGCCTTTTAAACCGACAGTGATGTTTACACCATCTTCAATTCCCATTACTTTAATTGGTGCATGACCTTGATCGTGATAACAAGCGACTACGATATCAAAGTCGCCTCGTCCAGCTCTAAAGAATAAAGTATCAGCTGGAAGGGGACCTATAACATTAATTCCTTCAGCCTGTGCCTTTTTTATCCCAGGCTCAAGTTTTTCTTCTTCTTCACCATAACCAAATAAACCATTTTCCCCAGCATGAGGGTTAATACCACAAACCGCTACACGAGGGTTTTCAAAGCCTGCATTTTTCAATGTATCGTAAGCTAATTTTACAACTGTATATGTTCTTTCAGGTGTGATGCTATTAATTGCATCAATTAATCCGATGTGAGTAGTTAAATGAATAACTCGTAAATTTGGTGTTGTTAACATCATAGAGAAGTCTTCTGTATCAGTTAATTTTGCTAAAATTTCTGTATGACCTGGATACATATGACCTCCTAAATGTAAGGCTTCTTTATTTAATGGAGCAGTACAAATGGAATGTATTTTTTTCTCTTTTGCAAATTCAATTGCTTTTGCTAAAAATTGAAATGCTGCATCACCTGCTTGTGCATTCACTTCACCATTAAAAGTAGCCCATTTGTTTCCTTTTGTTGATGTATATATGAAGAGAGAAAATCTTTCCCTGTTCCTTTTTCCCCAAGCAATAAGATAGGTTCCTTTTGTTGAAAATAAATTTGAAGCTGGTCTAAAGCGATTTTTATTTGTTCGGATTGTGCAATCAACGGTTCAAAATTATGATTTGTCATTACCGTTAACCCTTGTTGATTATAGAATTGTAATGGATGTTTTTTTTAGAGTGAATAATTTATAACGGTTTTCTGTAAAAAAGGATCCTTTTATTTCAATCATATAATCATCAGAAATGTATTTTCTTGAGCCTTCTTGTTTATTTATTTCAATAGATGTATTCAATATATGGATTTGTTCCATTAGCTTTTCATCAAGTGAAATATTTGTGTAATGCTCATAGATAGTTTCATTATTTTCGTTCAACACTACGATATTTTCATATTTTTTTAATAATAATTGTTCAAAAATGGTTGCCGTATTGTTTTTAATATTTAAATAGCTATAGAGCTGCTTTGCATTTTCAAGTGCATTGATGACAGATTGTATGAGGAAAACCTTTAAGTCCATATGCATTACTTGTTTTATAAGTAATGAAGTCACCGACAATTTGTTGATAGCCTTTATTCTTTAGCTCAACAATTAAAGGTGCAACTTCATTGGAATTTTGAACTGTATAAACTGACAATGGTAGTTCCGTTAAATCAATAATAGATTGTGCAGCAGAAGTAATATTCGTAAATCCGACAATTGCTGTTTTATCTGATAAATTAGAGGCTAAAGTTAGGGAACGCATCATATCATAGCCTGATACTTTCATGTCTATTACTGGTATTTTTACTGCTTCTTTGATTAATTTTGCTGTTCCACCTCTACTAATGATAATATCGGTGTTTTGTTCATCTAATAAGGCAAATTTCACACCATTCTCTAAATCACCAACAGATATTCGAATGTTTAATTCAGGAAAGAAAGGTATACATTCATTAATAATTGGGATCATTGCTTCATATGGGGTGATTATATGTATATTCATTTTCAACTCCAACTTTCTTAAAAATCAAACTGTCCGAATAATTTATGACTAAAGCTCGAAAAAAATATTTAATCTTATACAACAGTCTACTATAACTTTTTGCTCGAGTGAATCGAAGAATATTTGGGAAATATTTTCATTTTTTATCTTCCAAAACTAAAAAAATTAAAATGTATAACCCATGGTGAATGCTTGTCACTATGCGGTTTTTTTATGGATTTATTTAGGTGACACTTCTATTTTTATATTATTATGTATAAATATGTAAATCGTTGGACAATACTTAGTTCGTAATCAATCAAATTTCTAGATTCATTGTAAGGAGGACTAAGTTTTGAAAACAAAAATTACATTATTAAGTTTAATTTTCACGTTATTACTAACATCAAACGCCTACGGGATGGGATTATTCCGTTCAGCTATGCATACAGGAGAAGAAAATGAATACTTTTATATTAATAATTTAGCAGTTGACGAGGTATTTGATGATGCATTATATCGTGATAAAATATTTTACAAAATGGCAGAGGTACCAAAAACGTATACTGTTCAAAAAGGGGACAACCTATTTAGAATTGCTGTAAATCACAATCTTTCATTGAATGAACTAAAAAATTTAAATGATTTAACGAATGATATTATTCACCCAGGGCAAGAATTAGTGGTCGGTAATGATGACAAGCCAAATATGATGAGCCTTGTAGCTGAGTCTACTGCAACAAAAGTACTTTTGGATAATGTTATTGTTGAGCAACCTGAGGAAAGTGAAGAAGTAATTGAAAATGAAAAATCAAATGAACCAAAACAAACAAAAATAGCAAAACCAAAACCAAAACAGCCTACTATTGTTTTAGATGATGGTGGAGAACCTGCTGGAGGAGAAGGAGAATTGCTTGTTACAGCAACTGCATACACTGCTTACTGTGAAGGATGTTCAGGTACAACTGCTATTGGAATTGATTTACGTTCAAATCCAAATCAAAAAGTAATTGCAGTAGATCCAAATGTTATTCCACTCGGATCAAAAGTATGGGTGGAAGGTTATGGTGAGGCGATTGCTGGTGATACTGGTGGGGCAATTAAAGGTAACAAAATTGATGTATTCATTCCTACCCAAGATCAAGCTATGCAATGGGGAGTTAAAAAAGTAAAAGTAAAAATATTGAATTAAAGAATTAGATAGTTGAAAGATTTTTGATTACGTAAAATATGTGACATAAGCTGGCTTCGTAATAAGCCAGCTTTTTGTTTTTTTATTAACAAGTTAAGTGTAAAGAAATGTTACATTTAAGTACGAGTTTTAGTAAATGGAAATTATTTAAAAAAGATATTATTTTTACTATTTCAAAATTCATTCTAATGATTAAACATAAGAAAAATAAAAGAAAATTAATGAAATCGCATACATTGGACCTGATTATTTCTACCTTTCAAACTTCTTTATACCCATTTTCCCGTTATTATACGGTTCGCGTTATATTTTCTGACATTTGTGAAAATAATTTATGAAAATCATATTGACATAAATGAAATATACGATACAATAAATGTAAATAAACTATGTTACATTTCCTTACATCATAGAATTCGATAACGTAACACGGATATCTTTATTAAAGAAGGGAGAATGATTTATGGAAGCTGTTCAAGTGCTAATGGATAACCTGTGGGTAGCGATTGGTGCAATCTTAGTATTCTTTATGATAGGTGGATTTATTTTACTCGAAGCAGGTTCAACAAGAATGAAAAATGCTGGCCATATTGCCGGTAAAACGATTTTCACAGCTGGCATTGGAACATTAGTGTTCTGGGCTGTTGGTTATGGATTTATTTACGGTGAAGGAAACGCATTTATCGGATTATCAAATTTCTTCTACGGTGATGCAACAGCAGCGGATGGCGGGTTAACTCCTGCAGTAGATTTTTCTTTCCAAGTAATGTTTGCAATCGTCTCTCTAACAATTGCCTTTGGTGGTTTTGCTGAACGAGCAAAACTAGGAAGCTATGTTATATTTGCTATTTTCTTTAGTGCATTAGTTTACCCAGTAGTTGCTCACTGGATTTGGGGCGGTGGCTGGTTAGCTGACCATGGTAAACAAGACTTTGCAGGATCAACTGTAGTTCACTTAACAGGTGCTATGGCTGCTTTAGCTGCAACAATTATTTTAAAACCACGTATTGGTAAATATAATAAAGATGGTTCATCAAATGTCCTTGCAGGTCATAACCAGGTATACACAGCTTTAGGTGTTCTAATCCTGTGGGTAGGTTGGTTTGGATTCAATGGTGCTAGTACTTTCGGTGTTGCTGACGGTTTCTTAGGATTTGTTATTCTAAATACGCAATTAGCAGCAGCTGCTGGTGCAGTTGCAGCGATGTTCACAGCTTGGGCTGTAACTGGTAAAGCGGATGTTCCTACAACTTTAAATGGTGCACTTGCCGGATTAGTTGCAATCACAGCATCTTGTGGTTTCGTAGCTCCTTGGGCCGCTGTTGTTATCGGTCTAATTGGCGGTATCATGGTAGTGTTCAGTATGAGACTATTTGACAAAATGAAAATTGATGATCCAATTGCTGCACTATCAGTACACGGTACAGTTGGGGTTTGGGGTACTCTTTCAAACGGATTGTTTGCATTACCTGCTTTATCAACTGATATCGGCTGGGGGCAAGCTGGATTATTCTATGACGGTGGATTCCACCAATTAGGAGTTCAAGCATTAGGTGTTGTTGCATCTGGTATTTATGCATTTGTTGTTGCATTCATTATCCTAAAAATTATGGATAAAGCAATGGGCGGTCTTCGAGTTACTGAAGAAGAGGAAATCATGGGCTTAGATATAAGTGAACATGGAAGCTATGGTTACCCAGAGCAAATGGTACTTGAAGAAACAAAATTATCAACAGCTGCTACAAAAGAAAAATTTTAATAACAAACTAGAAAACTTTATACTATAAGAAAAAGCCTCTGAATCCAGAGGCTTTTTCTATAAAAGGAAGTGTGATATTGGAAACGTATGAATCTATTAAAAAATGGAAAGATGAAACAATGTCTTCCTACATACAAACAAGCGCTTCTCTAAATGAATTTCATGACCAAGTAATGCTTAAAGTTCTAAACGTTGCAACAGGCAAAATGAAACGGCCAAAGCCACCTTGTGAATATACTTGGTTTATTACAGGGAGTGGTGGGCGGTTTGAACAAGGGTTAATAAGTGACCAAGATCATGGCATTATTTATGAAATATCAAATGAAGAAAATGATAATTACTTTAAGGATCTTGGTGAAGAAATCTCTTATGGTATGAATTGTACTGGTTACCCATATTGTAATGGGAAAATCATGAGTTCGAATCCGATATGGAGAAAATCATTAGTAGACTGGAAAAATCAACTAAATTACTGGATGGAAAACGAAAAATGGGAATCTATTCGCTATTTGCAAATTTTTTATGATGCAAGAGTGTTGTATGGAAATACTGATTATCTTAATGAATTAAAAGCCATTATTTATAACTATCAATTACAACATCCTTCACTTTTACAACGTTTTATTGCAAATGTTAAGCATATAAAAAATGTCATTGGGCCAATGGGACAAATATTAGTAGAACAACATGGTGTATATCAAGGGTGTGTGAACTTGAAATATTCAGCCTTTTTACCGTATGTAAACGCAATACGTTTATTGTCGATTAAAGAAGGGATTTTTGAAACTTCAACAATAGAACGGATTGAACGTCTTCAAGAAAAGGATGAATATAAAAATATGCTCTTGTTTTGTAAGGAGAATTTTATAACTCTTACAAAATATCGTCTTTCATTATTAAATGCACAAAATTATGATGATACCCATTATTTAAACATTAAGAACCTATCAAAAGAACAGCGGAAAGAACTTAAACAAATATTTAAATGCGGAAAACGACTTCATGAAGAGGTCATTGAATTAACGTTTACAAAAAATTGATGTTTAATGAAGGAACTTGAATTAGAAAAGGGTGTTGAAAATGGCGTTTGAACCATTCATGCAACTATTAAGAGGAATACAGGGGAGACGTGCGCAGGGCATTGGTGGTATACAAAATTCACATCAAATGGCTTATTTAAGACATTTACAAAAGGAAATAAACAAGGAAGATGCGATGCATGTTTCTTTGAACGAGCTAAACGCCGTTGTATTTGATATTGAAACGACTGGTTTTTCACCTGAAAAAGGAGATAGCATACTTTCCATTGGTGCAATGAAAATGCATGGAACAAAAATAATAGAAGAGCAAGTGTTTTATTCTCTCATTCAATATGATAAAGAGATTCCATCTGATATCGTACAATTGACAGGAATCACAAATGAATTAGTTAGTACAGCGCCACCTTTAGCGGATGTTTTAATGAATTTCTTTCAATTTGTTGGAGATTCTACACTTGTTGCTCATCATGCAACCCATGAAAGAACGTTTATGCAGCATGCAAGTTCAAAGTTATTTAAAACACCCTTTAAGCACCGAATTGTTGATACATCTTTCCTGTATAAAATAGTAGAACCACATTTTCATAATGTTACTTTAGAACGACTTTGTGAACATAACGGAATTTCTATAATTGATCGCCATAATGCATTAGGTGACGCAAAAATGACCGCACAACTTTGGGGTATTTATATAGAGAAAGCTTTAGAAATTGGTTGTGAAACTTTAAATGATGTATACAATCATTTTGCAAGGATGTAAATTTAGAAATTGTTTTAAGGCATCTATCCAAAGAGACACGAATGGTTGACTAAACATTCGCGTCTTAGTTAATTTATGAGATGCTAATTATATGTATCGATTTTCTATATAAATTATGTTCTTAAATGTAATCTTTGTATTTCATCATGAAGGTTCATCGATTTCAATAATTCAATAATAAAGGTAAACAATTTCTCTTCATAGTCCGAAGTTAACACGTAGGAAAAAATGCATCACGTATAAAAGCGAGCTTTTCAATTGAGCCACTTTCTTTTAAATAATTATTCATTCTTTTTAATTCGTGTTCATCTATTGAACTATTAATATCAAATTGATATTTTCTAAAGATGTTTTTAGATTGTTCACTACTTATTACTCCTAATCCATCCAAAGTAGGAATGGAGACGGACTTGGAACGTTCTTTTTGTACCTTTTGTAAATAGTGACTAATGTTTACTTGCCCTGTTAAATATTTGTTTTTTAAACCTTCGGAAACCATTCTTTGTTTTTCTATCCAATCTGAGGAAGCATCTGTGGCAGATTCCTTTATCACTACCTGAATATATGATTCACTAGGGTTTTACCAAAATAATGTAGATACACTACCAAAATCAGTTAAGAAACCGAAATGTATACCATCACCTCCAGTGTTAGCAAAGGGAATTAAGTCTGGAGGGGTAATTGAGTAAGAATCATCCTGAAGACTAGGTCGAAATCCTATCATATCAAGTGATAAATTAATGTTATTTAATTCTTTTTCTAATTCAAATAGCTATCAAATTTCATCAGGCATTTCATAAGTTCCGTAAATTTTTTTATAACTATTCTTCATTTAATTTCACTCCTTGAGATAAACTGCACATTAATTAATTCGTTATTCCCTGTGATTTTTCCTTTATTTCCCTTATTGAAAGAGCATTCCATTTAAAACATGTACTATTGAACAAATTATAAGCCGATTGGTTTTATAAAAATCAGTCGGCTTTCTCTTGTCTATAATGCCAAGGTTAACTTTATTTTTGTCGCATAATGGATATTTTTTAAGAAGGGGAATTTAGTTTTATCTTTTGTGTGCATGCACAGTCTTTGATTTCAACTATTACATAAGCTATAGTTATATTTAGAGAAATAAAACTTATTAACTTAGTAGGTTTTTCTATGGATGACTATAAGCTACTAGAATGTAAATTACAGATAGATAGGTGATATAGATGAAAGATTCTTCAAATTCAAAAGAAATCCTTTTAAATAAAATGAAATTAGTACCCTTTAACGACAGTGAAAATTTATGTCTTGTAGGACCAGTTAAATTACCTGTAAAACAAGGACATTTTCAAACAACTTTTCAATGGTATACGTGGCTAAATGTCGATAAAAAGCTTTCAAAGGAAATGGTTCTTGATGCTATTACAACTGATGATTTAGCAGCAAAACAACAGTCTTCAGTTTTAGTATATGGTGATTTTGCAAATGCAGATGATGCAATGATTCGTATGCATAGTATTTGTCATACGGGCGATATTTTTGGTAGTCAACGATGCGACTGTGGTTATCAGCTCCATGAATCGATGAAAATGATTGCTGAGCATGGCTGTGGAGCAATTTTTTATTTAGCAAATCATGAAGGTCGTGGCATCGGGTTATTTTCAAAATCATTAGCATATTTATTACAAGAAGAAGGCTATGATACTGTTGAAGCGAACAATGCTTTAGGTTTTGAAGATGATACTAGAAATTATGAAGAAGCGATTCGTGTTTTAGAAGCGTTGCGTTCAAAACCAGTTACGCTAATAACAAATAATCCTAAGAAGCTAGCAGCATTAAAACAGCATGGTTTACTTGCACATGACCATATTCCGTTATGGGGTGGCTTAACTGAAACGAATCGCCATTATCTCGAAACGAAAGTGAAAAAATCAGGTCATATTGCAGAAGAACAATTAATTGTTTAAGGAGCCGCATTATGAAAACAGATCGTGATTATATGCAATTAGCTTTAGATTTAGCAGCTTCGGCAAAAGGGTATACAAATCCGAATCCAGTTGTTGGAGCAGTGCTTGTGAAGGATGGGGTTATCGTTGGGACTGGCCTTCATCGTAAAGCTGGAGAGCCCCATGCCGAAGTCCATGCCTTTAATATGGCAGGTATTCACGCAAAAGGTGCAACACTATATGTAACATTAGAGCCGTGTTCCCACTATGGAAAAACACCGCCCTGTGCCGATCTAGTAAAAGAATCTGAAGTTAGTAGGGTGGTAGTGGCAACAATGGATCCGAACCCTTCTGTTGCTGGACGTGGTATTCGACTATTAGAAGAAGCTGGCATTCAAGTTGAGGTTGGTGTATTAGAGGAAGAAGCAAGAAAATTAAATGAACGATTCATTCATAATATGTTAACAAATCGCCCATTCGTTATTTCGAAATTTGCTATGACATTAGATGGTAAAATTGCCACATATAATGGTCATTCAAAATGGATAACGGATGAAAATGCGCGTCTTCAAGTACATGAATTACGCCATGAAGTCGATGCTATTTTAGTTGGAATTGGAACTGTGTTAGCAGACAATCCATCCTTAACAACACGACTTCCACATCGTAAAGGTAAAAATCCAATTCGTGTTATTTTAGATAGTGAACTTCGTATGCCGTTGAATGCAAATGTCGCAAATACGGAGGAAGCAAAGACAATTATTGTTTGTTCATCTAATGTTGATTCATCGAAAATTCAACGATTAAAAGAAAAAGGCATTCAATTTATTCAAATCTCAAAAAATGATACGGGTTTAAACTTAGAAGAAATGCTTGATCAATTATATAAAATGGGAATTACTGATGTATTAGTAGAAGGTGGTGCGGAAGTAAACGCGTCTTTCTTGCGAGCAGGTTTAATTAATAAGTTTGTCGTTTACATTGCGCCAAAATTACTCGGAGGACGTAATTCTAAAACACCGTTTACTGGTCTTGATATTGATTGTATAGATGAAGCGCTCCAGCTTGAATTTGATTCCTTTGAGCAAATTGGACCAGATTTATGTGTAATTGCTTATCCTAAAAAAGATAACAAATAAAACGAATTTAAAGGAAGTTGAAGTAGTGAAATTTGGATTTGATATAGATGATACTTTAATTAATTTAAGACAGCATGCATTTCAAATTTATAATAAAAAATTAAACAAAAATGTAGGAATTGAAGTATTTAATGAATTAAAGACAGTGGAAATTCATGAAGCCTTTGGATTAGATAAAGAAGCTGGCGGTAAAATGTGGGCTAGTTTATTAGAGGAAATTTATTTTACAGACTGTCAGGCATATGAAGGAGCAATTGAATTATTAAATAAGTTGGACAAAGATGGGCATGAAATTTATTATATAACGTCCCGTCCAAAGCAATACTGCTCCCAAACAAGGCAGTGGGTAAAAGAAAAAGGATTTCCTGTAAAGGACAATCACTTTTACTGCGGTATGCAGGATCATGAAAAAACAGACATCATTAAGAGACTAAATTTAGACTATTATTTTGATGATAAACCAGCCGTTCTTGAGACATTAATCGATGTTCCAACAAAAGTGTTTGTAAAAAATCAATCGTATAATCAGCAAGTTGATTATCCAAGAGTAACGAATTGGACTGATTTTTCGATTGAATAATGACTATATATATATAAAAGAACGAACTACTCATCTGATTCAAGAGTAGTTCGTTTTATTTGTAAAATTAAGCTAGCTGATGAAGTAATTTTGCACTTAATAATCGGTTGCGAATAAGAACGCCAAGCCAAGCAGCAGCTACTGCTTTAATAATTCCTACTATAATAAATGGATAAACGCCGCCCATAAATGCTGCAGTCCAAGTTAAATCGCCAGCAAACTTTAACCATGTTGTTCCGAATGCTAATGTAATTACCATTCCGATAATATTCGCAACTACTGCGTGTGGGTACGTTATACCAAACTTAGATAAATATAATCCCATAATGATTGCAGTTGGAATGAATCCTACAATATAACCTCCAGTTGGTCCAACGATTACCGAAAGACCACCTGAGAAACCAGCAAATACGGGTATTCCAATTGCCCCTAGTAAAATATATAAAAGTACTGAAAGTGTTCCATATCTTGTTCCTAATATCGTAACAACAAGACCGATTGCTAATGTTTGTCCTGTTATTGGAACAGGTGGAATTGGAATTGATAATTGCGCTAATACTGCTATTATTGCTGCACTTAATGCTGTTATTGCATAGGCATAAGTTTTTGATTTCAAAATATATCCCCCTTTGCGTTAACCTTAATTTTATATAGGTTTACAAAATGAGAATATTATAGATACATAATTTTGTCAATCACATATTTAATCGCAATTGGAACGATCGACTATTTATCATCATTTAACATTGTTTTATGATAAAAGTTAATACTATGATAATATTTTAAGTAACAATAGTTGTAATTATCTAGAGTGGAGGTGGGAGTTTTGTCAAAGGGGCGAATTATATTTCATGTTGATATGAATAGCTTTTATGCTTCTGTTGAACAAGCTCATAATCCTGAGCTCAAAGGGAAGGCAATTGCAATAGCTGGAAATCCAAAGGAACGACGAGGGATTATTGTAACAAGTTCGTATGAGGCAAGATCAAAAGGAATTTATACGACAATGAACGTAGCTGAAGCTTTGCGAAAATGCCCTGACCTAATTTTACTTTCGCCAGATTTTCCGAAATATCGTGCGGCTTCAAAAGCAATGTTTTCGATTTTAAGAAGCTATACTGATTTAATAGAGCCTGTTTCAATAGATGAAGGGTATGTTGATATTACAGAGAACACGAATAATCGTCATCCAATTGAAATTGCAAATGAAATTCAGCAAAGGATTTTAAATGAATTAGATTTACCATGTTCAATCGGCATCGCACCAAATAAATTTTTAGCAAAAACTGCTTCAGATATGAAAAAGCCAATGGGAATTACGGTGTTAAGGAAACGTGATGTCCCTTCGAAGCTATGGCCACTTCCAGTTATCGAGATGCATGGCATAGGTGAGAGCACAGCTAAAAAATTAGCATCTTTAAAAATTAATACAATTGGTGATTTAGCACATATTGAGGAGCATGTTATTCGTCAAGCTTTAGGGAAAAATGGAATACGTTTACGAGCACGAGCAAATGGTGAAGATAATCGTGAAGTCGATCCGAATTCGATTTATGAAACAAAAAGTGTAGGCAATTCCACAACACTTCCGACTGATGAAACAGATAATGAAATTTTAGAGCAAACATTCGAAATGCTCGCTAGTAAAGTCGCAGAACGATTAGCAGCTAAAAAATTATGTGGTCCAACATTAAGTATTCAAATTCGTGATGCTGATTGGCAAAACCATACGCGGAGTAAAACATTCCATAATCCTATCTATAATAAAGACGATATTTATGAAGAGGCGATAAAACTTTTTTATAAAACATGGGACGGTGCACCAATTCGTCTACTAGGGGTAACGATTTCCAATGTTATAGACCGTAAACAATCTGTAGAGCAATTATCGATTTTTAATTTTGAGCAATTTGCGAAGCAAGAACCGATTTATGATTTAATTAATAAAATTGAAAAGAAATTTGGCAAAGGCACCATCCACAAGGGAATCGAACTCGAAAATAAGACAAGCTATGCTTCAAAAACGAGCTTTAGTAAAGATTTTCTTGAGGATTTAAAAGATTAATGTTAATGAAAAGAACGGAGGCTACTAATGCAGCTACAATTTTTAGGAACAGGAGCAGGAATGCCTTCTAAAGAACGTAATACAAGTTCGCTTGCTTTAAAACTGTTAGATGAGCGTGGAACAATTTGGCTTTTTGACTGTGGAGAAGCAACCCAACATCGTATTTTACATACATCCATTCGACCGCGAAAAATAGAGAAAATCTTTATTACACATATGCATGGTGATCATATTTTTGGATTGCCCGGATTTTTAAGTTCTCGCTCATTTCTAGGTGGAGAAGATACACTCACTATATATGGTCCAAAAGGATTAAAAGAATGGGTTACAGCTTCTTTTGAAATTTCAAAAACACACTTAACTTATCCAATAGAATATGTAGAAGTTCAAGAGGGAGTAGTGTTTGAAGATGAGCAATTTATTGTAACTGCAAAGGAACTTGAGCATGTATTACCTTGCTATGGATACAGAATTGAGCAAAAACCTTTACCTGGAGAGTTATTAATAGATAGAGCTCGAGAATTAGGCGTTCCAAAAGGACCTTTATTAAGAAAATTGAAGAATGGGGAAGATGTGACATTGGTAGATGGTACGGTAGTGAACAGTTGTGATGTGACAGCCCCACCGAAAAAAGGATTTATTGTGACCGTATTAGGAGATACAAAGTTTTGTGAAAGCTCGATAATATTAAGTGAAAAAGCAGATATTATCGTTCATGAAGCGACTTTTGATCATGGCACAGCTCATCTTGCTACAAGTTATGGACATTCAACAAATATTGAAGCGGCAAGAGTTGCACGAGAAGCTAATGCAAAAAACATTATTTTAAATCATATAAGCGCAAGATTCCTACCCCATGATTTGCATAGTTTATTAAAAGAAGCAAAAGAAGTTTTTCCTAATACGTTTATGGCGAATGATTATTCAGTTTTTACATGGAAAAATGAAGAGTTGATTGAAGAATAAGAAGGAGTCGTTCGAAAAGTCATTTTCTTTCGAACGGCTCTTTTCTTGTAATAAGTAGGCGATATTAAATTTTACGTTTAAGGGTATTGAATTATATTGAAATATACAGTTTGACTGTATATAATAAGACTATATAGTTGTACTGTATATTTTGACTGTATAGTTGAACTGAATTTATCCGGGAGGAAATTATGAATCGAGATAAACATTTACCATTAACAGAAACCACGTACTATGTACTTTTATCCTTATTAGAGCCTGCTCATGGGTACGTAATCATGCAAAAAGTTGAAGAATTAAGTAATCATCAAGTAAAGATAGCAGCTGGTACGCTATATGGAGCAATTGAAAATTTGCTGAAACATGAATTAATTCAATCAGTTAAAAGTGAAGATAAACGTAGGAAAACCTATGTAATTACGAAAAAAGGGATGGAAGTATTGAAATTGGATTTTGAAAGAATGAAGCATTTAATTCGCGTAACGGAAGAGTTATTGAAGAAATAATTTGGAGGGGATATTATGAGAAAGTTTAAATTCTTTATTGATTATGATAAAGAAGAAAAATGGTTAAATGAGATGGCAAATAAGGGATATCAATTAGAAAGCGTATCTTTTGGATATAAATTTCGTCAGACAGAACCAGAAGATACAGTGATTAAAATTGATTATAGAAGATTTAAAAAACAAGAAGATTTCATTGAATATTGTACTTTATTTGAAGATAGTGGATGGCAGCATATTATAGGAACGAAAAGCTCAGGTACGCAATATTTTAAAAAAATGGATTACAATAGTGATGAGGATATTTTCTCAGATAAAAAATCGAAGGCTGGGAAATATAAAAGATTGTCTAACATGTTCATGGAAATGGCCATATGCTATTTGCCAATTTTCGTTGCATTGCAAACTACGGGAGCTATCGATATAGGAGTAATATTTGATCCAAAGTCATTGTATTTAACACCTGAGTTATGGGAAATGAATGGATTATCATTTTGGAAAGCCTTTTTGTTTGAAACGCCTTTTGCACTCTTCAGAGGTTTAGCATGGTTATTTATTCCAGTTTCAATGGTTTCATACCTTTTCTTTAGTTATAAAGCAAATAGGTTATATGTAAAGAGTTTAAATTAGCGTAAGAGTTGCGTTTGAAGTTGAGGATGAGTTGTCATTTCAACCTTGAAGGAAAATAAAATTTTATAATAATTAATAGATAGAGGGATGGAAATTAAAATGAATGAGCAATTGGTAGATTGGATTACGCGTTTTCAAAAAGAAAAAGATATTGAAGCTCTTGCAAGTTTAAAAGACTATTGCAAAGAGATGATTGAACCTTTAATTATAGAATTTACTGAGAAATATGGTGAAGAGGCGGGAGAATTGTTACGTTTAAAATGGGATAAACGATTTTATTTTATTTTTACGAAATATCAATTGAATGTTGGTTTGCCATTAGACACTTTTGTAAAAAATACGTATCGATTTTATTTTATGCAAGTTTTAAGAAGAGCTGGTTATATCAAATAGTAGGATTGTGTTAGTTTAGAAAAAGCATCTTTGATTGAATTTGGTTTTGCAAACTGGAAATTCAATTAGAAGGTGTTTAGGTATACAATGAAACAACCAGTCGTAGGGTAAATCCTACAACTGGTTGAATGCTTGGCTTATACACGGAGCGGTCCTATAATCGAAACCGTTTTATATTATAGGTAAACAATATCCTCTGCTAAATGAGTAAATACTTCACCAACAACTGAGTCTTCGTCATAAACCGAAGAACCTGTGTTTTCCTCAGGTTTAGCAAATGGTACTCGAGCAATGATGTGGGTATGAAGTTCATCTGCTAATTTTTCTGCTCCACCTTGACCGAATAGATAGTTCTTTTCACCATCTGCATTTTCAAAGTAAGCCATATTTTCTACAACACCTAAAATCTTATGTTTCGTATGTTGCGCCATTAGACCTGAGCGCGTTGCTACATGAGAAGCGGCGTTATGAGGTGTAGTCACAATGATTTCTTGTGCTTGTGGAATCATTGCCGCCACATCGATGGCAACATCTCCTGTACCGGGTGGTAAGTCTAGTAGGAGATAATCTAATTCACCCCAGTGAGTGTTGGCAAGGAAATTGCGAATCCATTTGTTAAGCATTGGTCCGCGCCACATAACAGGCTGATTATCCTTAGAGAAAAAGCCCATCGACATGACTTTCACACCATTGCTCTCAACTGGAATAGCTGTTTGCTCAATCATTGTTGGTTTTTGATCAATTTTCATCATAGCTGGAATACTAAAGCCATAAATGTCTGCATCGACAATACCAACTTTTTTTCCAAGACGGGCAAGGGCAGTTGCTAAATTAATTGTAACAGTCGACTTGCCGACACCGCCTTTACCACTCGTAACAGCAATAAATTTGACACCGGAATTAGGTTGCAGCATTTTCGGCATCCCTTGATCTGTTACGTTTTGAGCTTTTAGGGTAGCTGTTAGTGTGCGACGTTCTTCATCCGTCATAGAACCGAATTGAAGGGAGACGCTTGTAGCTCCAATATTTTTTAAAGCTTGTTCAATATCTTGTTGAATCTTCGCTTTTAACGGACAACCTTTGATTGTTAAGATTACGTCAAGAGAAACATGGGTGCCGTCAATTTTTATATTGCGAACCATATTTAACTCAACAACGCTTTTATGAAGTTCTGGGTCTTCAACATGCTTTAGTGCATTTAAAATGTTATCGTTTGTTAACATTTCATACCCTCCTTTCTATTTTAAGCCTTTGCCAAGTCCTTTTAAGAAGTGAATGCCAAAGTTCATGGCACGATTCACATCAGGATCATTTAGCATTTTTGCAAGCTTGAAGACACTGACTTTTTCGTCAGTGTCTACCGCTTTGTTTGCTTCATCTAAGCCAGTAGTTAAACTCTCGATAAGTTTTGTTGTTTTTTCTGGGTCCATTGCCGATAAAGCACCGGCAGCCCCCATTAAGTTGTTGATGATATTTGTAACAGGCTTACGAGTTACCTGACCTAATACAATATGAGCAACTTCTTCTTTTGCTTCAAGTAGTTTTGTCACAGCTTCAAGAGCACCGATAGCATTTAAATCTCCTAAAATCGAAAAGATTTCATTTATTGTATCTTCATTTTCGGAAAGAAGTTGTTTTAAGTTCTCTAACTTCTGCTCTTTAATTTGTTCTTCTGTTAATTGTTGTTTTTTAACCGTACTAATTGGTGCAGCCATTCTTTCACTCCTTCATTAATTTGTTGTTAAGTGAACGTAGCCCGGACGATTCCATTTCCGTTGTACTTCCACACCATTTTGTGGGTGACGTTTTTTATTTCTTGGATTTGTTCTAGGAAGTGGTGATTTTCCTTTTGCTTTCAATACTTCCACTCGTACTTTTGTTTGTTTGTATGCCGGTGTTGATGTATTCACATCCGCACCTCCACCAGTTAAGAAGTTGATCGCTGAATCTTTGCTAGTAGAGTTCATTGGTAAGAATAGTTCGTTACCTTGTACACGGTCTGTTACAAGGGCATTTAATTTTAATGCACCATATGGAGACACTAAACGTAATAACGTTCCATCTTCAATACCACGCTCTTTCGCCAATTCAGGTGATACTTCTACGAAAATCTCAGGTACTTTTGATTGAATACCTTTCGATTTATTTGTCATGTTTCCTTCGTGGAAGTGTTCTAACATACGCCCGTTGTTAATATGACAATCGTATTCTGGTTCATATTCAACAGGTTTCATCCAATCATCTAAAGCAAAACGAGCTTTTTTGTCAGGGAAGTTGAAGCCATCTTCATATAGTAAAGGTGTATCTTTACCATCGTGGCTACCCCAGTTGAAGCTGCCCCATCCTTCTAATACATCGTAGTTTGCTTGAGAGAAAATTGGAGAAAGGCTAGCCATTTCGTCGAAGATTTCACTTGGGTGGCTGTAGTTCCAATCTGCTCCTAAACGATTCGCAACTAATTGTAAAATTTCCCAATCTGCTTTTGATTCACCTAGTGTTGGTAAAGCTTGATATAAGCGTTGAACACGACGTTCTGTATTTGTAAATGTACCTTCTTTTTCAAGAGATGGTGCTGCTGGTAAAACTACATCTGCATATTGTGCAGTGCGTGATAAGAACACATCTTGAACAACAAAGAAGTCTAATGATGAAAGAACTTTATCTACATGGTTCGCATCAGCGTCCACTAGTGCCATATCTTCACCAACTAAGTACATAGCTTTCATTTTACCTTCCATAATCGCATCTAACATTTGTGGATTGTTACGACCTGGTAGCGGTTGAATTTCAACACCATATGCTTTTTCAAACTTAGCACGTGCTTCATCATCTGTTACTTTTTGATAGCCTGGTAGTAGGTTTGGTAATGTACCCATGTCACAAGCTCCTTGAACGTTATTATGACCGCGAAGAGGGTAAGCTCCTGCACCTGGGCGACGATAGTTACCAGTAGCTAAAAGAAGATTCGAAATAGCTGCTGATGTATAAGAACCACCTGTATTTTGTGTAACACCCATACCCCAAAGAACACATGTACCGTCTGCATCACGAATCATTTCCGCAACATTAATTAATGTTTCTTTCGAAATACCTGTCACTTCTTCTGCGTAGTCAAGTGTGTATTTTTCAAGTACAAATTTGAAAGCACCAAAGTCATGAACATTTTCTTTAATGAAGTCTGCATCATGCCAACCTTGATCGATGATGTATTTTGTTACGGCCATTAACCAAACTTGGTCAGTACCTTGTTTTGGACGCATGAAGATGTCAGAGCGTTCAGCCATTTCGTGTTTACGAACATCGGCAACGATTAATTTTTGACCGTGTAATTTATGGGCACGTTTAACACGAGTTGCTAAAACAGGGTGACCTTCTGTAGGGTTTGCCCCAACAATAATAACAAGTCCAGCTTTCGCAATATCTTTAATTGTTCCAGCATCCCCACCAAAACCAACTGTACGTAATAAACCGTCTGTAGCTGGAGATTGACAATAGCGTGAGCAATTATCAACGTCGTTTGTTCCAAATAATTGACGTGCCATTTTTTGAATTAAGTAGTTTTCTTCATTCGTAATTTTAGAAGAAGAGATAAATCCAACTGAACCAGGGCCAAATTCTTTTTGAATACCGCCAAGTTTAGAAGCAATTAAATCTAATGCTTCATCCCATGAAGATTCAACAAATTCTTCGTTTTTACGAATTAACGGTTTTGTAATTCGTTCTTCAGAGTTGACGAAGTCCCAACCAAATTTCCCTTTGATACAAGTAGAAACCGCATTTACAGGACCATCAGAAGGTTGTACTTTTAAAATTTTGCGCCCCTTTGTCCAAACTTCGAATGAGCAACCTACACCACAGAAAGTACAAACTGTTTTTGTCTTTTTCGTACGTTTACTGCGCATCGCAGCTTCCACTTCAGAAATAGCGAAGATACCGCTATAACCTGGTTCCACTTCTTTGATTAAATCAATCATTGGATCTAACGTATCTTGTTTCAAGCCAGTCATAAAACCAGCTTCCCCAAGCATTGATTTTTCCATTAAAGCGTTACATGGACAAACCGTTACACATTGTCCGCAACTTACACAGGAAGAATCATTAATGTTAACGCCGTCATCCCAAATAACGCGTGGTCTTTCTGCTTCCCAGTCGATAGATAATGTTTCGTTTACCTGTAAGTTTTGGCAAACTTCTACACATTGTCCACAAGCGATACATTGGTTTGGATCATAACGGTAAAATGGGTGGGACATGTCCACTTCATGTGGTTCCACTTTTGGTTTGTAAGGATATTTTTGATGTTCAATTTCCATCATTTCTGCTGTGTTATGTAGTGTACAGTTCCCGTTGTTATTATCACAAACAGTACAGTATAACATGTGATTTTCTAATAGGCGGTCCATTGCTTCTGTTTGAGCAGCTTTCGCTTTATCAGATTTAAGTTGGACATTCATGCCGTCTATTGCTTTTGTTGAACATGAACGAACGAGTTGGCCATCTACTTCTACGATACAAGTATCACAAGTTTGGATAGGGTCAACGGATGGCACATAACAAATTTGTGGATGCTCAATGCCATATTGATTAATGGTTTCAAGAATTGTAGCTCCTTCTGCTACTTCATAGGGTACGCCATTAATGTTAATTTTAGTCAACGTAAACTCCTCCTTTTATTACTATTTGAGAATTATATGATACGAGGTTAATGCATATGGTAAAGCCGAAAAGAGTAAGTTGAATTGGTTATTGTTGATAATAAATTGAAAAATGGTCTAATTAAGCTCATTTTTCGGATTTATCGTGTCCCTATAAAGGAATAAGGACATTCACTAACGAAGTAATCATATATTGTTGACATACTAAAAAAATCCACCATGAAATAGCATGAACTTTTCATGCTGTTTATTCATGGTGGATAAAATTCTTAGCAAGCCGTACTAAAAACTCAATCTACTTTTATTTTTTTAGATTTAATAATAGAATTCAATCATTATGACTCTTATGCAAATAGTGCAACCTGAATTTGGTAAAAATATGACATAAGAATCAAAATAATTCAATTCCATTTGTAACCACCCTATTATAACGTTTACATTTCAAATGGACAATATTTATCATACATTCTGTTAATAGTAATAATTATCAAAAAATATTTTCACTTTAAATTTTTTTAAAGTTGCTATATTATTAACAAACTGTAAGGGTGGTCTCCGATAAAAAATGTTTAATTATAGATAGGAGAATCGTCAAAATGTCAAAAAAAGTGCATGAATTTAACGACATTATTCGTAAACTGCGCAAAGATTTATTCGGCAAAGGACCGGAGCGTATTCATACTGTTTTTGTAGAAAATATGGCCATTTCAACGTTGTATGGTAATCTGACACCAACAGAAAGATTCATTGCCAGTAAACCAGAAGGATTAAAAATGGTTCATGCTTCAAGGACAACTATGATTCAAGAGTTGTATTCGAAAAAAACTCCAGAAGGTATGGAAGAATTGATGGGTACAAAGCTGCTCCATTTATTTTCAGATATGAAAGTCGAAGAAGATTTGGCAATTTCAGTATTTATTTTTGAGGATAAAATTAGTGAATAAAGAGGAACCTTTATGGAAAATATAGTAAATCGAGAAATTATACGGATTGAAAATAATAAAATGTTAGAAGTAGAAGATATCGTTGTGACAGAACACGCTGTCACAGTTAAGATTAATCAGCAAGAATTTGTTACGATGGTTTGCACACCGGAGTATGTAGAAGATATGGTAGTGGGCTATTTAGCATCGGAGCGAATCATTAGCAGTTTTGAAGATATTGAAGATATTTGGTATCAAGAAAAAGAAGGATTTGTGCATATTAAAACAAAACGTATTAATCCTTTCTATCAACAAATTCAAAACAAGCGCTACATTACTTCTTGTTGTGGTATGAGCCGACAAGGTTTTGTTTTTGCAAATGATGCATTAGCATCCAAAAAGATGGAAGATGTTCATGTTCGTATTACACCAGATGATTGTTTTCGTTTAATGAGGGATATGCAAGAATCGGCTGCCATATTCCAAAAGACTGGCGGTGTGCATAATGCATCGCTATGTGATGTAAATGGGATTGTGTTAAGTCGCATGGATATTGGACGTCACAATGCTTTAGATAAAATTTACGGATATTGCTTACGAAATAACATTAGTATGCAAGATAAAATTATCGTATTTAGCGGAAGGATTTCGTCGGAAATTTTACTAAAAGTATCTAAAATTGGGTGCGAAATTGTATTATCTAAATCGGCGCCTACTGAATTAGCATTGCAATTGGCAGAGCAACTAGGAATTACGACGGTTGGTTTCATTCGTCAAAATACACTTAATATTTATACACACAAAGAGCGTATTATATTACCTGAACCAACCCACTAATATGAAAGAAGGAGATTAAAAATTACTAATCTACAAGATCAATTTCAAAGACCGCTAAGAGATTTAAGGATATCAGTAACAGACCGTTGTAATTTTCGTTGTCAATATTGCATGCCTGCAGAAATATTTGGCCCAGATTTTGCTTTTTTACCTCCCGAAAAAATATTGAGTTTTGAAGAAATCGAACGATTAGTAAAGATTTTTGTCTCATTAGGTGTGAAAAAAATACGGATTACAGGTGGTGAGCCTTTACTGCGTCGAGATTTACCAACATTAATTGAACGCATTCATCGTATTGATGGAGTAGAGGATATTGCTTTAACAACGAATGGTACTTTATTGAAAAAATATGCAAATGATTTGGCTAAAGCAGGATTATCGAGAGTTTCTGTTAGTCTCGATTCACTAAATGAAGAACGTTTTTTCGAAATGAATGGTCATCGCGGAAAAGTGAAAACCGTGTTAGAAGGTATTGAAAAAGCTGCTGAAGCAGGTTTGCAAGTGAAAATTAATATGGTTGTTCAAAAGGGGAAAAATGAACAAGATATTGTGACAATGGCCCAATTTTTTAAAGATAAACAACATATTCTTCGTTTTATCGAATATATGGATGTAGGTAACTCAAATGGTTGGAAAATGGATGACGTTGTGTCGAAGAAGGAAATTCTTGAACAAGTGCAACAAATTTCTCCATTGAAACCTGTTGAGCCTAATTATAAAGGGGAAGTGGCTACCCGTTTTCAGTATCAAGATGATCAAGGCGAAATTGGTGTCATATCATCTGTAACTGATTCTTTCTGTTCATCTTGTTCACGTGCTCGTATTTCAGCAGAAGGAAAATTATATACTTGCTTATTTGCAACAGGTGGAACGGATCTACGCGAATTATTAAGGAATGGGGAAGATGATGCATCTATTATCCAATGTATTTCAAATGTGTGGGAAAATAGAACTGACCGCTATTCCGATGAACGAAATGAACAGACGATGGAAAAAAGAAAAAAATCCAAAATCGAAATGTCGCATATCGGTGGTTAAAAACAAAAAAAATCGGCAACAAAATGCCGGATTTTTTTTGTTTATTTATGGGTAAAGGTGCCGCTTTTTCCACCCGTTTTTTGTACAAGAAATGTTTCTTTAATGACCATATTTTTATCGACGGCTTTACACATATCGTAAAAAGTTAGTGCTGCTATAGATACAGCCGTTAGGGCTTCCATTTCAACGCCTGTTTTACCGCTACATTTTACGGTCGCTTGTATGTGTAGTTCATATCCAACTTCGGCTTTACTATATTCAAATTGGAAATCTGTTCCTTGCAGCATAATCGGATGACACATTGGGATAATGTCGGCTGTTTTTTTGGCGCCCATAATCCCAGCAATTTGTGCCACTTGTGTAGGATCACCTTTTTTTATACCGCCTTGTTGGATAGCTTGATAGACTTCATCGGATAAAGATATCGTACTGCGAGCGATGGCTGTACGTTCTGTAATTTCTTTTTCTGATATGTCGACCATTTTAGGACGACCTTCTTCGTTCCAGTGGGTAAATTTATTCATCATTAGACTCCTTTTCAACAGTTTGTACCCAATCTAGTTGAGTATTGATATTGATAAATGTTGAGCTTTCTTCTTCAAATACAACATAACAAACTCGTATTTGATCAAACAAGGCTTTCATACTTCTCTTGTTTTGTTCGATTAATAGAGTTGCTTTTGGAAAAGCAGTACGTCGATAAAGGGAAGCAAGAGGTTGTAATCTTGAAGCTTGTTTAGGAACAATCGCATCATATCGATCATCGATATATGTAAGCATCGTTTGGACAAAATGTGCATTCATATAAGGCATATCACTAGCTACTACGAAAAACCATTCAACATCTGGGAAATTTGTCATAATGTTTTGCAATGCAAACAAAGGTCCTTGGTGAGGTTGTTTTTCAATGATCATTTGGATGTTTTCTTCTGCAAAGTTCCTTTGCAAGCTAGCATTCGTAGCGATAATTAAAGGCTCTACTCCATTTTGTTGTAAAGCAATGAGACTGTTTTTATACAAAGGCTGACCAGCAAACAATTCAAACATTTTTGGTTGGCCATACCTTGAAGATTGACCGCCAGCTAAGACAACTCCAGCAATTTTCATCGGCGATTCAACTCACCGACAAAATGTTGAACAGTCGGAACAATTAGTTTTGTCATAGCGAGTGTCACTGCATTGACGGAACCTGGCAACAAATAGATGGCGGTACTTTCGCGACTGCCGGCTGTGGCACGACTAAACATCGCTTTTGGGCCGATTTCTTCATAGCTTAATGAGCGAAATAATTCCCCAAAGCCGACCATTTCTTTTTCAAAAAGGGGGACAATGGTATCATAAGTTTGATCTCTTGGTGTAAATCCTGTGCCACCAGTGACAATGATTGTATTGATAGTTTGATTCTCACACCATTCTAATACATACTTTAATATATCAGATGGTTCATCTTTTGATATTTGGTAGTCTATTACTTCAAATGAAGCTTCTTGAAGGAGCGATTGAATTCGTTGACCGCCGAGATCATCCACCTTTGTGCGAGTGTCACTTACTGTTAATATGGCAGCTCCTATGGAAAGTTGATCGTGTGTAGGATGCAAGGCAAAGGACCTCCTTAAATTAAATGTTTTATTGAAAAACAATGCTTTTATTATAATGCTATAAATGAAAAGGTCAAACGAAAATTCATAGAAAGAAAGGCAAATAACTTTATGGATAATAGATATTCTAGACAACAATTATTCAGTCCAATCGGTGAAAAAGGGCAGCAACAACTAAAAGAAAAGCATGTTTTAATGATAGGTGTTGGTGCATTGGGCAGTGCTAGCGCAGAGGCTCTAGTAAGAGCAGGTATTGGAAAGATGACGATTATTGATCGTGATTATGTTGAGTGGGGTAATTTACAAAGACAGCAACTGTATACCGAACAAGATGCAAAAGAAAAAGTTCCGAAAGTGATCGCTGCAAAAAATCGACTTCAAAGTATTAATTCCGATCTGGAAATTAACGCATTTATATTAGATGCCGATACTGAGCAATTAGTAGGACTGCTTGAAGATGTAGATATTATGATAGATGGGACAGATAATTTTGATGTTCGTTTTATGATGAATGATCTTGCACAAAAATATCAAATTCCATGGGTTTATGGATCTTGTATTAGTAGTTATGGTGCGACTTATACGATCGTGCCAGGTAAAACGCCTTGTTTACATTGTTTACTAAAAGTGATGCCCAACACAGGGATGACATGTGATACGGTAGGAATTATCAGTCCAGCTGTTCAAATCGTAGCAGCGTATCAAGTAGCAGAAGTATTAAAACTTTTAGTAGGAGATGAAGATGCAAGACGTAAATCCTACTTAACTTTTGATGTTTGGAAAAATCAACATTATGAAATAAATGTGGAAAAAATGCGCAATGATGATTGTCCATCTTGTGGTCATAATCCCACTTATCCTTATTTATCCTATGAAAATCAAACAAAATTAGAGATTTTATGTGGTAGAGATGCCGTTCAAATTCGTCCACCTAAACCGGTTCACTATAATTTAGAGCAGCTCGCTGATCAACTTCGTCCTTACGGTGATATTCAACTAAATCCTTATTTACTTTCTTGCCAAGCACAAGAATATCGGGTAGTCGTTTTCCAAGATGGACGAGTGGTCATTCATGGTATACAGGATATACAACAAGCTAAAAGCATTTATTATCGTTTATTAGGATAAAGGAGTGTACCTGATGTTAGAAAAAAGAAAACCAATCGCAGTGGGGGAAGCTGTTAGCCGTGTGATGGAATATGCCTTTCAAGAAAAAAAAGAGTTCGTCCCATTACTACAAGCCCATGGGCGTTTTCTTGCAGAGAATGTGGCTGCAGATGCTGATGTACCAGCTTTTGATCGTTCACCTTATGATGGATTTGCAATTCGTTCAGTCGATAGCCTTGATGCAAGTTCAGAAAATCCAGTAACCTTTAAAGTTGTTGGGGAAATTGGTGCAGGCTTTGTATTTGAAGAAAAAGTAGGCTACCTAGAAGCAGTTCGTATTATGACGGGTGCTCCTATCCCAAAAGGGTGTGACGCAGTCGTTATGCTAGAATTAACTCATACGTTTGAAGAAAATAATGAGATGTATATGTCAATTAAACGGACTTTTGAAGCGGGAACAAATATTTCCTATAAGGGAGAGGATGTTCAAAAAGGGGCCATTCTTTTAGAAAAAGGACAATATATTAACCCAGGTGCTGTCGCTTTACTTGCTACTTTCGGTTATGATCAAGTTCCTGTTTTTCGAAAGCCAATTGTAGGTGTCATTGCAACCGGGAGTGAGTTGCTTGAGCCAGGGGAATCATTACAGCCAGGAAAAATTCGTAATAGTAATGCTTATATGATCATGGCTCAAATTGAACGTGCTGGAGCAAGTGTCAAATACTTTGGGAAATTTAGCGATGATTTGAATGTATGTATTGATGTTGTCAAAAATGCCTTGCAGGAAGTAGATCTATTAATTACTACAGGAGGCGTTTCTGTAGGTGATTATGATTACTTGCCAGCTATTTATGAAGCCATCGATGCAAACGTATTGTTTAATAAAGTCGCAATGCGGCCGGGAAGTGTAACGACTGTTGCTGCTCGGGGAGAGAAAGTTTTATTTGGACTTTCAGGTAATCCTTCCGCTTGCTTTGTTGGATTTGAACTTTTTGTTCGTCCAATTATTCGCACTGCATTTAGTAATAAGCAACCACATTTACGGAGAGAGTCCGCTGTTTTAGGTGCCGATTTTACAAAAGCAAATCCATTTACCCGTTTTGTCCGAGCGACAGTTTCGTACGATAACGGACAATTAGTTGCAGTACCTTCTGGTTTTGATAAATCGAGCGCGGTATCTTCCTTAGTGGAAGCGAATGCCTTAATTGTATTGCCTGGAGGTTCTCGAGGATACGAAAAAGGGATGCAAATCGATGTGTTATTGTTGGAAGATTTGCAAGGAAGTGAGTGGCCTTGGAACAACATCGTAAAATCCTACAAGTAGTAGGTTATCAAAATAGCGGAAAAACAACGTTAATGGAACGGCTTATTAGACAAGCAACGGCTCGTGGCCTAAAAGTAGGAACTATCAAGCATCATGGACATGGTGGAATTCCTATGAGCGAATCAAAAGATAGTTTTCGTCATGAACAGGCAGGGGCACAGGTAACAGCAGTTGAAGGAGATGGTACTTTGCGCATGAGTATTCATCAAAGCAACTGGAAACTTGACGATATTTTAGCTATTTATGCTTCTTTTAAAACCGATATTATCTTGATTGAAGGATATAAGAAAGAACGCTTTCCGAAGGTTGTTCTTTTGCGTACATTGGAAGATCAAACTTTGCTTCAAAAAGTGTCCAATATCATCTGTGTTATTTATTGGCCAACCTATCCATTAACAAAGTCGCTAGAGTATCCAACTTTCTCAATTCATGATAGCGAGCAGTATATGAAATTTTTAATGGCAGAAATAAGGGGGAAAATATGAGTACATCCTTTTTTGAAATTGTAGATAAACCAATTGACGTGGAGGAAGTTAGACAAAAAGTAGTAAGTCGAAACGCTGGTGCTATTACGATTTTCATCGGAACGGTACGTGAAATGACGAAGGGGAAGAAAACACTCCATTTGGAATATCAAGCCTATCCAGAAATGGCGATTAAAATGTTTGAGCAAATCGCTAAAGAAATACAAGAGAAGTGGCCAGAAGCGATCGTTGCGATAACCCATCGCGTTGGTCATTTAGAAATTTCGGATATTGCCGTAGTCATTGCGGTATCATCGCCTCATCGTAAAATTGCTTATGAGGCTAACGAATATGCGATTGATCGGATTAAACAAATCGTTCCTATTTGGAAAAAAGAATATTGGGAAGATGGGACTGAATGGATTGGCGATCAATTAGAAAATGTGCCCTATCCGAAAAATCTGCCTAGCGAGAAAGGAGAACGCTCGTGATTAAAATATTACTTTTTGCCCACTTACAAGAAGCAATCGGTCAATCCGAGTTGAAAGTTGACGTGTCAGACTATACAGTTGGTCAATTGAAAGATTGGATGGAAAATCAATATCCACAACTTTCTTTACAAAATATGATGACAGCTGTTAATGAAGAATTTGCAACAGATGATATGATCGTAAAAGATGGAGATACAGTCGCCTTTATTCCACCTATTAGTGGGGGATGATAAATCCTTTAACATATTCCGAGCAAATCTAAAAAAGTCGATTCCTATTGTATAGGAAGTCGACTTTTTTTAGTTACAATTCATTTATGAATTTGGAGCCCCTCTTAGGGTAATAGGTAAATTTCATAATTTGGTGGCTCAGGCAATGTTGACTTATTTAAACGCCCTTCTTTGATTAATTCATCCAACGTTTTTTCTACATCCTCAGACTGAACACCAAATAAATCTGCAATTTTTACTGTAGAAAGGGCTGTGTATTTCGGTTTTTTCGTTGAAGAAACAATCATATTTTGAACACGCTCATATAATACTTCCTTATCCATTTTTTTCAAACCTTTCTTATAATCAATTTCAAAAATGAATCAAATAGAGTATCCATTATAAGATTAACCTTTGAGCCTTTTTCTTATGCCTATTTGATTTATAAATTATTGGATTTTTAACGCAAAGACTACCGTTTTTTTATCGATAAGGTAAATATACATGATTATCCCTTTATTTATTGGACATACTTTGGAGGAATATTGTTTTGTAGGAGCATCCATCAAATATTGTAAATAAGGAGTAATGATATGAAACAAACTTCATTTTCCATCCAAATTAATGGGCAAGAATTTGCGGCCCATTCTGATCAAACCATTTTGGAAGTCGCCCAGGCAAATGAATCTTATATACCTAGTATCTGTTTTCATCCAAACTTAGGAACCATTCAAACGTGTGATACATGTTTTGTCAATGTGGATGGAGAAATGGTCCGAGCATGTGCAACAAAAGTACAACCTGGAATGAATGTAGATGCAAGTTCTAAAGTTGTAAAAGATGCTCAATATGAAGCGATGTCTAGGATATTAAAGAACCATGAGCTGTATTGTACAGTTTGTGACAATAATAATGGGAACTGTGTCGTTCATAATACTGCTGAACATTTAGAAATTGAACACCAAAAATATAAATTTGAAGCAAAGCCATATCCTCCAGATCACTCACACCCATTTTACCGATATGAGCCAGATCAATGTATTTTATGTGGAAGATGCGTGGAGGCTTGTCAAGACCTACAAGTAAACGAAACATTAACCATTGACTGGAACCGAGAGAAGCCTCGCGTCATTTGGGACAACGATGTACCGATTGATGAATCTTCTTGTGTAAGTTGCGGACATTGTGTAACGGTTTGTCCATGTAATGCGTTAATGGAGAAATCAATGCTTGGTGAAGCTGGTTATTTAACGAATATTCCGCCAAAAATTTTAGAACCAATGATTGATTTGACAAAGGAAGTTGAACCTGGCTACAAAGAAATTTTTGCGATTTCTGAAATGGAAGCAGCGATGAGAAAGGCAAGAATTAAACGTACGAAAACGGTATGTACCTATTGCGGAGTCGGATGTAGCTTTGAAGTTTGGACAAAGGACCGTAAAATTTTAAAAATTGAGCCTCAGGAACAAGCACCAGTTAACGGGATTTCTACATGTGTGAAAGGAAAATGGGGATGGGATTATGTCAATAGTGAAGAGCGTTTAACAAAGCCTTTAATTCGTAAAGGAAAAGAATTTGTGGAAGCGACCTGGGATGAGGCTCTTAAATTAATTGCATCAAAATTAACAGGCGTCAAAGAACAATATGGACCTGATTCTATTGGATATATAGCCTCCTCTAAATGTTCTAACGAGGAAAATTTCTTATTCCAAAAATTTGCCCGCGCTATTATGGGAACAAACAATGTAGATAATTGCTCAAGATATTGTCAATCTCCTGCAACAGCAGCTCTTTTACGAACAGTTGGAATTGGAGGAGATTCTGGAACAATAAGAGACATTGAAAAATCGGAATTGATTATTGTTATCGGCGCTAATCCAGCTGAATCCCATCCAGTTCTTGCAACGCGTATTAAACGTGCCCATAAGCTACATGGACAAAAACTTATCGTTGCAGACTTAAGGGAAAATGAATTAGCAGAGCGTGCTAACTTGTATATTCATCCGAAACCTAGTACAGATCTTATTTGGATTTCTGCTGTAACAAAATACATTTTAGATCAAGGTTGGGAAGATAAAGAGTTCTTAAAAAACCGGGTAAACGGATTAGATGAATATATTCAATCTTTAAATAAATACACATTAGAATACGCTGAAAAATCTACGGGACTATCAAAAAATGAAATGATTGAAGTAGCAACGATGATCCATGAATCTAAGTCAGCTTGCATATTATGGGCGATGGGTGTTACGCAACATAAGGGAGCAACAGATACGAGTACAGCTATCTCAAACCTTCTTCTCATCACAGGAAATTTTGGCCGACCAGGAACAGGTGCTTATCCATTAAGGGGTCATAATAATGTTCAAGGAGCTTGTGATTTCGGTACGATGCCTGCATGGTTACCGGGATATGAACCTATTCAAGATGATAAGGTTAGAAAACGTTATGAAGAGGCATGGGGAGTTACTTTGCCAAAAGATCCAGGTTTGGATAATCATCAAATGCTGGAAGGGGTTAAGGAAGGCAGACTGAAGGCATTGTACTTATTCGGTGAGGAAATGGCACTGGTAGATTCAAATGTGAATTTTGTAGATTCAATGCTTGAGAAATTGGAATTTTTCGTTGTCCAAGATGTGTTCTTTAGTAAAACAGCCCAATTTGCTGATGTTGTTTTACCAGCATCCCCGAGCCTTGAAAAGGATGGTACATTTGTCAACACAGAACGCCGTATTCAAAGGTTTTATAAAGTGTTTGAACCCCTTGGAGACTCAAAGCCAGATTGGATGATATTCCAAGAGCTTGCGAATCTTCTTGGAGCGAACTGGAATTACCAACATCCAAGTGAAATTATGGATGAAGCAGCAAGTCTTGCGACATATTTTGCAGGTGTAAGTTACGAAAGATTGGAAGGGTTCAACAGTCAAATTTGGCCAGTTGCAAAAGATGGTACCGATTCTCCACTTTTATTCGAAAAACGATTTGTCTTCCCAGATGGCAAAGCGCGGCTTGTTCCAGTTGATTGGACGCCTCCTTTTGAAGCAGGAGAAGAATATGATCTACATCTTAATAACGGTCGTTTGTTAGAACATTTCCATGAAGGAAATATGACGTATAGATCTGAAGGGCTTACCCATAAAGTTCCCCATCCATGGCTTGAAATTTCGCCGGAATTGGCAAAGGAAAGGGGCGTTGAAGACGGTTCATTAGTACGTCTATCATCTCCATACGGTCAAGTTAAAGTAAGAGCTATTGTCACAGACCGTGTAACAGGAAAGGAATTGTACTTGACGATGAATACACGGGAAGACGTGGAAGCTGTTAACCGCCTAACGAGTAGTTATCATGACTTGATTACCCATACGCCGAACTATAAAGAAATGGGGGTCAAAATGGAAGTGTTAGAACAAAGGGAAGAATCGCCTTTGCCAAAGGTAAATCATCGCTTTGGAAATCGCATGCCGCAGATTAGTGTACGTGTGGAAGAGAAATGGAAACGGGATGATTTTACCCCGATTACGGAATTATTCGAAATAGGAGGAGAACAATATGGCGGAAGCAATCAAGCAAATTAGAAAAGAAATTCCTACTCCCGAACAGGAACAGTCACAAGCGATCTCAGATATCATCACTGCTTTAGCAACTAATCGAGAAGCGATTATCTCAACGATTGGGATTATAAAACACCTTCAAGATATGGGTGTGTTAGATGCTTTAAATGGGTTGCTTGATAAACGGGTTGATGTAGGAGCAATTGCCATACAGCAATTTAATCAACCAGGTATGCACAATATCATTAAAAATGGTATGAATACGCTTAAATTCCTTGGTCAATTGAATCCGGATGAATTACAAATCCTCCTAAATGGAGTTACTCGAGGTTTAGAGAAGTTAGGGGAAAGAATTGATCGAAATGATAAAGTCAGCTTGTGGCAACTTGGAAATAGTATTCGAAATGATGAAGTAAGGACATCCCTCTTTACGATGCTAGGTTTATTAGAAGGAATGGGAGAGGTATTTCAAAGGGATAAGCGAGAGCTACATTAAAAAGGAGATTAGGTAAAGTGGAAAAAGGAAGCATTAAAATAGAAGGATTAGTAAATGAGGGAGATGTTCATAAAGTCCTTCAAGCGCTGGAATCAGTTTGGGGAGTCCGCGATGCACAGGTAAGTTTAGCAAACAAAACGGCTACTTTTGCTTATGATGAGAAAGCAGCGTCACATGTAGACTTTCTTCAGGCTGTAAAAGATTCAGGGTATAACGTTGTTAATTAGTATATGTAAAGAAGATGATCTTAGAAGGAGGAACAAGATGAAGGTATGTGAAGTTTGTGGTTTTGAAGAAAATGAGGAACTGGAAAATAATGAACAACCCTCAACAAGAATACTTCATATATGTGAAAACTGTAGAACGGATCGTGATTTTCCGTATTTTGAAAATGAGCAAAATCAGTAGCTAAAGCTAGAAATTATTTAGTTACTAGCCCGCCATAAAATAGAATGTGTATCATTATACACTCTATTTTATAGCGGGCTTTTTTGTTAACTTATACATTGGTAGAACCGCATGTGAAATACTTATTTTTCAATTATATCGTTCCTGTCTAACCTGGACATTAAATATGAGGATTATAAAACTTTTACTTAAAGTAGAATTATAAAGAAAAATATAGAATTAATATGTAGTTTTGTTGTATGATGATTTGGGGAGGGGCTATTATGAATCAACCAAAAATGAGTCCTGCTGTTTTACGTTTACTAGTTATTTTTCCGAATGTATTAAGTTATATGTTGCTTATTGGAATTATTGTTTATATTATTACGAATTATGCTGGTTTAAAGGCAGCGAATGCCTTAAATCTTTGGCTTATAATAGCTGCTATACTTGGTCCAATGGCAATTTATACAACCTATTCAATAGTAAGAAGAATACGAGCAGGAGTTTTGTAAGAAAAATTGAAGTTTCATCTATTTATTATTTCCTTCGTATGAAAATAAAACGAGTGTACATTTTTCTACAATGTACACTCGTTTTTGTGCGAAAAATAGAGAATGATGTAAAATAACGAAATATTAAATAGGAAAAAATACACCTTTCGACAGCGTTAAATAGTAAAAAATGACATTTCCTAGGAAATATTTTGATTAAATAAGAATATTTCGATATATAATTCTATTTACCAGCCGCGTTTATAAGAATCGGTAGGTGCTTCCAATTCTACATTTAATTGTTTTGCAGCACGATAAGGGAAATATGGATCTCTTAATAATTCGCGTGCAATAAAAATTAAATCCGCTTTATTTTGTTGTAATATTTCCTCTGCTTCTTTTCCAGTAGTAATAATCCCTACTGCACCAGTTGCAATTTCTGCACCGTGTTTAATTGTTTCTGAAAACGGTACTTGATAGAGTGGGAAAGCTTCTACTGCTACCGGAACTACTCCACCCGAACTTACATCGATTAAATCTACCTCTTGGGATTTCATCCAGTGAGCAAACTGAATATATTCCTCAGGAGTTAAACCGCCTTCAGCATATTCATTAGCTGAAATTCGAACAAACAATGGACCTTGCCATTTAGAGCGAACTGCATCTAAAATTTCCCGAAGAATACGATAACGATTTTCAGGTGCCCCCCCATATTCATCTGTTCGTTTGTTAGTAAGAGGGGATAAGAATTGGTTAATCAAGTAACCGTGTGCAGCGTGAATTTCGATTATATCGAATCCAGCCTTAGAGACACGAACTGCTGCATCAGCAAATGCATCTACAACCTTTTTTATATCTTCTTTTGTCATTTCAATCGGTGTTTTATATTGATCATTAAATGCAATTGCTGATGGTGCATAGATGTCACTATTGACAGTTGCTTTTCTACCAGCATGTGAAATTTGAATACCTGTTTTTGTACCATATGATTTTAAATCACTAACAAGCTTAGACAACTTCTCGATATGTTCGTCACTCCAAATTCCAAGATCATTTTCACTAATGCGTCCTTCTGGCACAACCCCTGTCGACTCTAAAATAATAAGTCCTACTTGGCCAACTGCTCGTGAAATGTAATGTGTCATATGGAAATCGGTTAAAAAGCCATCATTTTTTGCTTGATACATACACATAGGGGACATCACAATACGGTTTTTCAATTCTACATTACGTATTGAATATGGTTCAAAAAGTTTTGTCATCGTAGCCATACTCCTTTCAATTTTGTAGAGATGCTGCCAGATTGCATTCAAAAATTATTCACCTTTAGCTAACTGTCTTGATCTTGCTTCAGCACTTTTAATACAAGCAAAAACAGCTTCGTTAAAGCGATTTGTTTCGAGTGCATGAATACCCGCTTCAGTAGTTCCTCCTGGACTCGTTACTTTTCTACGAAGTACAGTTGGTTCTTCTTTTACTGATTGAAGCATAGCAGCCGAGCCTGCAATTGTTTGAACCATCAGTTTTCGTACGGTTTCCTTCGATAAACCGAATTCAGTTCCGACTGATTCCCAAGCTTCTAATAAATAATAAAGATAAGCAGGGCCACTACCTGAAAGGGCAGTGACAGCATGTAATTTGTCTTCCTCTACTTCTATAACAATGCCAACTGCTTCTAGCATTTGCAAGTAAAGTGCCTTTTCCACTTCTGTAACTTGTGAATTAAAAGCAATACCACTTGCAGACATTCCGATTGTTGCTGAAGTATTCGGCATAACCCGTGCAATTGGACGACTTCCCAAGCCATTTTCTATTGTTTCGATTGCAATTCCAGCAGCGACAGAAAGAATTGCTGTTTCAGGCGAAATATATGGACGAATGGATTCCATTGCAACCTTTACATCTTTTGGTTTCATTGCAAGGATTATTAAGTCCATATCAAGAATGTTTTCTTTCATTTCTAAAATATTGATATTGTATTGAGTCTTTAAATAATGTAGTCGATCAGTATTAGAACGATTTGTAACGTATAAATGGCTAGCTGGCACAACTTCCTGTTCAACCCAACCGTGAATTAAAGCTTCTGCCATTGAACCTGCACCAACAAATAAAATTTTCTGCATATAAATCGCCTCCAGATAAATGATAATGTTAAACAATAAATTTTCTAAGGACGAATAAAAAAAGTGCTTTTCATCCTTATATTTTAAGGACGAAAAGCACTTGTCGTTTCCGCGGTACCACCTTAGTTTGCCTTTAAATTGGCACAACTCTAGTTCTCATTATCGCTGAGATGACGGTCATGTTTTCATGACTGCTCCGAAGTAGGTTCGATGGATTCATTGGGTTATGTTACTTGCACCAAAATGTAACACTCTCTTAAACCATTAATCCATTTACTTGGCTTCATCAACGCAAGGGATTATTTGAATTATCAAAATTATATGCACACTTTTAAAATATGTCAACTTAGTTACGTGACGAATTATAAAAAAAACGATAAAATGAGTGAATAGTGATTCATTATTGGAGAATAAGTTTTTTCATAATTTGAGGGGGATTTTTAATGAATATACATAAAATTATTTTGCCTACACCTTATCCGATTGGAGATGTCAATGCGTTTTTAGTGAAAGGGGATGCGTTAACCCTTTTTGATGCTGGTCCAAAAACGCAGGAAGCATATGAAGCGTTAAAATGGGGGATTAAGGAAGGCGGATATAATATAAAGGACATCGAGCAAGTAGTGTTAACCCATCATCATCCTGATCATGCTGGGTGGGTAGATGCATTTCCACATGCAAATATACTTGGTCACGAATATGTGGATCATTGGATGCGTCAGAGGGAAGAATTTATTACATATCGAAATAATTTTTACCGAAGTCAATTGAAGCTACAAGCAGTACCGGATCAATATATTGAAAAAATTGTGGAAGTGCGTGGAGAAATGGAACTGTTTGGTACGACGCCATTAACATCCTTTATTAAAGACGGAGATGAAGTTCCCGGGCATCCAGGATTAAAAGCCATTTATACACCAGGCCATGCACAAAGCCACTTAATTTTCTTAGATAAGTCATCAAATGAAGCAATTGGTGGAGATTTATTATTAGAACATGTGGCTTCAAATCCTTTAGTAGAACCTCCTACTGATTTATCCGATATTCGTCCGAAATCATTAATCCAATACCAAGATTCTTTAAAACTTTTACGGGAGTTAAATGTTTCTAAAGTATATACTGGTCATGGGAATGAAATTGAAGATATTGATCGACTAATTACAATTCGACTTGAAAAAGATTACCTTCGTTCTCAGCAAGTATTAGAAATTTTAACAAAGCCAAAAACGGTTCTAGAGGTAACAATGGAATTGTATGCGTCGGTTTATCAAAACCAACTTGGTTTAACACTCTCAAAAACGTTAGGCCAGTTAGATTGCCTAGAAAGAGATGGATTAGTTAAACATGAACTTATTAATGGTGTGAATATTTATTCCCGCATATAAATTAAATCCCCCAGCAAAGGAAGGGTAGTCCATTGCTGGGGGTCTATATTTAGTGATAGGAAATGATTAATGGTTTTTTATGTGTGATGTTTGCTTTTGAAATTTGTAAGTTTAGTTCGCGTTTGCTAATGCTTCTAAAGACATAGCAGGACCAAAGAATTCGAAGTGAATGTTATCACCTGATACGCCTAAACCTCTAGCAATTGAAATAACTGTTTCCATAAATGGAGCAGGGCCACAAATATAAACCTCTGTGTTTTCTTTAATATAAGGTGCTAAATCTTCTTTTGTAATATATCCTTCTGAATCGGAATATTTAACGAAGTATGAACCGTTTAATTCTTCTACTTTCTTTTGAATTTGTTCTTTAAATGCAACAGCTTTCTCATTGCGTGCAGTTTGAACAAATGCAACGTTGCGACCTAATTCTATTGTTTGAAGCATTGTATTTAATGGTGTAACACCAATACCACCGCTTACAAATAGAACTGGGTTATCATTTTCTTCTAATGTGAATAATCCTGCTGGAGCACTAACATCAATTGTATCTCCTTCGTTTACGTCGTTATGAAGGTAGTTAGATACAGCACCATGTGGATCACATTCAACTTCTCGTTTTACAGAAATTCGGAATTCGTTTTCATTCGATGGTTGTGAAAGTGTATAGTGACGGTTTGATGTATATTCGTCACCTGTTACTGTTACACGAACTGTAATATATTGACCTGGTTTGAATTCAGGCAATGCTGAACCATCTTCTGGTACTAAATAGAAAGAAGTGATTAAATCATTTTCTTTAACTTTTTTTGCTACTTTGAAAGGTTTAAATAATCTCCAGCCGCCATCTTTTTCAGCTGCTTTATATAAATCCTCTTCCACTGAGATGAAGACATCTGCAATTACACCATAAGCTTCTGCCCATGCATTAATAATCTCGTCAGTTGCTGCATCACCTAGTACTTCTTTAATAGCACCTAATAAATTTTCACCAACTATTGGGTAGTGCTCAGGTAAAATACCAAGTCCACGGTGTTTATGCGCAATTTGCATTACTGCAGGAACGATTGCTTGTAGGTTGTCGATATGTGCAGCAGCAGCATAAACAGTATTTGCTAAAGCAGTTTGTTGACGACCTTGTGCTTGGTTTGCACGGTTAAAATAGTTTAGAAGTTCTGGATGTTTACCTAACATATTTTTGTAGAAAGTTTTTGTAATTGTAACGCCATGTTGCTCTAATACTGGAACTGTTGATTTAATAATGTCGATTGTTTTTTGTGATAACATAATGTTCACGTCCTTTCAAAAGTCACTATACTCTTGAGTAAATTTAAAAGCAATATATAAAATACTTCTTTAACAAATTGGACACAAATGAAGTATTTAAAATACATCTTTAATATGTGGAAAACGTTCAAAAAAATTCATTATACTTGTAAAATTTAAGCAAAAAAATGTTATAATAAACAAAAGAAAGTGTGGTGGTAGATATGCGCTTAACTTTATATACAGATTATTCCTTGCGTGTATTATTGTATCTTGGTATTAAAGGGCCAGACCGTTTATCAACTATACAAGAAATTGCAGACGCGTATCATATATCAAAAAATCATTTAATGAAAGTTACATATGATTTAGGTCAGCTTGGTTTAATCGAAACAATTCGTGGACGTGGCGGGGGTATTCGACTGCAAGTAAGTCCTGAAGAGATTAATATTGGACAGGTAGTTCGACATACAGAAGAAGATTTTCATGTAGTTGAATGTTTCGACCAAGAAAACAATATGTGTAAAATTTCACCTGTTTGTCAGTTGAAATTTGCATTAAATGAAGCGTTAAACGCATATTTACAAGTGTTAGATCGATATACATTAGCTGATTTTATTTTATCTAAGGATGAAATGTTTAAACTATTAGGGATTGATTGATGTCTCTGTTTGGAGTATAGATTTTTGATCTATACTCTTTTTTAATATACAAATATAAATTAAATTTGTGATTGTAGGAGGGAAATATACATAGAAATGAATGAAAAGAAAATTTTTATAACAGGAGCAACGAGTGGCATAGGAAGAATCATTACTGAACAATGTATAAAGAATGGATATACTGTATATGCAACAGGACGTAATGAGTCAGTGCTAAAAACTTTGTCACAACTAGGGGTTAATGTTTTTAAAGCTGATATTAAAAATGTAGAACAACTTGATCAATTATGCAATAATCTTCCTTCTATTGATGTAGCTATATTAAATGCAGGTGTTGGCGTATTTCAAAATGCTTTTGATTTATTAGATACTGATATTGATATGATGCTTGATATAAATGTCAAAGCGCCAATTTATTTGGCAAAACGGTTATCACAAAAAATGCTTAAACAACAGTCTGGACACATTATTTTTATAGGATCTCAGGCGGGAAAAGTTGCAACGAAAAAAGCAAGTGTATATGCAGCATCAAAGCATGCTATAACTGGTTTTGCAAATGGCTTAAGAATGGAATTAGCACCATACAATATTACAGTATCCGTTGTTTATCCTGGACCAATTGATACACCATTTTTACAAAAAGCAGACGATACGAATAATTATAGAGAATCCATCGAAAAGTATCTTTTAAAGCCTGAAAAAGTAGCAAATGAAGTTTTAAAGATTGTAAATAGACCGGTAAGAGAGGTTAATTTACCTCGAGTAATGGCAATTACAAGCAAACTTTATGCAGTTGCTCCAAAGTTCATAGAAAAGATAGGGAGTAGCTTTTTTAATAAAAAATAAACATTTTCGAGAAAAACGCAAATAGTAATTATTTCGCGTTTTTTTACTTGTTTTAAAAGTCTAAAATTTTATAAAAATACACTTGTATTTATTTTTATTCCATGTTACTATTCGTGTATAAAGTTTTAATGTTATGTATAAAAATACATATCGAATATCGGAGGCGGAGTTTCAATGGCAAATAAAAAGGTAGTTTTAGCTTATTCAGGTGGTCTAGATACATCGGTTGCAATTCCTTGGTTAAAAGAACAAGGTTGGGATGTTATCGCTGTTTGCTTAGACGTAGGTGAAGGGAAAGACCTTGAATTTGTTAAAAATAAAGCACTTCAAGTTGGTGCAATTGAATCATATATGGTAGATGCAAAAGACGAATTCGCTGAAGAATATGCGCTTATTTCATTACAAGCACATACTTGGTATGAACAAAAATACCCATTATTATCAGCGTTATCTCGTCCACTAATCTCTAAAAAATTAGTTGAGATTGCTAATCAAACAGGTGCTGATGCAGTAGCACATGGTTGTACAGGTAAAGGGAATGACCAAGTTCGTTTCGAAGTTTCTATTAAAGCATTAAATCCAGATTTAGAAGTTTTAGCTCCTGTACGTGAATGGGGCTGGAGCCGTGATGAAGAAATTGAATATGCCCAAAAACACGGTGTACCTGTTCCAGCAACAATCGATTCTCCATTTTCAATTGACCAAAATCTTTGGGGACGTGCAAATGAAGCTGGTGTAATGGAAGATCCATGGGTTGCTCCACCAGAAGAAGCTTATGGATTAACAGTTTCTATTGAAAATGCACCTGATACGCCAGAGTTCATTGAAATTGAATTTGTTGAAGGTAAACCAGTAGCATTAAACGGTCAAGAAATGAAACTTGCAGATTTAATTCAAGAGTTAAACAAAATTGCAGGTGCTCATGGTGTTGGACGTATTGACCATGTTGAAAACCGTTTAGTTGGTATTAAATCCCGTGAAGTATATGAAATTCCAGGAGCGAAAGTTCTTTTAACTGCTCATAAGGAATTAGAAGATATTACCCTTGTTAAAGAAATGGCTCACTTCAAGCCTGTTATTGAGAAAAAACTTTCAGAAATCATTTATGATGGACTTTGGTTCAACCCAATTCGTCCAGCATTAGAAGCATTTTTAAAAGAAACTCAAAAATATGTTAACGGAACAGTTCGTGTGAAACTATTTAAAGGTCATGCAATTGTTGAAGGACGTAAATCGCCAAACTCACTTTATAGTGAAAAACTAGCTACTTATTCTAAAGCAGATCAATTTAATCACGCTTCTGCAGTTGGCTTCATCGAATTATGGGGTCTTCCTACAGTAGTAGCTTCAGAAGTAAATAAAAATAAACCTGTAATAGTAGAAAAATAAGCAAAAGTTGGACATTAATAAGCTGTTACAAGCTTTAATGTAGCAGGTTAAAACAAGGTTAGGTGTGTCGCATGACGAAATTATGGGGAGGACGTTTTCAAAAATCAGCTGAAAATTGGGTTGATGAGTTTGGGGCGTCCATAGGTTTTGATCAACAGTTAGTTATGGAAGATATTGAAGGTAGTATTGCACACGTAACAATGTTAGGCCATCAAGGAATTTTAGATTCTAATGATGTAGAGCAAATTCTAGGTGGTTTACATGAGTTGAAATCGAAGGCAGAGGCTGGAGAACTCGAGTTTACTGTTGCAAACGAAGACATTCATTTAAATTTAGAAAAAATGCTAACGGATATAATTGGCCCAGTTGGTGGAAAGCTTCATACGGGTCGAAGCCGCAACGATCAAGTGGCAACAGATGTTCATTTGTTTTTGAAAAAGCGCGTTATTGAGATTGTTGGATTGATTGAAAACTTCCAACAAACGATACTTTCTAAAGCAGAGCAACACATTGAGACAATCGCACCAGGCTATACTCACTTGCAACGTGCACAACCTATTAGTTTTGCACACCATTTAATGGCTTATTTTTGGATGCTTGAACGTGATAAAGAGCGTTTTAATGAATCCATGAAACGTATTGATATTTTGCCATTAGGTGCCGGTGCAATGGCAGGTACGACTTTCCCAATTGACCGTGAGAAATCTGCTGAATTGCTAGGATTTAGCAAAGTATATGCAAATTCAATGGATGCAGTAAGTGATCGTGATTTTATCGTCGAATTTTTAGCTAATTCTTCGTTAGTAATGACACATTTATCCCGATTTGCGGAAGAAATTATTATTTGGTCTACAGATGAATTTAAATTTATTGAATTAGATGATGCTTTTTCAACAGGTTCATCTATTATGCCTCAGAAGAAAAATCCTGATATGGCAGAATTGATTCGCGGCAAAACTGGACGTGTCTATGGAAATTTAATGGGGTTATTGACAGTATTGAAAGGAACACCATTAACTTATAACAAAGATATGCAAGAAGATAAAGAAGGTATGTTCGATACAGTTCATACAATTATCGGTGCATTAAAAATCTTTGAAGGTATGGTTCGTACAATGTCTGTTAATACTGAAAGACTTCACGCAGCAGTTCATAGTGATTTTTCTAATGCAACTGAATTGGCTGATTATTTGGCAACAAAAGGTATGCCATTCCGTGAAGCACATGAAGTAACAGGGAAGCTTGTCTTTACATGTATTCAAAAAGGCATTTATTTGTTAGATTTGCCAATTGAAGATATGAAGAAAGAAAGTGAGCTGATTGAAGAAGATGTTTATGACGTGCTAAAGCCTGAAGCAGCAGTTCGTCGTCGTCATTCTTTAGGAGGCACAGGTTTTGATCAAGTTCGTCTGCAACTTGAAAAGGCTAAAGCTTGTTTATAAGTAAAGCGGAAGCGCCATTGAAAGAATTGGTCTTATAAGACTTTATTAAAAATTTTCGAATTTCATTGCTATGCAAACCTTTAAGGATTTGTAATAGATGCTACTATTAATGATGTACAGTGATGCACAATAGATAGCAGCCTTTTATTCATGAGCCAGAGGGTAAGTGGATAAAAGTAAAACTTTATAAAGAGCGATTCGCCATTTGCGTGGGTCGTAAACATATAAAGTTACATAAACTGTCTCGGGGTCGCGAGGCAGTTTTTTTGTGTTTTATTATATTGTCCCATTGCCTGCTAAATATATGCTTCAGAAATGATTGTTAATTAATACATAAAGACAAAACGAATATCCTCCACAAAACAGAAAAGACTAAGTAAAAGGAGGAGGGTTGATACAATTGAAAATTGCAGTATCGGTCATGTTAATTTTAAGTACAATTGTCGTCGGAAAGATATTAACGGTACCTCCCAATGACGAAGGAAGTGCGGAAGAAATGACTACTCCTGCTTATGCAAAATGGGGTAGACTTGCCATGCAGAAAATAATGGCTAAATATCCAACAGCTGATGTTATTGATTATCTGCATATTGGTCGAGAAGTAGGAACCGTCACCTCTGTCGAAAAATTTAAGCTTTGGTTAAGGGCTGAAGACAATCGAGAATTTGGAGTGTATGTCGATATTATATTCAACAACCAAACAGAAGAAGTAGTCGACATAAAATATACAGAAACAAACAAATAAAAAAATCGCGTACCAGGTACACAAACAATTCGGAATATTCGAAATTGTTTGTGTACCTGGTACATAAATTTATGGGCGGATTTGTCCGTTTCCATAGATGAAATATTTTGAGGAAGTTAATGCTGGTAAGCCCATTGGACCACGTGCGTGTAATTTTTGTGTACTAATACCAATTTCGGCTCCATAGCCAAACTCAAATCCGTCAGTAAAACGAGTTGAAGCATTATGATAAACTGCCGCTGCATCAACGCTTGATAAGAAAGTTTGTGCTGCCATTACATCTTCTGTAACGATTGCTTCCGAATGTTTTGTACCATAAGTATTAATATGTTCAATTGCTTCATATACATTCTCGACAACTTTCACACTAATTGTTAAACTTAAAAATTCTGTTCCGTAATCTTCCTCTGTAGCTAATGTAGCAGTCGATAGTACGTTACATACAGCATCATCACCAATAATTTTAATGCCAGCAGCATCCAGTTCTTGTAATAATTGATCACCTAATTGTTCAAACCAATCCCGTTGAATCAATAAGCTCTCGGCCGCATTGCATACTGATGGTCGTTGTGTTTTTGCATTTATAATAATATTTAATGCCATTTCATAATTTGCAGTTCCATCAATGTAAACATGGCAATTCCCAGCACCTGTTTCTAACACTGGAACAGATGATTCCCTTACAACTAAATCGATTAATGATTTACCGCCACGAGGAATTAGTACATCTAAGTATTCGTTTAAATGAAACAGTTCTTTTGCCGTTTCATGGTTTGTGTCTTCGATTAGTTGAACTGCATCTAACGGTATATTCGTTTTATGAAGTGCACGATGAATTGTTTTAACAAGTGCTATATTAGAAAATTTAGCTGAGGAGCTTCCTCGTAATAGTACAGCGTTACCAGTTTTTAAGCTCAATGTTGCTGCATCTACTGTTACATTTGGTCGAGCCTCATAAATCATACCAATGACACCAATTGGAACACGTCTTTTTTCAATTTGTAAGCCATTTTCTTTCTTTATTGATTCAAGCAGTTCACCAACAGGGTCATTTAATGCAACAAGTTCATGTATTGCATCGGCCATCGAATTTATCCGAGATTCAGTTAGCATAATGCGATCAAGAGTTGAATCTGGTAACCTTTTTTCTTTCCCTGCGATCAAATCTTTCTTATTTTCCTCTATAATAATCGATTGGTCGAGTAATAATTGTTCGGCTATTTTTATTAATGCCTCATTTTTTTCCAACGTTGTTTTCAAATTCATAATATAGCTTGCATTTTTAGCCAGTTTTCCTTTTTGTTGAACTTCACTTTCAGTCGTAACTTTCGTCATACATATTCCTCCTTTTAAATTTTAAGCTTTTACCCATTTATCGCGATGAATAACTTCAATAGATGTAACAGCAATCTCGTTTGTTCTTTTTCCTAATGCGTTACTTAATTCATCACTTGAATACAGTACTTCACCGCGGCCTAATAATTTTGAACGGCCATATACCTCTACAACATCACCTTTAGAAAACTTTCCTTCAATTTTATATATTCCAGCAGGAAGGAGACTTTTGCCATTTGTAAGTAGAGCATCTTCAGCACCTTCATCGATATATAATTTTCCAGAAATCTCTGTTAATGAAATCCATTGCTTTTGATTCGGTACAATTACGTGATTTTCACTATTAACATAAGTACCGTCTCCAAAACCTTCCATAATATTAATTAACTTATTAGCACCATTGCCATTTCCGATAAATACGTTTACACCGGATTGAAGGGCAGTACGAGCAGCTAAAAGCTTTGATTGCATTCCACCAGTGCCCACTTTAGAACCAGAATCAGTAGCACTTTGAAGCATATCATCTGTAATTTCTGTTAAATAATTAATTCGTTTCGCATTCGGATTTTTCATTGGATTATCATCATAAAAACCGTTTACATCTGTTAAAATAATTAGTTGGTCTGCATGAACAAGGCCGCTTACTAAAGCAGACAACATATCGTTATCTCCAAAGGTTAATTCTGTTACCGAAACCGTATCATTTTCGTTAATAATCGGGATAATATTACGCTCTAACAACTCGGTAAATGTTGCATAAGCATTTCTAAAGCGCTCTTTTTTTGAAAAATCGGTACGTGTTAATAAAATTTGCGCTGTTGTAATATCATGAGCGAGAAAATGCTCTGAATAATATTGAATAAGTAAACTTTGACCGACAGCTGCTGCAGCTTGTTTTCCTTTTAATGTAACAGGTCTTGAAGGATAACCGAGTTTTCGAAATCCGGCAGCAACTGCACCAGAAGATACGAGTAAAACATCATGCCCTTGTTTTTTTAATGTGGCAAGTGCTTCAATATGATCCTGTAATTTGTTGTGATCAATTTCCCCTTTAGAATTGGTAAGCGAACTACTCCCGATTTTGACCACGACTCGTTTTTTCTCCATTGAAAGTTCCTCCTAACTAAAAAACGACAGACATAAATGTTGTTGAAGTCATATTGCTAAATGAAATAAAAAAACCCTCTCCACCCTAAAAAATAGGGCGAAAAGGGTTACTTTCCGTGGTACCACCTAAATTGGATTTTAACATAAAAATCCCACTTGAGTCTCATAACGCTTGAGTCTGCGTCTAGTTTTGCTAGAAGCTGGCGAAGTAGGTTCTGAGGGCCTTGTTGTACGATGTCTTGCAGCCGATGAACATCGCTCTCTTTCCAAAAGGTTTTCCACATACTAATCTTCGTTACGCTAAATGATTAATTTTCATCTAATATGCAATAAAACTTGATAATTGTCAATATAATTATAAGAATGTTCTAAATTTTAGTTTAATCATGGTACTGTCAATATTTTTGTGTAAATGACTTTTCAACTTCTCAAGGTAGATGATCACCTTCGTATTCAAATAGATTTGTTCGAAGTGTTGATTTGGGTGTCTAGGAAAGGGCTAGCCCTTTCCTAGA
>JAEXYZ010000029.1 GCA_023405135.1 Bacillota bacterium | reverse complement strand
AAACGAAAAAGAGTAAGAAATAGACAAAGAAAGAAGGCACTTTCTGTTCAAAATCGAACAGAAAGTGCCTTTTTTTTATTCTGAAAAACCGATACGCAATAAAAAGCGTAAGTTTTTCAGTGCCCTCGTATTAAACGGGAGTTATTTTATCATCTTATTCTTCTTCCACAATTTTACGAACTTCTTGCAATTGCTGTTTTAACAGGCTCCTCTAATTGAGATTTATTTTGTTCAACCGTATCCATATGCTCGTTATGATTTTCTGCATTTTTAAGCGAATTTTCTGCCCGTGAAATTGCTTTAAAGGCATGCTCTACTGCGATTTCTTCTGGATGTGACATTGCTTGCTTTACCGCACGATCTGCCTTTTGAACAGAGTTGCTAAATAAAGTGCTTGGGTGATCTTGTTTCCAACTTGTATCTGAATGCTTCGCCATTTTTATGCATCTTCCCTTTCTAACGAATTTATTGCCTCTCGAATTTAGTATTGTAAACTAACGATAAAATATGTACTGGTTAAAATTAATTCATTCCTGTTCGTTTACTTATTAAAGAATATAATTAGCAATATCTAAAAGGTTTAAATGAATTAACTTTTTGCATACTAATATTTAATGAATAAAAAAGACTTTATATACAAACGAATATATAAAGTCCAATTATTAATTTTTTTATGTTTTATGAATATAACGAGATGCTAATGCAGTTAAAAACGCATATGTTGTCGCCTTTACAGTTGAAAGCTCTTGATGATCACGATTTGGATCGATACAAACAAAATCCATTGCATATACTATTGGGTATTTCCCCATCTCAAATAGGATGTCGAATAGTTCGTCTGTCCGCATCCCTCCTGGTGTTGATGCTGGTACTCCTGGCGCATAGCATATATCCAAAACATCCATATCAACTGTGAGATAAACTATATCAACCTTTTTCGAAAGTTGTGTCATAACTTCCTGTATCATTGAAACAATGCCTTTTTCGCGAAGCTGTTTTAATGAAATCATGTTTATTTTATGTTTGTGTGCTGCTTCAATTAATGAAGGTGCATTATAAAATCCATGAAGTCCAATGTTATATATATTTTCTCCTTTTACAACATTCCCCTCTACTAGCTGACGAATTGGAGTTCCGTTAGTTGGACCTTGGCTTAAATCTCTCATATCCAAATGAGTATCGAGTTGGACAATTCCTATAGATTTATTTTCGTTATTACTTTGAATAGACCGAACTAATGGTGCCGTAATTGAATGATCACCGCCAATCGATACATAAAAAGAGTAAGGAAACTCATGTTGAATATGCTTCATAGCATGTTCTATATTTTCATGACACTGTAAAATATTTGTATAGTGCATCTTTACATCGCCAATATCTCCAGCTTTATATTCTCTAAAATCTACATGTTCGTCAAAATAATAAGTTGTAAAAAGCTCCCAAGCCCTTCGGAACGACTTTGGAAATTCCGATGCAGCAGATGCACTAATAGAAGATCGAGATAAAGGGACACCAAGAATAACAGCATCCCAATCTTCTCGTTGTTCTTCCCAAACAGGTATAATCCAATCTTTAACCTTTATATCCTGCCCTTTTTCTCTTACCCATACTGTTGATGATTTTTGTATATAATTATTCAATTCCTCTGTCATTGGAAGACACCGTCCTTTAAGACGACTTTGCCGTTTTTCATCACGATATGTGTATGATTCATGCCGTAATAATATTGAAGCTGTTTATAATTAGTCACATTTAACAATAAAATATCTGCTTTTTTTCCTTTTTCTAGAGATCCTATTTGATTCCCTCGGTTAATCGCGTATGCAGCATTGATTGTTGTTGCTGTTAATACTTCTTCCAGTGTAAGTCCCATATTCATACAAGCTAAATTCATAATAAACGGTAAGCTAATTGTAGGTGAAGAACCAGGATTAAAGTCTGTTGAAATTGCAACTGGAACACCTTCATCAATCATGAGTCGACCTCGAGCAAAAGGCGCACGTAAGAAGAATGCTGTACCTGGAAGTAAGACGGCAATAGTTCCTGCCTCTGACATTTTTCTAATCCCTTCATCTGAGGCCACTAGTAAATGTTCTGCTGAGATTGCTCCTACCTCCGCCGCAAGTTCCGCACCTTCATACGGCTCTATTTCATCCGCATGAATTTTTGGAGTTAATCCATAAAGCTTTCCAGCCTCTAAAATACGACGAGATTGTTCAGGTGTAAATACACCCTTTTCACAAAATACATCATTAAATTGTGCAAGATTTTCTTCCGCTACTTTAGGAAGCATTTCGTTAATAATAATATCAACGAATTCATCTTCTTGACCTTTATAATCTATCGGAACAGCATGTGCACCCATAAATGTACTTACAACATCAATAACATGATTCTCTTGGAGTTTTTTCGCTACTTCTAACTGTTTTTTTTCATTTTCCCAATCTAAACCATAACCGCTTTTTGCTTCAACAGTGGTAACACCATACTTTAAAAATTCATTTAAATGACTATATGCTTTTTGATATAACTCCTCAAAGCTAGCCTGGCGAGTACTCCTAGTTGTTGAGTGAATGCCACCGCCTGCACTCATAATTTCCATGTACGTGGCGCCATTTAAACGCATGTTGAATTCATCTTCTCTTGTTCCACCATGTACTAAATGGGTATGACAGTCCACAAGACCAGGCATCACAATCTTTCCAGAAGCATCAATAATTTCTGCATCCATAGTAAGTTGTGGATACTCTTTTTGTATGTCCTCTAACGTACCAACAGCAATAATTTGATCTTGGTCAATTAAAACACTGCCGTTTTTTATAATGCCAATATCCTTCATTGCTTCCTTAGTACGAGGGCCTTTTCCATCGCCTTTTAATGTAATAACTTCATTAGCATTTTGAATTATTGTAGGCATCATCTATCAACCTCTTTTGTCTAGCATTGGCATTTTAACCTGCTTTTCTTTAGCTGTTTTAATTGCTAAATCATAACCAGCATCCGCATGTCGAACAACACCCATCCCCGGATCTGATACAAGAACTCGATTAATTTTTTCAGCTGCTAATTGCGTTCCATCAGCTACTAATACTTGACCAGCGTGTTGGGAATAACCCATACCAACACCTCCACCATGATGGACACTAACCCAACTAGCTCCTCCTGCAGTATTGATTAGTGCATTTAAAATTGGCCAGTCTGATACTGCATCAGAACCATCTTTCATTCCTTCTGTTTCACGGTTTGGCGATGCAACAGAGCCTGAGTCTAAGTGATCACGGCCAAATACGATTGGTGCGCTTAATTCTCCATTAGCTACCATTTCATTTACCTTTAATGCAAAGCGATGACGATCACCATAGCCTAGCCAGCAAATACGAGCAGGTAGACCTTGCCATTTAACCATTTTTTGAGCCATATCAATCCAGTTAACTAAGCCCTCATCATTAGCAAACATTTCTTTTGCCAGTGTATCTGTTTTGTAAATGTCTTCTGGATTACCTGATAACGCTGCCCAACGAAACGGTCCTTTCCCTTCGCAAAATAATGGTCGGATATACGCTGGTACAAATCCTGGGAAATCAAAAGCATTTTGAACTCCCATTTCTTTAGCATAAGCACGAATATTGTTTCCGTAGTCAAATACTTCTGCTCCAGCTTTTTGGAAGTCAAGCATTGCCTGCACATGTTCTGCCATTGCTTGCTTTGCTCTTTTCTCATATTCTTTCGGATCTGCTTTGCGTAAATCTAATGCTTCTTGAAGGCTCATACCATTCGGAACATAACCATTTATCGGGTCATGTGCAGAAGTTTGATCCGTTACAAAGTCTGGTATTACCCCACGTTTAAGAAGTTCTTTGTGTACGTCTGCACAGTTACCTACTAATCCGATTGATGCAGGATCTTTGTTGTCACGTAGTTTATTTACTAATGCAAGAGCCTCATCTACCGTTTCCACTAAATAGTCACAATAACCTTCTTTAATTTTACGTTCAATTCGTTTACGGTCTACCTCTACAACTAAAATGACAGCGCCAGCCATTTTTCCTGCAAGAGGTTGAGCTCCACTCATTCCTCCCATACCACCAGTTAAAATGAATTTTCCTCTTAAATCAGCTGTACCGAAAACCTTTTTGCCTGCTTCTACAAAACTTAAATAAGTCCCTTGTAAAATTCCTTGCGCTCCTATATAAATCCAACTGCCGGCAGTCATTTGACCGTACATCATTAAATTACGTTCTTCTAACTCATAGAAATGCTCCCAATTTGCCCAGGCTGGAACTAAATTTGAATTTGCGATTAATACACGAGGAGCATTTTCATGCGTACGGAAAACAGCTACTGGTTTACCAGATTGCACAAGTAAAGTTTCATCATTTTCTAATTCCTTTAAAGAAGCGATAATTTGCTCAAAACATTCCCAATCTCGCGCCGCTTTACCAATACCTCCATATACGACTAATTCATCCGGATTTTCTGCAACTTCAGGGTCAAGATTATTCATGAGCATGCGCATTGCAGCTTCTTGTTGCCATCCTTTACATGTTAATTGATTACCTCTAGGTGCTTTAATGTTTTTATTCATCAATTTATTCATCTATAATCTCCCCTTAAAATATTAAAATAATAAAAATGCAATCGGCGTTACGATAATTAAAGAAAGGACAACCCTTTCAAACCAAATAATAATTAACTGACGAATTGTTAAAGGTATATCAGTTGATAAAATTAACGGAATAACTGCTGAACAGAATAAAATTGCAGATACTGATACGTTAGCTACAATGAATTTAGTAATAAGTGTTGCCTCTGTCACTAATAAAGAAGGTAAGAAAATTTCCGTTATAGACAATGAAAGAGCTTTTGCAGTTAACATAGGTTCTGGTAACTGTAATAAATAAGTAAACGGTGTAAAAATATACGCGATCACATCAAACAACGGTGTATATAAAGCAAGAACGATTCCAAGTAAACCTATTGATAGAATAGAAGGTATTACACCCATCGCCATTACGAGCCCATCTTTTAAATGAAGATATAAATTCTTTAAAAATGTAGGGTTTTTCTCTACTGCGTTTAAAGCCTCCTGCCACGCATTATGGAAACGTTTCCCTCTTACGATAACTTCTGGATCTGCTGTAGTTCCTTCTAAATATTCGTCCTTCAACCGATTAAGTGGATAAATACGTGCTGATATAGCTGTTACAACAAATGTAACTATTAGGGAAATCCAAAAGAACTGTGACCAATATTCCATAATATCGAGTGTATTGGCCATTACAACCATAAACGTAACAGACACAGTCGAGAATCCAGTTGCAATAATCGCTGCCTCACGAATCGTATACTTACCTTGCTTGAATACACGATTAGTTAATAACAAACCAACTGAATAACTTCCAACAAAGGATGCTACTGCATCAACGGCAGAACGACCTGGTGTACGAAAAATCGGTTTCATAAACGGCTGCATAAATACCCCGATAAACTCTAGTAAGCCATAACTAACAAGTAGAGCTAAAAACACAGACCCGATTGGAATTAAAACTCCCACTGGTTTAATTAACTTATCCATTAAGAATGGACCTACATCTGGAGCAAATAGCCACGCTGGACCAACTCCGAAAATCAGCATAATCCCAACGACTAAACCAACTACTTTAAAGATAGATAAAATTCTACTAACTATATCCTTTTTCCAGCTTTTATTAACAAACGGCAATATTGCACCTACTACTAGTAAAATAAAGACATATGTAGTGACTAATGTTGGAAAAGAAGTAGATAAAAAACTCACTATATGATCGATTAGAATAGAAGATTTGCCATTCCATTCAAATGTCACAAAAAAACTGAAAATACCAATTAAACTACATACGATCATTTTTAAAGTCGTTACAGTTTTGTTTGAATCTTTTATATAACGCTTTGAAATTGGGTCAATATTTTTCGATTCAGCTAACTCTTCAGGTGATAACTGTTTAACACTTTCTGTCATTTCCTTTCCTCCTCTTCTTTTATTTATATTCACATTTTAATATTCAGTCTTTTCAGAAAACAGAGAAAAATTAAAAGAAAAAGAGTAATTTTATATGTTTTTAATTTAAATTTAACTGTATAATAGAAAAAATATATTTTTCTAAAATTTTATAAGGTGATTGGGATGAAAATATGTATTATTGATCGAGATTATATAGAAGCAAAAGGTTTAAAGTGGTATTTGGAGACTTATTTATTAAACGAATTAGAAGTGTATATTTTTAAATCAATTGACCAACTATTTCAGCAGTATCAACAAATACATCCGGATATTTTAATTGTAGAGATTGAATTAATTAAAAATCCAAATGATATTTCTTTTTTTAAATTAGCAAGAAAAGATGGAACTGAAATTTTTGCTACAACATCTGAGCCACTATTTCAACATGCTCTGAAGGCTATTCAAATGCAAGTAACTCATTTTTTTATTAAACCAGTTGATTTAAATCATTTGAAGTATTTAATTAATTCATCTACAAAAAAAAGCAAAGCTGACGTCAATTCTATTGTAAATTATGAAATTCCTAATGATTTTTACTTACAACTATTTTTAAATAGTGAAAGTGGTTTTCCTAAAGATCATCAACTTTTTTTCCTCATCGAGCCAGAGTTTTCAAAGGATATAATAGATTTATATAGTTGGTTAAAGGAAACCCCTATTTTCGAAAATATAGAGATTTATCCGTTATCAAAACGTATCATTTGTATATCAGAATTTGTTGAAAAGACTTTGTTTGAAAAAAAGGCGAGAACATTAATTCGGGAATGGAATGTTATGAGTGGCAGCTATATAAATATAGCTATTTATGATAAAGCACCGGTGCCGTTGAATGAAATTTATTTAGAGACTAAAAACGCATTAAAGCAACGATTTTATAAGGGATTTGAGCATATATTTTATGTAAGTAAGCAGCTTACACCCCTCCCTTTAGATCCTTTATTAACACCTGAAGAACAGCAACTATGGATACAAGGCCTTGAAAACCTTGATATACAAACAATCAAGGAATTTCTATACCGTTTATCTGTTGATGGGACTTATTATGAGCAAGATTCTATTCGCATACATTTAACAAGTGTTTTGGCCCAAATTAGACGATTTATGTTGAAATATAATCTGCATCAAAAAGCAGTTTTAGAGGAAAATTACCGCCAATTATTTAACATAATTTTAGAACACCCTATTCTTTATACGATTATTCAAGAAATCATTCTTTTTACGCAAACTTTAATGAAGCTTGCATCGGATGCAAAGATAGAGCTGAAGGTAAATTATGCTGAATTGGCAGCTGATTTAATTGAACAACAATATAAAAATACAAAATTATCATTAATAGAAATAGCCAATCAACTTGGCATTACATCAAATTATTTAAGTAGCATTTTTAGTAAGCATCATGGAGTAGCATTTAAACGTTATTTACAACAAATTCGAATACAGCATGCCCAAAAAACTTTATTAGAGACAGATTTTCCAATAAGTGAAGTTGCACAATTGAATGGTTTTGAAGACCCAAATTATTTTGCAAAATTATTCAAAACCTATACAGGTCAATCTCCTAATCGATATCGAAAAATACTAAGAGAAAAGTGATTTAAAAAAGATTCCAGAAAGCAAAATTTTCTGGAATCCCCTAAACCTTCCTATAGTTGATTAGTCTATCCTTTCAGCAATAATGTCTACAGCCTTCTTAAATTCTGCAACAAAGGCTTCTCGATTAACATTATAAAGAACATGGACGTTTGGAGTTCTTCCTAACTTTTCTAAATAATCTACAACGGTTGCATCTACTGTTATCCCTTCCAGTTCAACCTCTACATAATAATCTTTGCCTTCAAAAATTTGCGGTTTCAATAAGTACATAGCTACGCAAACATCGTGAAACTGAAATATTTGATCAAAATTCGCTTGATGGAACGGTGTTTTTTTAATATTTTCAAGATAATACTTCACCATTTGATTTAGTTTTTGAGTAAACTCAGTGCCTTTAGCTAAAATTTTATTCATTTCATCAATTGTTATAAAAGCTTTATATGTCACATCTAATCCACTCATTACAATAGGTATACCTGAACGAAATACAATTTCAACTGCATGGGGATCAACATATGCATTGAATTCGGCTGTTGGTGTAACATTGCCCCCTACTGCTGCACCGTCCATCCATGAAATACGTTCGATTTTTGGTTTTACTTCAGGATGAGCAACTAGTAGTGCTGCAACGTTTGTTAAAGGGCCAGTTGAAACTATCGTTATTTTTTCATCGCTTTTCAAAATTGTTTCGAACATTGCCATAATCGCTGATCGATAGCTTACAGGTAAAGTTGGTGTTAAAAACTGAACATTTCCTAACCCACTTTCACCGTGAACTTCTTCTGCTTCTTCTAGTTCATAAATTATTGGGCGATCTAACCCACGGGCAATTTCTACATTTGCACCAATATAACTTAAAAATGTTCGAGCATTGTAGTTTGTTTTATCCTGCGATATATTACCAGAACTCGTTGTAACTAAACGTATATCAAAAAAGTGATCATTAGCAAAAGCTAATATTAACATCATAACATCGTCTATACCTGGATCAGTGTCGATAATAATCGGTATTTTAGCCAAAATAATGCCCCTTTTTTAGAAATTTCGATTCTTAAAATTTCTATACTTAATCATGTAAATATGTGGATATAGGAAAATATGTAAATGAATTTATTTTAATAACCGAAACGTAAGTTTTATGTTAAAACAAAAAAACCTAAAGAACAGCATCTGCCATTTCTTTTAGGTTTAATTGGAATACTTTATTTTCATTTGAATACTTCTGTATTCTCTACGTACACATTTACTCGATTACGCCCTTCTCGCTTTGCCGAGTATAGCGCTTCATCCGCCTTATTAAGAAGTTGAGTAAGTGTTTCATCATGATTTTTTGTAGTTTCTGCTACTCCAAAGCTTGATGTGACAGTAATGATAACTCCATCAGTCGTAACTAGCTCTTGAGATTCTATCGATTGTCTTAAGCGATTTGCTAATAGTGCACTATCTGACTTAGTCCATTCCTTCAGCGCAAGAACAAATTCTTCACCGCCATAACGAGCAAACAGTATGTCTTCATTCAATTCCGATTGGCAAACTTTCGCTATATGCTTAAGCACTTGATCGCCAGCCTGATGCCCGTAAGTATCATTTACTTTTTTGAAATAATCAATGTCAAAGATAATAATCGTATAAGGTAATGAAAGCTTCTTTGCTTCAGTAAAATTTTTCTCACATAGTTGAAAAAAAGCACGTCGATTATAAATTTGTGTTAATTCATCATAATAAACTTGATGTTCTAGCTTTTTCTGTAGATTTTTTAACTCTGTAATATCCGTAAAAATAATTAACTTACATTTATTATTATTTGCGTGCTCTATTGGCGCAATGCGAACCTGGTAGACAAAATTTCCAATATTTAATTCTTTTGTAACCTCAATTGCATCTAATACAAAGGGAAAAGGGTTACCAGATAATTCAAGCCAAATCTTATCTAACTCCATTCCAAACATCGTTTTATTTAATTTGGAAAACATATTTTTACATGCTTGATTAAATTCAATTAATCTAGAGGATTCATCTAACACAATTACCCCATCACGAATACTATTAAAAATTGTATCCTTAGCTATTGGCATAATTTTAAATAAACGTGAAAAACTGATAGACCATAAATATAAAAGCGATGTAATCCAAATAACCATTGGAACTGGATCAATTCCTGGAGGGGTCCATCCTTCTAAATAAATAAAAGATATTACCATTGGGACAAGCTGCCCAAACATAAGTGCAATTAGTTGGGGGCGATAAGCTTTTTCTGTTTCTTTCCAATAAGAGAGTAATAATAAAAAGGCAACAAACATACAGACGAATGTAAAAATACCATGAACTACATACCAGAAGCCTATCTCCATGTAATAGTAAGGTGCACCTTGAATCGAATCCACTTCAAATATCTTATAATGTAAATGATGCAAATCATTCGTCGCTATCATTATCAAACTGATCATTGGAATAATAAGCAATCCAACAATCTTCTTTTTCTCTAATTTAATACCTAAATATTGCATGATGAAAAGTAAACCGAGTGGTGGACAAAATGGTAGTCCTACATATGTAAGTATGTTCCAAAACTTTATTTGCTCAATTGTGGAAGCGGTTAACCCAAATGCGGAACCGAAACAGTAAATCATTGTAAACCCTGTATAAAGGGCGAAATATTTAGAAACATTTGAGTAGTTGAATCGTTTTTTGTATACGTACGCACATAAATACAAGTTAAGTACACCAGATGTACAAATTAGAGCTATATAGGCGGTCAATTGCGAATTCACTGTTTTGTCCTCTTTATCACATAATTTTCCTATAATGTAGCACACATCAAAATAAATGTGGATGGTTTTTCAATTTTTATTACTAATTAGTAATATACTACTCCTATTTACCACAACATTTTTTATATTTTTTCCCACTACCACACGGACACGAATCATTTCGTCCCACTTTACCTTCATCAATAACTGGATGTTGTGACATCGGCTTTAAATGGCGATGTTCTATTTTTAAAAGTTCTTCTGGCATATAGCCTCTATTTTCCCAAAGACGTGTCATATTAGCTATTTTAGTGATTGTTTGTATATATTCATTAGCGTGCTTTAAATCATTAAATTTAAAACGACTTAAAAATGATTCAACAACTGAGTTGAAATTAACTTGAACTGTTTTTAATTGATTAACTAATTCATCAATTTCATAATATACCATCAGTGTACTACCACCAAAAAAGTCCTTCGCCATCATCTTTGCTAATTTTTCATGGTGAATAGTTTTTTCATAGTACAATTCATCAACGTATTTTAATAACTGTTCTTTCGCTGGTATATAATATGGTTTACCTATAACCCCTTCAAAAAATACTTCCTTATCTTCAATATAATCAAACGCTTCATGGACAAATGCATCTTTATATACATGGATATGTGCTTTAACTAATTGATTTAAATATTTAAGCTCCATTGTTATAGCACTTAATTCTTTACTAGATAAGGATGGTTCGTTTTGAGAATTATATATTTGTAGAAATTCTGGATATTCAATATAACCATATAGATTAGTACAAGCAATTGCATATTGAATAATTAATTCTTTATTTTGTAAATTATCTAGATCTACATTATCTACACCACGATATTTATCCGATAGTATAAAATAATTGTCGTGATCAATATGCTCCCATTGTGTTTTTTTATATTTTACATGCTTTAATCGGTCATTTATTTCATCAATATTCAGTAGTCGATATAACTGACGCTCCGCCCAAGCAAGTGTCGATAAATAATCAGGGTTCATTGGATTTTGATAAACTTTTAAAAATTCTTTATAGCCTGGTGGTCCACCTACATCTTCTGGGGGAGCTGTTCCCTCACCATCTAATAATGTCGGGTAGCCAAAATAATAATCGTCTACCACATCTTCTAGTTTAACTCGGATGCGCCAATTATCACCAAAGTCATATATATATAAAACTTCACCATATTTTTCCAAATAAGTATCAATTTTAATCCGTGAAGGTTGTTTTACCTCCTTTTTAAAGTACAATTTCCCTTTATACTCTTCTAAAAGATCCTCGTTATTTGTTATAAATAAATTTTGTACTTCAAAAGCAAAAAAATGATAAGGCTTAAGTATACTTTGGAAATTCGTTACATGCTGAATTGTTTCATGGAGTCGGTTAAATGTCGCACCAGCAGGCATTATTACTCTTCGCCAAATGGTAGGCTGAATCTCCTCAAAAGTTAGGTTTAAAATATACGATTTCATATGTCACCAAATTTTCTTCAGTTTTTAATTTCTTGTAATACACCGAAATTGTCTCTTATAATTTTATCTTATTTACCTTTGTATTTCGCAATTGAAATGTGAGCCACATCGCAACTGAAAAAATGAGCCATTTTCATGGACAAGATAAACTTAGAAGTATGTTTATTGGTAGGCTTTACATGGAGCCTCTGCGGGCATGATTCGC